>JASJBO010000057.1 GCA_030066475.1 Myxococcota bacterium
TTCGATCGCCGCTGGAGAGAAAGCGAGATGTTCGGGTTCGTGCTCCAACGCGCCGTCCGCGCCGCACCGCTTCCCTACCGAACCCTCGTGGCTGAGCCAGCCGGATAGGCAGGGCCGTCGCTACGGCGAGGTTTCGCAACGCAGAGCTCGGGCCGAAGGCGCGTGCCAGGCGACGGGAGGGTTCTTCAACGGGCTGCTAGGTTGGGTCCCGTGGGGCGCATCCGCCGACGACGACGCGAGGAGGAAGGCGAGGATCCGAACATGACGCCGCTGTTGGACGTCGTCTTCATCCTCTTGATCTTCTTCGTCGTGACCTCCTCGTTCGTGAAGGAGTCCGGCATCGAGGTGAACCGGCCGCGGGCCGTCACGGCGGCCCCCCAGCAGCTCGCGAACATCCTGATCGCCATCGATGCGAACGACGAGGTGTGGATCCAGCGACGTCGGGTCGACGTGCGCGCCGTGCGCGCCAACGTCGAGCGGCTGCTGGCCGAGAATCCCCAGGGCTCGGTCGTGATCCAGGCCGACGCCGAGAGCCGCAACGGCACCTTCGTGCAGGTCATGGACCAGGCCCGCCTCGCGGGTGCCGAGAACATCGCGGTGGCGGCGCAGCGGCCGGAGGAGTAGCTCGTGCGGGTCTGGGCCGCCGCGCTGCTGGCCGTCGCCGTGACGTTCGCCCTCTTCCACCTGATGAGCGCGCTCGTCTCGATGGATCCCGCGGCCGCCGCGCCGGGGGTCGCCAGCACGCCGGTGGAGTTCCAGCGGGTGCGGCGGGAGTCGCCGGTGCGTACGAAGCGGCGGCGCCTGCCGGAGCGGCCCGAGGCGCCCCGGCCGCGCCCACTGCAAGGCGCTCCGACCGCCCGGCTCGCCCCGCTCGCCCGGCCCGACCTCGGCCCCGTGGACACGGGCGTCGCGCTGCCCGCTCTCGCCTCGCTGGCGCCGCCCGGTCTGGGCGCCCCGCTCTCGGACATGGACGTGGTGCCCCTGGTGCGGGTGCCGCCCGAGTACCCGCTGCGCGCCGCGCGCATGGGGATCGGGGGCTGGGTGCTGCTCGAGTTCACCGTCACCGCGACGGGCAGCGTGACGGACGTGGTGGTGCTGGACTCCGAGCCGCCTCGCACCTTCGACCGGGTGGCCAGGCGCGCGGTGAGCCGCTTCAAGTACCGCCCAAGGGTCGAGGACGGCCGGCCCGTCGAGCGTCGCGGGGTGCGCATCGTGATCGACTTCGACCCGACCGCGGCGGGCTCGTGAGGCGCGCAGTCCGCGTTGCGAGCTGCCTCCTCGCCCTGGCGCTCGGCTGGGGCGGATCGCCGGGCCCTGCCGCGGCGCGCGAGAAGCGGCCGCCCCCGGCCTCGCAGGTGGTCGAAACGGTGGGACGGGCCGTCTACGAGGAGCTCGAGGCGGCGCGGCGGGGTCTGGCCGACGAGCGCTACGCCGACGCCGAAAAGCGACTGCGGAAGCTCCTGGACTCCGGGAAGCTCAACAGCCACGAGCGCGCGCTGGTTCACCAGACGCTCGGCTACGTGCACAGCGGTCGCGACCGCGTCGCCCGCGCCATCGAGTCCTTCCAGCAGGCGCTCTCCCTGGGCGCCCTGCCCGAGAGCTCGGCCCGCAACATGCGCTTCGACCTGGGTCGCCTCCACCTGATCGAGGGTCGGGTGGACGAGGCGATCGAGGTGCTCCGCGCGTGGTTCGAGGAGGCGCCCAACCCGAGCGCCGCGGCGCACATGACGCTCGCCGCCGCCTACGCGCATCGGGAGGAGTCCGCTCTCGCCTTCGAGTGGGCCGAGCGGGGGCTGGCCCGCATGGAGGAGCCGCAGGAGACCTGGATGCGGCTCGGAGCCCAGCTGAGCATGGCCGCGGGGCAGTATGCGCGCGCCGCCTACTGGCTCACCCGCTTGATCGAAGCCGACCCGCTCCACAAGTCCGACTGGATGCAGCTGGTCGCCGTCTACGGGGCGCTGGAGCGGGAGGAGGACGCGCTGGCGGCGCTCTCGCTCGCGGATCGCCTGGGACTGCTCGAGTCGAGCCAGGAGCGCAGGCGCCTGGTGCAGCTCCAGCTGTTTCGGGGGATCCCGCTGGCGGCGGCGCAGCTCCTCGAGCGCGACCTCGCCGCCGGCCGCATCGAGGACAGCCAGCGACACCTGGAGCTGCTCGCGAACGCCTGGACCCTGGCGCGCGAAGACGAGCGGGCCCGCGAGCCCCTCACGCGCGCCGCCGAGGCCGCCGAGGACGGCAGGCTCTGGCTGCGCCTGGGCCGGATCCACCTGAACGCCGGCCGCTGGGCCGACGCGCAGCGGGCCATCGAGCGGGCGCTCGCGCGCGGAGGGCTCGACGACGAGGGCGCCGCCCAGCTGCTGCTCGGCGTCGCGCGCTACGAGCGAGGTCGCTACGAGGAGGCGCGCCGCGCCTTCGAGCGGGCGCTTGCGCACCGCAAGACTCGGCCCTCGGCCCGGGTCTGGCTCGAGCTGATCGCGACTCGCGGCGGGGGCTAAGGGTTTCCGCGGGGTTGTCGGCTGCAGTGGGCCTGTGGTAAGCCTCGCCGCGATGGCCGCAGTCGCGTGGCGCCGCGCAGCCTTGGCGCGGCTCGTCGTGCTCTTCGGGGCGCAGGCCACCCTGCCGCATGCCCACGCCGTGGCCGCCTTCGAGACCGCGATCGCCGGAGCGGACGCGGGCTACCACGCGACGCGGGCTGCCGACCACGCGAAGGAGTGTCTCCTCTGCCGCATCGGCGCCCGCACGCGGGCGTTCACCCCGGCTCCCGGAGTCGCCGTGGCCCCCGTCGCCACGCCGCGCATCCCGGTCGTCGATGCCGCGGTTCGCGCGAAGCGAGGCCCCGACCTGGGTGCCGGCCCGCCTCCGCGCGCTCCGCCCCCGCTCTCTCCCCTCGTCTGACTCTCGATTCTTCGAATGCTCCGCAGCACGGAGTGAATCGAGCGATCGCCCGCTCGCAGGCGCGAGGGGTCGGTCGCGCGGGGAGATCCCAGGTATGCTTCGATCTCGGCGAATCCGTGGGTCGCGCCGGTGCGCGGCCACTGCGTCCGCGGTCCTGTGCCTTGCAGTCCCTTTCCACCTGGCCCTCGCGTCCGAGGCGGACCCCGCCGACGGCACGGCCACCTCCGACGACGAGGCCGTCCACGAGCACGCCCACGAGCACGATCACGACGGCGACCACGTGGACGAGCGCATCGTCGTCACCGCCACACCGCTCGAGCACAGCCCCGACGAGCTCGCGGTTCCCGTGATCCAGATCGACCGGCAGCAGGTCCTCCAGGATCTGGGCTCCACGCTCGGCGAAACCCTCGCGACCCAGCCCGGCGTCGCGACCACCGGCTTCACGGGGGGCGCCAGTCGCCCCGTGATCCGCGGCCAGGATGCCTTCCGGACCGAGGTGCTCGAGGGCGGGCTCTCGACCCAGGACGTCTCGCGCCTCAGTCCGGACCACGCGGTGCCGGTGAACGCTCTCTCGGCGGAGTCGGTCGAGGTCGTTCGCGGCCCGGCGGTGCTCCGCTACGGCGGCGGGGCCTCCGCGGGGGTGGTCAACGCGCTCACGAACCGCGTCCCGAGGCTGCGCATCGAGGAGCCCCTGCGCGGCGAGCTGGTGGGCGCCTACGGCAAGAACGAGGACCAGGGCGACTTCAACGGTCGGATCGAGGGCGGCTTCGGGCCCCTCGCCTGGCGCCTGGACGGGATGTACCGCGACGCCGGCAACTACCAGCGGGGCGACGACAAGACCCAGCGCGGTAGCGACACCGAGACCTGGACGATCTCGCCGGGCGCCTCGCTGATCACGGACTTCGGCCGCATCGGCTTCGCCTACACGCGCTTCGAGAGCGAGTACGGCATCCCCGAGGACGAGCCCGTCGAGATCGACCTGGAGACCGACCGCTATCGCTTCGAGGGCGACCTGTTCGAGCCCTTCGAGGGCGTGCGCGAGATCCGGCTGCGCGGCATCTACTCCGACTACGAGCACGACGAGATCGCCGACGGCGTCACCGGTCAGACCTTCGACAACGACGAGTTCGACGGCCGCCTCGAGCTGCTGCACGAGCCGCTGTTCGGCTTCGTGGGAGCCCTCGGGTTCCACGGCCGCGCCCAGGACCTGAAGGCCTCCGGCGAGGCCGCCGAGTTCCTCGACCAGAGCGACACGGAGATGTTCGCGGCCTACTTCTTCGAGGAGCGGCCGCTGGCGGAGCACTTCGACCTGCAGGTGGGCGCGCGCTTCGAAGGGACCTGGGTCGACGGCACGCCGATCAGCGGGCGCAAGCGGAACCGCGCGTTCGCTCCGATCAGCGGCTCCGTGTCCTCGATCTACCACCCCAACGAGAACTGGACGATCGGACTCACGGGCTCCGTGTCCCAGCGGGCGCCGGCCCAGGTCGAGCTCTTCGCGCGCGGGCCCCACGAGGCGACCAGCACCTTCGAGGTGGGCGATCCCGACTTCGACGAGGAGACCGCGTACACGGCGGAGCTCCGCGTCCGCGGGGCCTTCGAGCGCTTCGACTTCGACCTCAGCCTCTTCAGCACCTACTACGACGACTTCATCGCGGGTCTGGAGACCGGTGTGACGGTCGACGAAGAGGGCAACCCCGATCCCGACGGCGATCTCGACGAGCTCTTCTACCGGCAACGGAACGCCAGCTTCCTGGGCGGCGAGCTCACCGCGGGTGCACATCTGGTCGAGTTCGCCGGGGGCAGCCTGCGGACGGAGTGGCAGCTCGACTACGTTCGCGCGCGCTTCACCAGCGGCTCGGGCGAGAACGACATCCCGCGCATCCCGCCGATGCGCTGGGGCGGAAGCCTCGTCTACGTGCACGACCGCGTGTACGGGCGCTTCGGCTTCATGCGCCACGAGTCGCAGTGGAACGCGACCGACCTCGAGCGCGATACCGACGACTTCGTGATGCTGGACCTCGCGCTGCGGGTGAAGCTCCCCATGCTGGAGGATCTCGCACCGACCGAGCTCAGCTTCATGGCGACGAACCTGCTGGACGTGGGCGCCCGCAACGCCGTGTCCTTCAACGTCGACGAGGTGAAGCTGCCGGGACGCAACTTCCGCATCGGGCTGCGCACGGAGTTCTGAGGGGAGATCCGCGACCGCCGTCGGGCGGCGAGGCTCGGGCTTGACCGGAGGGCTGCGGGTCCTCACCATCCCGCCGGGCACGCCCGGGGGCGCGCCGCGACGTTCCGACACGGAGGTCTTGCCGATGCCGTCCTCATGCGCCCGCGCGCTCGCCGTGGCCCTGGCCCTCGCCGTCCCGGGGCTGCTGGCCTGCGCCTCCTCCGGCACGCAGGACGAGGAGTCCGCGTCGCGCGGGCTGCGCCGCGTCACCAAGACCGGCGTGATGCGGGTGGGCATGTCGGGCGAGCAGCCGCCGCTCACGATGACGACGCGCAGCGGCAAGATGATCGGGCTCGACGTGGCGCTGGCCAACGTGCTGGCGGGCGCGATGGGCGTCGAGGTGGAGTTCGTGCGGCTTCCGTTCGGGGAGCTGCTCGACGCGCTCGAGGCCGGCCAGCTCGAGATCGTGATGTCGGGCATGACGATCACGCCGGCGCGCAGCCGGCGCGCGACCTTCATCGGTCCCTACTTCACCTCCGGGAAGACGCTCTGCACGCGCTCGGAGGAGCTCGCGGCCGTCGAGCTGGCCAAGGATCTCAACCGCCCCACCAAGAAGCTCTCGGCGCTGGCGGGGTCGACCAGCGAGAAGTTCGTCCAGGAGATGCTGCCGCGCGCGACCCTGCTCGTGAGCGCCAGCCTCGACGACGCGATCCGGCGCGCGATCGACGGCGAGGCCGACGCGCTGATGGCCGACCGCGAGACCTGCCACTTCGCGCGGCTGCGCCACCCCGACGCGCGCCTGCTGCTCGGCAGGACGACCTTCACGATCGAGCCGATGGGGATCGCCGTGCAGCGCGACGACCCGCGCTTCGCCCGGATGATCGAGACCTTCCTCGCTTCTCTCGAGAAGACCGGGGCGATCCAGAGGGCGCGCGACTTCTGGTTCCGCGACGACTCCTGGGTGAAGGACCTGCAGTGAGCCGGCGCCGGGCGAACTCCCCAGAGCGGCTCTAGGCTCTCCGGCATGGCCGAGGCCGCCCGCCCCGCGCTACCGGCTCCGAGCGCACCGTGGATCGCCCGGGTGCTGGCGACCGCACCCGTCTCGGGGGGGCTCGCCGTCGTGGCGCTGCTGCTCGCGACGATGGCCGTCGTGGAGCTCGCCTCCGGCGACCTGTCGCGGGTGCTGCGCGGCGAGCCGGCGGCGGATCCCAAGCTCGAGGAGTACCGCTTCTCGGTGGTGTTCGCGCTGCTGGCCGGCTTCCTCGCCGCCGCCAGCGCCTACGCCGTAACCAGCGGCCGACGCACCCTCGAGGCCCTGGCGCCGGCTCTCGACGTCCCGCCGGCGTCGGTGCGGGTCGGCGACTACGAGCGGCGCTCGCTGCGCCGCGCAGGCGTGATCGGCGTGGTGTCCGCCATGGCGATTCCGATCGTGACGGATCTCTCCCTGCGGGTCTACTCGATCGGCGAGCTCAACACGGCCGCCGCCACCCACCGCGTCATGCTGCCGATCATCGGCTGGATGACCGGGCGCTTCGTCTATCTGACGCTGGCCGACTCGCGCCGTCTCGCTCGGCTCGGGCGCGAGCACGCTCGCTTCGACCTGCTCGATCTCGAGCCGCTGGCGCCGCTCGCCCGCCACGGTCTGCGCAGCGCACTGCTGTGCCTGGGCTTCTTCGGCATCGTCGTGCTGCTCCTCCCCGACTGGCGCGCACGTCCCGGCATGCCCGTCGTGCTGGGCGTCGCCCTGGTCGTGGCGGCGCTGCTCGCCGCCGAGGTGCTGCGCATCCCGTTGCGCGGCGTGCGCGACGCCATCGCCGAGGCGAAGCGAAAGGAGCTCGCCTGGTGCCGCGCCGAGATCCGCCGCCGCCGCCACGCCCTCGCCGCCGGCGGTGCGCCCGACGGGGCACCCCTCGACGAGCTGACCAGCTACCTGGCGCTGATCGAAGCCGTGCGTCCCTGGCCGCTCGACGCCTCGATCCTGCTCCGCTTCACCCTCTACCTCGTCATCCCACTCGGCTCCTGGCTCGGCGCCGCCATGGTCGAACGCCTCATCGACACCCTCCTCGACTAGACCCCGAGTCCCATGCCTTCCCCGATTCGCCTCTCCTCAATCCGTTGGGGCGCGTGGCCGAGGAGGAGGTGTGGGATTCGAGCTTGGGCTGATCGGGACGATCGTTCTCGGGCTGTGGGTGGTGGTGGACATCGCCAGCGCACGGCCTCGGCGTCCCCATGCGCTGCCGCCCGCGCTGCTCGGTCTGTCGGCGGCGCTGTGGGCGGCCGGCGAGCTTCTCGTCGTCCAGGCCGGCGAGCCCGGCGAGGTGCTCGCGGGCCGGCGCCTGCTCTACCTCGGCACCTCGGTGCTCCCGGTCGCGTGGCTGCTGACCGCGGCCGAGGCCGCCCGCGCACCCTGGCGCCGCCGCGCGCCCAGCCTGGCGCTGGCACCGGCCGCGATCCAGGCGGTCCTGTACGCGCTGCTCTACACCGATCTGCACGCCTGGCTCGTGCACGGGACCGCACGCCCCGCCGTGTTCGGCCCGCTGTTCGCGCTCCACGTCGGGATCGGCTGGACGCTGATCGCGATCGGCACGGGCTACTTCCTGCTGGCGGCCGTGCGGCTCGGCAAGGCGAGCCCGCTGCGGATGGTCGCCATCTGCGGCGGGGCATCACTGCCCCTGCTGTCCAACCTGGTGCACCTCGTGAGCGGGCGTTTCACGATGTACGGCGACCCCACGCCAATCCTGGTCGGATTCGGCGTGGTGGCGATCCGCCTGGCCGTGCTCGACTCGGGACTGGCGGCGTTCCTGCCCGTCGCGCGCCGCGACGTGATCGAGCAGCTCGGTGTCGGCGTGCTGGTGGCCGACCTCGACGGCCGCATCGTCGATGCGAATCCCGCGGCGGTCGCGCTGAGCGGCGAGACCACGCTGGCGGGCCAGCCGCTCGAGCCCGTGCTCGGGCGCCTGGCGGACGACTCGCACCGCGCGATCGAGATCGATGCCTTCCCGGTGCAGGGAACGTTCGGCACCGCGGGAACCTGCGTGGTCGTGAGCGACCGCACCGAGTCGCGCCGCGTCGACCAGCAGCTCCAGCAGGCGCAGCGCCTCGAGTCCCTCGGCTTCCTCACCGCCGGGATCGCCCACGAGATCAACAACCCGCTCGCCTTCATGAAGGCCAACCTGCACGGCCTCGAGGAGCTGTCGCGGCAGCTCGAAGCGCCCGGCGTGCGCCACGCACTCGGTCCCAAGGGAGCCGAGCTGGCCGCCGACGCACCCGACATCGTCGCGGAGATGCAGGACGGGCTGGCGCGCATCGGCCGCCTGGTCGAGCGGCTGACCGGCTTCGCCCGCACCGCCGCACCGCAGGCCGAGCGCCAGCCGGTGGACCTGTTGGAGGTGGTCGAGAAGGCCTGCGCGCTGGCCGCGCTGGGCCTGCCGCCGCACGCCATTCGCACCCGACTGCACCCCGTGCCGCCCGTGCAGGCTCGGTCCGACGAGCTGGTGCAGGTGCTGACCAACCTGCTCGTGAACGCGATCCAGGCCAGCGGCGACCGGGCCGACATCGAGGTCGAGCTGTACGCCGAGGGCGCCGAGGTGCGGGTGGTCGTGAGCGACCGCGGCACCGGAATCTCAGACGACGTGCTGCCCCACCTGTTCGACCCGTTCTTCACCACCAAGGAGCCGGGCCAGGGGACCGGCCTCGGGCTGAGCCTCAGCCTCGACATCGTGCGCCGGCAGGGCGGTACGCTCGAAGCCGCCAACCGCCCGGGTGGCGGCGCGGTCTTCACGCTGCGGCTGCAGGTCTGATGGACTTCCGGTTCTATGGACTTCGCTCGCCTGCGGCTCGCTGCGCGCGCCGCCGCTTTGCGGCTGCGCTTGCGGGGGTGCCGTCAACGGGCTCGGAGCTCCGCGAAGACGGCCTGATGGACTTCGCTCGCCTTCGGCTCGCTGCGCGCTCCGGCTTCGCCTCCGCTTGCGCGGGCGGGGTCGCGAGGTTCTTCGAGGGTTGGGAGGCCGGCGGGGCGGGGTGAGTCAGAGGCGGGCTGCGATGGCGTTGCAGAGGCGGTCGCGGGCGGGGGCGGCGGTGTCGAGGTAGAGCGCGGGCTCGATCAGCTCGAGCTCCATCAGGTGCAGGCGGCCGTCGACCGGAACGAGGTCGACGCGCGCGTAGAGCAGTGGCTCCGAGACGCAGGCGAGGGCGCGCCGCGTGGCGGCCTCGGCCTCGGGCGCGACCGGTGCCGACGCCGTGCGGCCGCCGTACTGGGGCTGGACGCGGAAGTCGCCGTCGGCGGGCGCCTTGCGCACGGCGTGGGTGATCTCGCCGTCGATCACCACGACCGAGAGCTCGCCCTCGGTCTCGATCGCCTCGAAGTAGCGCTGCACCAGCGCGTCGCCTCGCGCGAGCAGCGCGTCCAGGTGCTGCTGCGCCTCCGCGTCGCCGCGGCGTGCCCGCTGCGCGCCGCGCGAGCCGAGCGACACGGCCGGCTTCACCACCGCCTCGTCCCAGCCGCGCGCGACGAGGATTCCGTCGAGCGACGCCTCACTGTGGCGGATCACGAGCTCGGTCGGCACCACCGGCACGCCCGCGCGCTCGAGGTCGAGCAGGTAGGCCTTGTGGTGGTTCCAGCGCACCACGGGCGCGCGGTTCCACAGCCGCGACATCGCGTCCACGCGGTCGGCCCACGCCAGGAACGCGCCCAGCCGCTGGTCGTAGTTCCAGGGCGAGCGGATCACGGTGAGCCGCGCGTCCGACCAGTCGATCCCCGGATCGTCCCAGGCCGCCAGCTCGGCGCGCACGCCGCGGGCCTCGAGCGCCGTCACCACACCGGGCGTCTCCGTGTCGGCGACCGCGGGCTGCAGACAGCCGACGAAGCGGACGTCCATGGCGATCGGGAGCTGCGCTCCCCGGGCTAGCCTTCCAGCTTGATGGCCTGGCGGGGGCAGACGCGCTCGGCTTCCACGAGCTTCTCGCGCAGCTCCTCGCCGGGGGATTCGATCAGGATGTTCAGGTTGTCGTCGTCGTCGACCTGGAAGACCTCCGGGCACACCTCCATGCAGCGGGCGTTCGCCTCGCAGAGATCCCAATCGACCACGATCTTGATCGCCATTCCCCACTCCTTCTGACGGACGCGGGGAGCTTACCACGACCCTGGCGCTCCGCCTCGTGTGCACATCCCACGACGCCCGGACGTGCGGCCTCACCCGTCACGGCGCGCCGCTCTCCTGGGCACGGCCTCGGCCGGCCGGGGCCGTCTGGACCGAACCTCGCCGCCCTCCCGAGCCAGTGAGCTCCAAGAGCGCGATCTCCCGCGGAGCCCCGACGCGGATGCGCGGGCCGGCGAAGCCGAGACCGCGCGAGACGTACAGCGTAGTGGCGTTGCGGTGGAACAGGCCGCGCGAATAGGGGGTGAGCGCCCGAGCCGCGTTCCAGCGCCCGCCGCGCAGCGGGAGCGCCACCTGCCCACCGTGGTAGTGGCCGGAGAGCACCAGCGCGAAGCCCAGCTCGGCGGCCTGCTCGAACGCGTCCGGGCGGTGTACCAGCAGCAGCGTCGGGCCGTCGGCGGCACGCTCGCGGCCGAGCGCGTCGAGAGCTGCAAGGCGCCGGCCGCGCCGGACCCAGTCGTAGGCGGGATCGTCGACGCCCGCGACGTGGAGCGGCGCCGGCGTGTCGAGCCGCTGCTGGGTGCCGCGCAGCACGCGAATCCCGGGCGCGTGCTCGGCGAGCGCTGCGGCCACGCGCTCGACGCCGGTGTACGCGTCGTGGTTGCCCAGCACGGCGAAGACGCCGAGCGGGGCGCGCAGCGCGCCGAGCCGGCGCGCGCCGTCCGCCAGCACTTCCGGGTCGCGGTCGAAGAGGTCGCCGGTCAGCACCACCAGGTCGGGCTCGAGCGCGGCCACGCGGCGCACGATGCGCGCGATCCGCTCGCCCTCGAGCCCGTTGCCGATGTGCAGGTCGGTGAGGTGGGCGATGCGCAGGCCGCCGAGCGCGGGCGCGAGGCCGGCGACCGGCACGGCAACGCGGCTCACCACGATCCGCGCGCCGCCGAGGGTGAAGCCCCAGCCGGCCCACAGCAGGCTGGCGCCCGCGGCGCCGACGCTGGTCACGCGGAACAGGCTCGCGGCGAGATCCGGTCCCGCGCCCGTGAAGGCCAGCACCGCGCTCAGGCCCAGCACGGCCCCGAACGCCGTCGTGACCGCGGTGGCCACGACCAGCGTGACGAAGCCGAGTCCGATGTGTGCCACGGCCAGGTGGCGCGCGGGGTGCCCGGGACCGCTGCAGCGGCTGGCGAGCCGCAGCAGCCAGGCGTTGCTCGCCGCCAGCACCACGGCGAGCGCCACCAGCGCACCCGCCGGCAGCGGCACCGTGAGGTCGAGCACGAAGCACAGCCACAGCGCGACCACGAGCTGGGCCAGGCCCAGGCTCGCGCCCAGGGTGAGCGGCAGGCGCTCGAAGCAGGCTCGCAGGATCCAGCGCAGCACTCTCGACTCCGCTCCCGGCGGTGTGGGGCGGGGGCCGACTCCCGTCGCCCCGACGCCAACGTATCGCACCGAGCTACGTCTGGAGTGCACTTCGGACGTTTCGGAGCGACGGTTGAGCCGCGCTCCGCGCCGCGATGCGGCGAGCAGGGGCGCCCAGGCGACGCACGGAGGCGTCGAGCTCGCGGTGAGGCGTGGGGGACCAAGAGGAGCCGCATCGGCGGTCTCGTCCCGGGCCGCCGCGCTCGCGCCCGGCCGCTCGAACCTTGATCGCCTACGGTCCCGGTGCCATCCTCGCTTCCACGGTCGCTCCGAACGCTTCGCTCTCTGCGCCAATCGGAACTGCGTCCAGCCGACCTGCGTCCATCCAACCGTAGGTGATCGCGATGCCGCCCACCAAGCACCTGCGCATCGCGATCGCCCGTCGGGCGGAGCCCGCGCGCTCGTGATCCGCACCATCTTGATCGGTCTGGTGGTGGGCGCGGCGTTCCTGATGCTGGCGCTCTGGGGCGTGCCGATGGCCGAGCTGGGCACGGTGCTCGCGCAGGCCCACTGGATCTACCTGGTGCCGGTGACGCTCGCGTTCGTGGCGCAGCAGGCCCTACGCGCCTGGCGTCAGGCGATCCTGGTTCGCACGCTGGCGCCGGCGGCTACCTACCGCTCGCAGCTCTCGATCTTCTTCGTCGGCTTCTTCTGCATCAACACCTTTCCCGCCCGGCTCGGCGAGGCGGTGCGGCCCTACCTCTACTGGCGGCGCGAAAACGTCGCGCTCGGCGCCTCCTTCGGGCTGGTGGTCGTGGAGCGACTGATCGATATCGTTGCGCTGTTCGTCGTGATCTTGGGCATCGTACTCTGGGTCGAGGTGCCGGATCGCACGATCGCCATGTTCGGGCGCGAGCTTTCGCTGGTCGAACTGAGCCGCTCGGCGGCTCTGGTGGTGCTGCCGCCCGCGCTGGTGCTGCTGCTCGGGCTGGTCGTGTTCGGGCAGGCGGCCCTGCGCCTCGGCGCGCGCCTCGTCGAGGCGTTCGAGCACCGCATCGGTTCCGGCTGGCTGCTGCGCTTCTCGCGCGGCGTGCTGCGCTTCGCCGAGAGCTTCGTCGCGGGTGTGGCGAGCCTGCGCGACCCGCGCCGGCTCGCCGCCATCGTGGCGCTCACGGTGCTGATCTTCCTCACCATGGGCCTCGCGGCGATGTGGCTGGCGTACGCGTTCGAGCTGGAGTCCTTCATCGGCTTCGGTGAGTCGCTGACCGTCGTGATCGTCACGATGCTGGCGATCGCGCTGCCCGCGCCACCCGGCTTCGCCGGCGTGTTCGAGGCCGGGGCCCGGGCCGGGCTGGCGCTGTTCGGCGTCTACGGCGGAGAGCTCGACGCGCGGGCGCTCGCGTACGCGCTCGCCATGCACTGGTGGACGTACCTGCTGTTCGCGGTCGGCGCCGGCTACTTCCTCTGGCGCGACCGCCTCGACCTGGGCCAGCTCTTCCGCTTTGCGCGCGAGAGCGCCCAGACCGAGAGCCCGGTCCGCGAGCCGAGCTGAAGCAGGACGTGTCCATCGTTGCCGTCACCAGCGCGTAGGCCGCGGCATCTCGATGTGGGGGCTTCGTGACGTGGCTGCGAGGTGGCGGCACCAGCTCCAGCCGGCGCCCGCGGCCGATTGACAAGCGACTCGCGTCGGCGACCATGGCCTCGGATTTGCGCGGGTGTTGCAGCCGAGACCGCGACGGTGTGAGGCGCGGCAGTCAGAGGGCGCTGGGATCGAGTCCACGAATGCGACCCGGCCGCTGCGCGCGGCGCTCGAGGTGCTCGCGGTTGTCGCCGCAGTACTCGCGATGGTGTGGCGCGCGTGGGAGTTCGTGCCGGACGGCGCGCTTCGCACGCTGCTGCGCATCGGCCCGCCGCTGCTGGCGGGCGCGGTTGCGCTCGGGTCGATCGCCGTCGCGCGCGACCGCCGTGCCGCGCTCGGTCTCGCTCCTGGCGCCTGGCGGCGCGGGGCGGGCTCGCTCGCACTCGCGAGCGCGCTGGGCGTGGCGGCGCTACTCGCGGCCGGGCTCGCACTCGGCACTGCATCGCTGGGCGCCGCCCGGCTCGGCTGGCTGCTCGACTACGTGCCGGGGCTGATCGCTCAGCAGGTGCTGCTGCAGGCGTTCCTCAACAACCGGGTGTTCGAGCTCTGCACCCCGCTCGGCGAGCCGCGTCGCCTGCGCGCGACGGTGGCCGCGACCAGCGCCGTGTTCGTGGTGCTGCACGCACCCAACCCGGCGCTGATGCTCGGCGTGGCGGTCGCCGGCAGCTTCTGGATCTGGCACTTCCGCCGCCACGGGAACCTGCCGGCGCTGATCGCGAGCCACCTGTTGCTGGGCGTCACGGCAATGGCGTGCCTGGGTCCGGGCCCGATGCTCGACCTGCGCGTCGGCCCGCCCGCGCTCGACGCGCTGCGCGCGCGTTGAGTCGGCTTCGCCGCGCCACGCCTCGCCAACCAGCCGGGGGGGGCGTTCTCAACGAACGTCCGCGTTCCCCGGGCCGAGGCGGTGGGCGATGGTGAGGGTGAGGGTGCGGCGGAACTCGTCGAAGAGGCGTTCGACGTCGGTGCCTTCGGGGTCGAGCAGGCGACGCATCAGGATGCCGTGGAGCAGGGTGAGCGCGGTGTGCGCCACCAGGTCGAGGTCGGGGAGCGGACGGTCGACGCTGTCCTCGATGCCCTGCACGAGCGCCGCCTCGGCGCGCTCCCAGACGCGGCTCAGCGCCTCGCGCGTGGGCGCCGAGGCGTCGCCGCGCTCGAGCAGCACGACCAGCAGCAGCCGCAGCCGCTGCGGCTGCTCGAGCAGGATGGCGCGCCAGCCGTCGATCAGGCGCTCGATGCGCTCGAGCGGGTCGCCGGTCTGGTCGGCGCTCTTCTGGATCTCCTCGATCCAGTGGCCGCCCACCTGCTCGACCACGGCGGCGAGCAGCCCCTCCTTGCTCCCGAAGTGCCAGTAGAGCGCGGTCTTCGCCATGCCGGCGCGCTCGCACACCGCGCCCACGCCGGTCGCCGCGTAGCCGCGCTCGGCGATCAGCTCGATCGCGCTCTCGAGCAGCCGCGCGCGACTGTGCTCGCCCGAAGCGGTGGTGGCGCGCTCAGGGCGCGGCATCGCCGATCTCGGGCAGCCGCGTCCGCGCCAGCGGCATGTCGTCGATCTGGCTCGGGTGGAAGTCGCGCCGGAAGTAGGCCCGGAGGTTGCGTCCCGCCCGGCGCAGCAGCCGGCCGTCGTCGCGCGCGCAGCGCTGCCGGGCCTGCTCGGCGCGCGGCAGCCCGTCCTGGCGCAGCAGCATGCGCATCCCCGCGATGGTCCACTCCCAGAGCGTGACGCTCGCCAGCAGGAAGCCCGCGATGCGCAGCCCGTAGCCGGGGTGGGTCGCCTGCAGCACGTCGCAGGCCACCGCCTCGTGCTCGATCTCGTCGATCGCGAGCCACTTCGGTTGGAAGGCTACTGTACCGATCGGTACATCGTCAATCGGTGTGATGCATGACACTGAAGAAGGCCCCATTCTCGACTAGGGTTTTCTCCTATCGCGCGGGAACGCCCCCCGCCGGCGAGGCCACTCAGGGGCGGAGGACGCTCACGAGCCATGTTGATGTCGACCGACGTCACCTTGACGCGCGCCGCCGCTGCCGGCGATTACGACGCGTTTTCGAGGATCTACGAAGAGAGCTTCCCCTACGTCTGGGGCTTCGCCGCGCGCTGCACGCGGCGCCGTCCGGCCGCCGAGGCGCTCGCCGACCAGATCTTCCAGCGCCTCTACGCCGAGCTCGACAGCTACGCGGGCGACGTGCCCTTCGCCGCCTGGCTCCACCGGCTCGCGAAGCGCGTCGCTGCCGAGGAGCGCCGCCGCGCCGCCCACGCCAGCCGCCGCCGCCCGCTCTCCGCTTAGCCTGTTACTCCGCTCGCCTGCGGCTCGCTACGCGCTCCGGCGGGAGGACCCGCCTCCGCTTGCGGCTTCCCCCTTCGATCCAGGCGGAGCTGGCTACGGGAGCTTCGGTCGGGAGCCGTCCCGCCGGCCTGCCAGCTCGGCCCGAAGCCGCCAAGGTCGCCCGCGCAAGCGCCGCCGGTTCCTCCGGCGGCGCGCGCAGCGAGGCGAAGCCGAGCGAAGTCAATCAGGCCGCCTCCGCGCGGCACCGAGGTCCTCGAAGGCACCACCGCAAGCGCCGCAGGCGCGCGCAGCGAGGCGAAGCCGAGCGAAGTCCACCAGCTTGACGGGGCGAGGGCGTCGCCGACACTTCGCGGCCATGTCGGTCGAGCTGCCGCTGGTGCTGGGGAGCGGGTCGCCGCGGCGGCGCGAGCTGCTGGCGCGGGCGGGGATCGCGTTCGAGCCGCTCCCGGCCGACATCGACGAGACGTCGCGGCCCGGTGAGCGGCCGGCGGAGCTGGCGGCCCGGCTGGCGCGCGAGAAGGCGCTGGCCGTGGCGGCCCGCGTCGGCGCGCACCCCGCCCGCCTGGTCCTCGGCGCGGACACGATCGTGGTCGTGGACGACGACGTGCTCGGCAAGCCCGACGACGCCGACCACGCCGTCCGGCTGCTGTCGCGCCTGGTCGGGCGCACCCATCGCGTGCTGACGGCCGTCGCGGTCGTGCACAGCACGAGCCGCGAGCTGAACAGCTGCCTGGTCGAGAGCCGCGTCGCGATGCGCCGCGCCGATCGCGAGGAGCTGCGCCGCTACGTGGCTAGCGGTGAGTCGCTCGACAAGGCGGGCGGCTACGCGGCGCAGGGCGAGGGGCGACGCCTGATCGAACGTATCGAGGGCAGCGAGAGCAACGTGATCGGCCTGCCGCTGGCCGAGACGCTCCGGCTGCTGCAGCGCGCGGGCCTGCCGGGGGTGCCGCGGCCGTGAGCCGCGAGGCAGCACTGCTCGGAAACCTCGCGGCCGTGCGCGAGCGCGTGGCCAGGGCCGCGACCCGGGCCGGACGCGACCCGGGCAGCGTCCGGCTGGTGGGCGCCGCCAAGCGGCAGCCGCCCGAGCTGCTGGCCGCCGCGGTGCGGGCCGGGCTCCGCGACCTGGCTGAGAACTACGTTCAGGAAGCGGCCTCCAAGATCCCGAAAGTGATGGAGATTCTCGGCCCCGAGGCGGATCCGCCGCGGTGGCATCTGATCGGCCGGCTGCAGCGCAACAAGGCGCGCGACGCGGTGGCCTGGTTCGACTGCATCCACACCGTGGACAGCCCGCGCCTGGCTGCGGCGCTGGCGTCGCGAGCCGCGCGCCGGGAGCGCCCGGTGTCCGTCCTGCTCCAGGTCAACCTCTCGGCCGAGCCCCAGAAGGGAGGCGTCGAGCCGGAGGGGGCAGCGGCCCTGCTGCAGGCAGTGGCGGCCCACGCGGAGCTGCGGCCATGCGGATTGATGACGATGCCGGCGCCGAGCCCCGACCCCGAGGCCGCCCGCCCGGTGTTCGCGGCGCTGCGCGCGCTGCGCGACCGTCTGCGCCAGCTTCCGGGCGGGGAGCCGCTGGCCGACCTCTCGATGGGGATGTCGGGCGACTTCGAGGTGGCGATCGAGGAAGGCGCCACGATGGTGCGGATCGGGACGGCGATCTTCGGTCCGCGGGAGACGTGAGCATGGAGTCGGGGCTGGAAGCGCAGCGCATCGGATTCCTGGGCGCCGGCGCCATGGCCGAGGCGCTGCTGGGCGGCCTGGCCGCAGGCGGGGTCGAGCGCGCGCGGCTGCGTGCCGCCGATCCAGACGCCGCGCGGCGCGAGCACGTGGCGAAGGCGCTGAGGATCGCGGTCGACGAGGACAACGCGGCCGTGGTGCGCCAGAGCGATGTGGTGGTGCTGGCCGTGAAGCCGGGCGTCGTGGCGACGGTGCTCGGCGAGCTCCAGCCCAGCGCTGGGGCAGCGCTGGCCGAGCCGCTCTGGATCTCGATCGCCGCCGGCGTGCCGCTCGCCGCGCTGGCGTCGGCGCTGCCCGCAGATGCGCGGATCGTGCGCGCCATGCCGAACACGCCTGCGCTGGTCGGCGCCGGAGCGACGGCCTATGCGGCCAACGACTGCGCCCGCCCGGCCGACCGCGCCCTGGCCCAGGCCCTGTTCGAGTGCGTGGGCAGCGCCTGGGAGGCGCCCCACGAGGGTCTGCTGGACGCCGTCACGGGGCTCTCGGGCAGCGGCCCGGCCTACGTCTTCGTGCTCCTCGAGGCGCTCGGCGACGCCGGGGTGCGCGCCGGCCTGCCCCGCGACGCGGCCTACCAGCTCGCCTTCCAGACCGTGTTCGGGGCGGCAAAACTCGCGCTGGAGAGCGGACTTCACCCCGGACAGCTCAAAGACCGGGTCACCTCGCCAGGCGGCACCACGATCGCCGGTCTCGAGCGCCTCGAGGCCGGCGGCTTCCGCGCGGCGATCCACGAGGCCGTCGCCGCCGCCACCCAGCGCTCGCGCGACCTGGGCAGGTCTTAGGGACTTCGCTCGCCTGCGGCTCGCTGCGCGCTTCGGCTTCGCCCTGCGGGCCGTCTCGGTGCTGGGGCGGGCGCGTCTTGGTGGACTCCGCTCGCCTGCGGCTCGCTGCGCGCTCCGGCTTCGCCTCCGCTTGCGGCTTCCCCCTTCGATCTTGGCGGAGATGGCTACGGGAGCTCCGGTCGTGAGGCCGCCTCGCCGGCCTGCCAGCTCGGCCCGAAACCGCCAAGGTCGCCCGCGCAAGCGCCGAAGGCGCGCGCAGCGAGGCGAA
>JASJBO010000403.1 GCA_030066475.1 Myxococcota bacterium
ACGGCGAGGTTTCGCAACGCAGAGCTCGGGCCGAAGGCGCGTGCCAGGCGACGGGAGGGTTCTTCAACGGGCTGCTTGCAGCGCAGCGCCCCGGGAGTCGCGCTACCAGACGCCCGGCACCAGGCGCCAGCGCACACGCTTGCGGTAGTCGGCGTAGCCGGGCAGGCTCCGGGCGAGCGTCTCGTCTTCCCGCTGCGCCCGGTGGGCGAACAGCGCCACGCCGATCGCAGCGGGCACCAGGGCGGCCAGCGATCCCGCCACGAGCGGCAGCCCCAGGTGCGCGACCGCCGCGCCGGCGTAGCCGGGGTGACGCACCCAGGCGTAGGGGCCGGAGCTGACGACGCGGTGCCCGCGGTCGGTCTGCACGCGGACGAAGGTCTCGAAGAAGGGGTTGGCGCGCATCGCCTGGAGCGCAAAGCCGTAGCCGGCGACGAACAGGACGGCGCCGAGCCCGCGCAGGGCCGCGGGCAGGGGCGGCGACCACGAGAGCCGGCCGGCGTCGAGGCCGGCGACGGCCAGCGTGGCGGGGTACAGGAAGAACCCGCCCAGGCTCGCGAGGACGAGGTCCCAGCGCTCGACGCCTGCGCCTGCGCGCGAGCGGGCCTGGAGCAGGGCCGGCGGCAGCACGGCGAATGCCGCCACCATCGAGCCGGCGAACAGCCCCAGCACCACCCATCCCGCGGGCCACGTCCAGTGACCCGCGGATCCGAACAGCGCCGCCGCGAGCACTGCCAGCGTCACCAGCGACGCGATTGCGGGACGGAGCACGGCGCGGTCTCAGTCGCCGGCGGCCAGCGACGGGTCGATGCCCAGCCACGCGCAGGCGGCGGGGAGGTCCCGGAACACGGCGAACTCGTGGTCCAGACGGCTGTCGGACTGGAGCTCCAGCATGCGCAGCATGCCAAAGTCGACGTCGCACGAGACGACCTGTGCGACGCGTGGCCGCCCCAGGCGGGCCTGGTGCTTCCGCACCAGCTCGATCTGCTCGGGCACGTTCTCGGGCTCCGCCTTCATCCGCGCGCGGGTCCGATCGACCAGGATGCGCGAGTCGGGAAGCAGGCGGGGATCCGCGAGCATGCCGAGCAGCGCGCGCACCTCCTCCTCGTACGGGATCTCGCCGGAGAAGCGGAGGATCACCACGTCCTCGTGGTACGAGTACCAGAATCCCATGGGCGCCATCTGGCGCTCCAGCCAGCCTACAGGATGCTAGCAGGTGGCCAGCCGCCTGTGCCGTCGCGAGCTTGACCGGTCCCCGTCGGGCGGCGGACAATGCGGAGCGGGGGAGCAGACCCGGGAGGCACCCATGGACGTCGAGATCGGTGGTGGAGCGCGCGGCCCGCTGGTGGGCTTCCGCGTGGTGGACTTCTCGAACGTCGTGTCCGGCCCGCTCTGTAGGCAGATCCAGGCCGGCCGCATGCGGCAGCTCCGCAACCCCGTGCGCTTCCGCGACACGGCGCTCGGCCTGCGGCACCATCCGCCGCGCTTGGGCCAGCACACCGACGAGCTGCTGCGCGAGGCCGGCTTCGCAGACGAAGAGATCCGATCGTTGCGCGAGGGCGGCGCGGTCGGATGAAGCAGCCACCCGAGCGCGGGGGGAGCGCGCGACATGGCCGTCCCCTGCTCCGGCTGCGGCCGCGAGTACGACGTCACGCTCTTCGAGTTCGGGCGCACGCTGTGGTGCGCGTGCGGCCGCCGCGTCGGCGCCGAGCGACGCGAACGCTCGCTGGGCGCTCCGGGCGAGACGCGCTTCGTGGCCGACGCCATGCTCGGCCGCCTGGCTCGCTGGCTGCGGCTGCTGGGCTTCGACTGCGCCTGGGAGCCCGACGTCTCCGATCGCGACCTGGTGCGGCGCGGCGTCGAGGAGCAGCGCGTGATCCTGACGCGCGACCGGGCCCTCGCGGACGAGTGGCGCGTGTCCGGCATCCAGACGCTGCGCGCCGAGCGGACCGGCGAACAGCTCCGCGAGCTGCTGGGGCGCCTCGATCTGGCCGACTCGGTGCGTCTGTTCAGCCGCTGCAGCGCCTGCAACGAGCCGCTGGCCGAGGTCGCGCCGGAGTCCGTCCGCGGTCGCGTGCCCGACCGCGTCTTTGCGCAGCAGGAGTCCTTCCGCGGCTGTCCCCGCTGCGGACGGATCTACTGGGAGGGCTCGCACACCGCGCGCGTGCGGCGCGTGGCCGAAGGCCTGCTGGGCCGGGGCGGCAGAGCCGAGTTTGACATCATGACATCATGATCTCATGTTGAAGACATCAACAGAGTTCGGGAGCTACGGATGGGCCGCCACACCCTGACCTTGGACGAGGATGTCGAGAGCCTGCTGCTGCTCTATGCGGGAATTCGCGAGTATCCGCACCCGCGGCGGCGTGGCTCGAAGAGCGGATGAACGGAACGCAGGCGCTGGGTCTTCCGTGGCCGACCTGCGGTGGGAGCTGCCGCTCCGTACCTAGGTCGGTAGGTAGGGTGAAGAGGTCGACTCCCCGGCGTAGCCGGCCCCACGCAGCGGGCGTCTACGCGCCCTGCTCCAAGACCGGCCGGAAGCCGTCGATGTGCCTGGCGGCCTTCTCGAGACGCTCGCGCGTGAGCGGACCCAGCGCCGCGATCTTCGCCTCGTCTCGCTGCTTCATGGTCTCGAGCGCTGCGTCCCAGCGCCTCAGCAGGCGCGGGGTCCAGGCGGCGGCCTCCGTGGCGACGAGATACACGAGCACGTTCACGCGTCCGTTGGCGCTCAGCTCGTTCAGATAGGGCTCGCTCAGCAGGCGGAGTGCCTCCTCGACCGCACTGGGACTGCCCGGGTACTGGTCGACGAGCTGCCGGGTGGCGTTCAGTCGCTCCTGCTTGCGCGGACTGTCCATGCCCAGCACGAGCGCCCGCAGGCTCTCACTCGCCTGGACGTCCCTCGAAGAGCCGCTGAGCTCCTCGCGAAGCTGGGCGATCCTGAGCTTCTCGACGTTCAACTGGTCCCGCAGCCGGGCCAGCTCCGCCGTCAGCTCCTCGCGCTGGCTGGCGTCCTTCTCGCTCTCGAGCTGCCGGGCCTTCCTGGCGATCTCGCTCCGGATGTCGTCGACGCCCTGGCTCGCCTGCTCCTGGCTCTGCTTGTTCCGCTCGATCTCCTGGTCCACGAAGGCCACGTACGCCTTCCACTTGTCCCGCGCGCCCTGCGAGAGGGAGAGATGCGCGAAGTACTGGGCGAAGTCGCGCCGCTTGGAGAGATCCTTGTCGATGGCCAGCTCGATGTAGCGCGAGAGATTCTCCTGGGAGAGGGCGATCTCCTTGATGTCGACCTCGCGCTGCTGGATCCGACTGTTGACCTGCAGGGTCACCAGGCCGAGACCGACGGTCCCGATGAGGAACTTCGCCAGACCGAAGTACTGGTCGAACTTGCTGCCGGCTTCGTCGGACATGGGGCCTCCGCCTGCGCGGGTTCGGGCTTCGCGCCCATGATACCCGTCGGGCGGAGACGGCGGGATCATGGGCTGCGTTCTTGGGCGCTACGGCGCGAGGTCCTTGCGCCAGAAGGCGAAGTGCCGGCTTTCCGGGCCGAAGCTCCCGCCCGCGAAGCCGACGGAGCGGTACAGACGCTGAGCCGGCCCGTTGTCGGCGCGCACCTCGAGCGTGATCGCGCTGCAGCCGATGCGCCGCGCCACCTGCTCCACCTGCTCGAGCAGGCGCCGCGCGACGCCGCGGCGCCGCGCCGCCGGCACCACGAAGAAGTCGTGCAGGTTGAGCAGCGGCCGCGCCGCGAAGCTGCTGAAGCCCCGGAAGCACACGGCGAGCCCGATGGGCTCGTCGTCGAGCCACGCCACCAGCACCAGCGTGGTCGGGTGCTCGCGCAACGCGGGCAGCAGCTCGCGACGCACGCGCTCGGAGAGTGGCGCGCCTGCTCCCATCGGATCGCGCGCGTACTGGTCGAGCAGCTCCAGCACGGCCTGCGCATGCTCCGCGCTCGCGAGGTCCACCTGGGCCACGGCG
This sequence comes from Myxococcota bacterium, assembly GCA_030066475.1. Next base: position 3,967 of record JASJBO010000403.1, read on the forward strand.
AGCTCCGGAGCGCTCATCGGGCCGCGTCGACGGCCACGCGCCGAACGCCGCGCGCGCGCCGGGTGCCCTTCGCTCCGCTCATCCGTGCGAGGGTATCACGGCGGCGATCCCCGCGGAGCACGCCTCGCCTACGAGTGCCGGATGCGCGACCAGAGCAGCGGGAGCAACGGCTCGCGCAGCTGTCGTCCGCCCTTCACGTGCACGTGCAGGTGGTAGACGGTCTGACCGCCCTCGGGGTTGGTGTTGATCACGATCCGGAAGCCCGATTCGGCGATGCCGCGCTCGCGCGCGGCGCGCCGCGCCAGCTCGAGCATCTCGCCCAGCAGCTCCGGCGGCGCCTCCAGCACGGAGGTGTAGCGGCGCTTGGGGACGACCAGCATGTGGACCGGCGCCGTGGGCGCGTACCGGTCGTCGATGACGAAGGCGTGCTCCGACTCCGCCACCCAGCGCGAAGGCGGCATCTCCTCGAAGGGGCTGGGAGCGGCCAGCGACTGGCGCTTCGTCTCGGGCAGGCGCGACTCGATGCCGAGCCAGGCGAGGCGCCCGATCGGGTCGAGCTGGCCGATGGCGATGCCGATCACGAGGCAGACGAGCGTCCGCCTCATCGGGACGCCGCCCGCTCGTCGCGGGGCAGGTAGCGGGGCCGCTCGTCGCGACCGTCGCGCTGGACGCGCCGCCAGTAGCCCCAGGGAAAGTGGACGACCTCGAGCTTGATGCCGTCGGGGTCGGCGAAGAAGACCGCGTAGTAGGCGGGGCCGTACTCGGGGTACTCGGCGGGCGCGTCGAGAACCGTCGCCCCGCGCTCGCGGAGCAAGGCGTGCAGCTCGTCGACGTCCGCGCGCGAGCGGACGCGGAGCGCGAGGTGGTGCAGGCCCGTGCGGGTGCGGTCGACCGGCGCGCCGTGGTGCGCGGCCTGCCGCAGCCCCACGTTCATGCGCCCGTTCGACCAGGCCACGTAGGATGGGTGCTCGATGCGCGAGAAGCCCAGGCTCCCGAGCACCAGCTCGTAGAAGGCGATCGAGCGCTCGAGGTCGTCGACGCTGAGGTCGACATGGTCGATGCCGAGTACGTCCATGCGGGCATGATCTCACACGCGGAGCGGTCGGGCCTCTCGCGGTGTGAGACCGACGGGACTTGCCGCGACCAGCTGGCTGCGAAACCATCGCGCGGCCGGGAGAGTCGCGATGATCGAGGTCGACGAGTTCGTCGAGCGCCTGTGCCTGCTCGGCGCCGACCGCGGCCCGCGCCGCTTCCCGCGCCGCACGCGCGACCGCCAGATCCTGATGAAGAGCATCGTGATGCTGCTCGAGAGCAGCCGCACCTACAGCGAGCTCGAGATCAACGAGCGGCTGCGCGACTGGTGCCGCGACGTCGCCCCGGCGATCGACACGGACCACGTGACCCTGCGCCGTCTGCTGGTCGACCACGGCCAGCTCGAGCGAAGCGCAGACGGGCGCGCCTACCGCGTCGGGTTCCCACCCGGCGCGGTCGCCTTCGACCTGGAGGTCGACGACGTCGACGTGCGCGCCACGATCGCCGCGTACCTCGACCACGTGCGCAGACGGCCGCGGCGCCAGCCGCCGGAGACCGAGCGCGAGTAGCTCAGCGCCCGCCGGGCGGCTCGATCGGCTCCATCCCGGTCTCGCCGCCGAGGCGGGGCAGCCCGTCGTCGACGTGCACCCAGGCGGCGCGGTGGTCGAACCAGGCGTGGAGCTGGGGCGCGCGGTCGATCGGAGCGTCCATGTTCGCCAGCACGACGTCGACCCGCTCGGGGTGGTGCGTCGACTCGCAGAACAGCGTGCTTCCGCAGCGCCCGCAGAACGAGCGGGTGCCGTGCTCGGAGGAGCGGAAGCGCACGAGTGCGTCCTCGCCCGCGTCGAAGGCGAGGCGTTCGCGCGGCACCGCGAACCACGTGACGAAGCCCGCTCCGTGGCTGCGTCGGCACATCGAGCAGTGACAGTGCGCGCAGAACAGGCTGGGCAGCCCGGCGCGGAAGCGCACCGCGCCGCAGAAGCAGGAGCCGGTCGGATCGCTCGTGGGCACGGGCCCGACGGTACCAGAGGGGACCGGGGTGACGCCCTTGCCGGCGCCGGAGCGGCGTCGCAAGATGCCAGGACGGGAGGCCGTCGGGAGGTCGGAATGGGCACGGATCGCGAGCTGGTGCAGCGTCACGTCGAAGCGTTGATCGAGGCGGCGGCAACCGCGGGAGTGCCGGCCGACGTGGCGGCGCGTCTGCTGCTCCAGGAGGTCGTCGAGATCTGGAAGCGCGACCGCTCACTCGACGACATCTCGAGCGAGCTCAAGTTCGTCGCCGACAACCTCGACCCCGACACCGACTTCGAGTTCATGCGGCCATAAGGTGGACTTCGCTCGCCTACGGCTCGCTGCGCGCGCCGCT
>JASJBO010000404.1 GCA_030066475.1 Myxococcota bacterium
CCGGGCCTGATCCCGAACATGGTGAGCGAGATCATCCGCTGGCAGACGCCGCTGGCGCACATGCGCCGCACCGCGACGCGCGACACCGAGCTGCGGGGCAAGCAGATCCGCAAGGGCGACAAGGTCGTCATGTGGTACGTCTCGGGCAACCGCGACGAGGAGGCGATCGAGCGGGCCGACGAGTTCTGGATCGACCGCCCGAACGCGCGCAAGCACCTGTCCTTCGGCTGGGGCGTCCACTTCTGCATGGGCAGCCGCCTGGCCGAGATGCAGCTCCGCGTGCTCTGGGAGGAGGTGCTGCGGCGCTACCGCGAGGTCGAGGTGGTGGGTCCGCCCGTGCGCGTGCGCTCCAACTTCGTCAAGGGCTACACGGAGCTTCCGGTCCGCATCCATCCCTGGTCGTGAGCGCCGACTCCGTCGGGGTCGCGCCGGGGGGCCGTCCGAGGAGGTCGCCATGCCGCTCACCGTCGAAGAGACCCGCGAACGACTGCGCGAGCTCGAGCTGTTCCGCGAGTGCAGCCACGGCGATCTCGACCGCGTCGCCGGTCTGGCGAGCCGGGAGGCGCGGTTCGCACCGGGAGAGCGCCTCTTCGCGGAGGGCGACCCGGCCCGCGACTGCTACGTGATCGTCGACGGCGAGGCCGAGGTCACCGTCGCCGGACGCTTCCTGAGCAGCGTCGGAGAGGGCGAGAGCGTCGGCGAGATGGGCCTGCTCGACCAGGGGCCGCGCACGGCCACGGTGGTCGCGCGCACGCCGGTGACCGTGCAGGTCATCGACGCCGGCGGCTTCGATCGGCTCCTCGACGAGACGCCCTCGGTGACGCGGGCGCTGCTGCGCCAGGTGAGCCGGCGCCTGGCGGCCAGCAACGAGACCGTCGCGCGGCTCGCGTCGCTGCGCGACGAGACGACCGTGCGGGTCTCCACCGAGGCCGTCGCCGCGGACACGCCGGGCGCCGAACGCCCGCTGCGCATCGGACTCGATCCGACGGCGCCCGGCTTCTTCGAGAACCCGTACCCGCAGTACGCGGCCCTGCGCGAGTACGAGCCCGCCCGCTACGACGAGGCGCAGGGCACCTGGCTGATCTCGCGCTACGGCGACGTCCTCGCCTTCGGGCGCAACCGCGAGCTCAGCGTCGAGCTCCAGCACGCGGCCCCGAGCGCCTACGTCGACCAGGAGCGCGAGCGCCTGGCGCGCATGGCGGGCCGGCAGACGAAGATGATGTTCCGGCGCGACCCGCCCGACCACACGCGCCTGCGGCGCCAGATCTACCAGCAGTTCACGCCCAAGTCGGTTCGAAGGCTCCGGCCCCGCCTGCAGGGGCTCGTCGACGCGTCGCTCGACCGCCTGGCCGCCAAGGGCGAGACCGACCTGATCGCCGACTTCGCGTTCCCGCTGCCGCTGATGGTGATCTCCGAGATGCTCGGCATGCCGCGCGGCGACGACGCGCAGATCCGGAGCTGGTCGCAGGACATCACCAAGGGCATCGACCCCTCCATCAGCGAGGCGGAGATGGAGGCGTCGATCGCGGCCTCGGACGCCATGACCGCCTACATGGTCGAGGTGATCGCCGCGAAGCGGCGCGCGCCGGCGGACGACCTGCTCTCGCTGTTGACCCGCATCGCCGACGCGGGCGACGAGCTGAGCGAGGAGGAGCTGGTCGACCAGCTCGTGGGGCTCTACATCGCGGGCCACGAGACCACGGTCAACCTGATCGGCAACGGGACGCTCGCGCTGCTGCGCCAGCGCGACCAGCTCGAGCGGCTGCGGCTCGACCCCGCGCTCGACGCCAACGCGGTCGAGGAGCTGCTGCGCTACGACAGCCCCGCGCAGTTCACGCGCCGCATCACGCGCGACGAGCTCGAGATCCAGGGCGTGCGCATCCCTCCCGGCAGCGTGATCTTCGCCAGCCTCGGCGCGGCCAACCGCGACCCCGAGCGCTGGGGTCCGGACGCCGACAGCGTCGACGTGGCGCGGCGCGGCGCCAACGAGCACGTCTCGTTCGGCGGCGGCATCCACCACTGCCTGGGCGCGTCGCTCGTGCGCCTGGAGGGGCAGGTCGCGCTGGGCAGCCTGGTGCGCCGCTTCCCGGGCATGGAGCTGGCCGCGGAGCCGCGCTGGCGCGCGAACACGACGCTGCGCGGGCTGACCGAGCTGCGGCTGTCGCTCGGCGTCTGAGCGCGCCGGGGAACGCGCGGCGGGGAGCTAGGGGCAGGGGACGCTGCCCGCACACGGGAGTCCCGACGGCCCCGGCGCCTTCCCGAAGTGGCTCCGGAACGCGTTGAAGTCGGGGATGCCGACGGCGCCGTCGCCGTTGTGGTCGAAGGCCGGGTCGAAGTCGGGGTGCTGGACATCTCGGCCGAACTGGGCGCGGAAGCGGTTGAAGTCGGGGATGCCCACCGCGCCGTCGCCGTTGTAGTCGGGATCACAGGCGTTTCCGAAGCCGTCCCGGTCGGTGTCGCGCTGCTCCGGGTTCGCGACCTCCACGCAGTTGTCGCGCCGATCCGGCAGACCGTCCAGATCCCCGTCCCGGCCCTCGGTCGGATCCGAGCCCGCCTGGCAGTCGGCGTCGTCCGCGTCCGCGACCAGGTCCCCGTCGTTGTCGAAGCCGTCGTCGCACTCGGGGTCCTCGCGGGCAGCCGCCGCGTCGGCGCAGCCGGGGTCCTTCGGGAAGTCGATGGCTCCGTCGCCGTCGTTGTCGAGGCCGTCGGCGCAGTCCGCGGCCTCGGAGGGATCGAAGGGGCTGCGGCAGCCGTCGTCGGCCGGGAAGTCCACGCGCTGGTCCTGGTCGTCGTCCACTCCGTTGCTGCAAGCGGTGGGCAGGGCGATCGTGGCGGAGGCGGTCGCGTAGGAGCCGGACCGGGTCACGGCGCGCGCCCGGTAGCGGTTCGCGCCGGGCCGTAGGCGCTGCAGGTAGACCGCGGCCGGCACCTCGGTCTTGTCCGTCTGGCTCTCCCAGTCGGGCTGGCCGTCGCCATCGAGGTCCCAGGTGAAGCGGACCAGCGGATCGTTGGGACTCGACGAGGCCAGGACGCTCAGGATGAGCGGATCCCCGGGCTGCACGAGCGTGATCAGCACGGGAAGCTCGAGCGTCGGCGGCTCGAACACCGGGTCGGCCCGGTGGACGCCGAGCGTGCCGTCCTGGAGCTCGGCGCGGAAGGCGATCTGGCCGGCGTCGTTCAGCCCGGGCTCGACGAAGCGCAGCAGCAGCACGGGCGCAGCCAGCGGGGCCGGGCTGTCCGCGATCTCGATCACCTTGTCGGCGAGGCGCTCGGGGCCCGCGTAGATGCCCTCGCCGATCACGTCGAGCGCGGCCTGGAACACCAGGAAGCCCGAGTCGGTCAAGCCGACCGCCGAGAAGTCGTCGTACGGACCCGAGACGTCGACGAAGGGCGTGATGCCGTCGCCATCGCCCGTGAACACCGTCAGCTCGCCGCGATCGGGCACGCCGACGAAGGCGACGGTGCCGGCGTCGTTGACCGAGGGCTGGATGTTCGAGAGGGCCAGCCCGACGCCGAAGACGGAGCTGCCGCGCGCGATCTCGGTGTGGATGCCCGAGGTCGGCGCGATGCGAGAGACCCAGCTCTCGCGCGAGAAGAGCCCCAGGCGCCCGCCCACCAGCGCCACGTCGCCCAGGTCGTTGATCGCGGGCGGCGTCAGCTGCCCCAGCAGCAGCGTCGCGCTGGCCAGCGTGCCGGCCCCCCGGCCGGGGGCCAGCCACTCGACCGTCGGGAACGGGAAGGTGGTCCGGTAGGCGATGGTGCTGAAGCGGTTCAGCACCGGGCTGGCGGCGTCGTCGACGTCCACCAGCCGGAACGGCGGCGAGATCACGTCGTTCTGCTGCCACAGGTCCCGCTCGCCGGGCTCGGTGCCTGCCGCGAACACCACGACGGCCTCGTCGCCGACGGGCGTCGGGTCGAACTCCGCGAAGCCGTCCTCGGTCGTGACGCGCGGGAAGAGCAGGGTGCCGTTGCCGGCGAAGATCCCGTTCGTGCCGCTCGCCAGCGTGGCCTGGAACACCACCACGCCAGTCGCCGTGACCGTGGCGTTGCCGAAGTCGGCGAAGCAGTCCTCGGGATCCGAGAGACAGTCGCCGGTATCTCGGCGCCTTGGCAGGCGCTCCTCAGGCGGCGGGCTGGCGCTGGAGCTGAGTCGCCGTGAGGGTGGAGCCGTCCGCGCTCCAGCCCGGGGGCTTGAGCAGGGTGCGCACGGCGTCGCCGAGGCTCTCGGCCCGCCGGGCGTCGCGGAACATGGCGATCCACTCGTGCGTCGCGATCCGCAGCGGGTTGAAGGTGTGGATGTTCTTGGTGAGCCCGAAGTCGACCGGCTCGCTCTCCGGCTCGAACGTCCCGAACAGGCGGTCCCAGACGATCAGGATGCCGCCGTGGTTGCGGTCGAGGTAGCGCACGTTGCGCCCGTGGTGGACCCGGTGGTGCGAGGGCGTGTTGAAGATCGCCTCGAAGGGGCCGAGGCGGTCGATCAGCTCGGTGTGGATCCAGAACTGGTAGACGAGGCTGATGCCCTGGGCCGTCAGGATCATCAGCGGCTCCACGCCCAGCAGCGCGAGCGGGGCCCAGAACAGCGGCCCGGTGAACGGCGTGGTCCAGGACTGGCGCAGCGCCGTGGAGAGGTTGTAGTGCCGGCTCGAGTGGTGGTTCTCGTGCGCCGCCCACAGGAAGCGCACCTCGTGCGAGGCGCGGTGGAACCAGTAGTAGCAGAAGTCGTCACCCAGGATCGCCAGCGGCCAGGCCCACCAGACGTAGCCGATGTCGAAGAGCCGGAACTGGTAGAGCGCCGTGTAGAGCGCCAGGGTGACGACCTTCGTGCCGAGCGAGATGATCACGTTGCCCACGCCCATCGAGAGGCTCGCCAGGCTGTCGCGCCACTCGTAGCCGCGGATGCGACCGCGAACGCGCGCCGCGCGCCAGATCTCGACGCCCATCAGGAGCAGGAAGAGCGGCACGGCGACGTAGACGATGGTGGACATGGCTCCCCCCTCAGCGCCCGGCGCCGAGCTCGCGGCGGGCCAGGGCCTCCAGGCGCCCGAGCTCGCAGTCGACCACGGCGTCGTCGGCGAGCACCATGCGTCCCAGCGCGGCGCCCTGCATGGCGTCGAGGATCAGGTCGACGACGCCGCCGAAGTCGGCGTGCGACGCGGCGGCCTCGGGGAACAGCGCGGCCGCCTGCGCCCGGATGTTGCTGCGGTGGGCGCGCAGCACGGGCTCGAGCGCCTCGCGCAGCTCGGCGTCGGTGCGGGCCGCCACGTACAGCTCGAAGGCCACCTGGAGGCGCGGCACCGTGAAGGTCTTCCAGAGCAGGCGCACCGCCGCGGCGATCCGGTCCTCGGAGTCCGCCATCGCGTCGAACGCCGCGCGGTAGTCCTCGACCAGCTCCAGGAACAGGTGCTCGGCGGCGGCGGCGAAGAGCGCCTTCTTGCTGCCGAAGTGCTTGAAGAGCGCCCCTTGGGAGACGCTCGCCTCCCGGCACACGTCGGGGGTCGTGGTCCCGGCGAAGCCGCGCTCGGCAAGGCAGGTCAGGGTGGCGTCCAGCAGGGCGCGCCGCGTCCGCAGGCTGCGCGCCTGCTGCGGCGGGCGGGGGACGAACTCCGAGGCGGCGCTGGCCATGGCGGGAGGGTAGGGGAACAGAAAGAAAGTGACAAGTCACTTCCTTTCTTCTCCGGCGCCTTCGAGCGCGCTGCGCGTATCCTCACCGACCTCCCGTCCGTTCCCCGGGTGGCAAGGGGCGCTCAGCGCCCGGCCGCAGTGGTCGACTCGCGTGGGTCCGAGCCCGCGAGCAACGCGCCGCCTGCGTGCCGCACGACGCCAACCGCGCTGAAGTGGTTGTCCCAGTCCGGCCAGCGCCGGACGTCGTAGCCCAGCTCGACCAGATCGTTGGCGATCGCGTCGTACAGGGTGGTCTCGAGCTCGACGAGTCCGGGCTCGGCCTCGTGCGGCGCGAACGAATCGGGCCAGGTGCGGCAACGGAAGCGGGGCGCATCGATCGCGTCCTGGAGGTCCATGCCGAACACCAGGTGGTTGAGCAGCACCTGAACGTTGGCCTGCGTCTGCATCTCGGCGCCCGGCGTCCCGAGACTCATGACGTGCCGTCCGTCGCGCAGCAGCATCAGCGCATGGGGCGTGACGCGCGGGCGCTTGCCCGGCTCGAGCGCCGTCGGGCTGGCTGGATCGAGTCGGAACTGGGTCATGCGGATCCCGAGCGTGAGGCCGGTGCCCGGCACCATCGGCGACGGCGGGAAGTCGCTCGGAGTCATCGACACGCTGTTGCCCGCCGCGTCGATGACGGCCAGGTAGCTGGTGTCCCGACCGGCGCGCGCCGC
>JASJBO010000405.1 GCA_030066475.1 Myxococcota bacterium
CCGAAAGGTGTCGGAGGCCCGGAGCGCGGTGCCCGGCAGGGCCGCCTCGCCGGCGAAGGCGGGCGCGTCATCGGGACTCCAGAGGCTCGAGTGCACGTGCAGGCTGCTACCCGCCAGCTCCTGGCTCCACTTGGCCATGAAGGTGAGCGAGCCCCCGTGGCCCGCCGCGATCTCCTTGGCCGCGGTCTTGTAGATGACGTGCCGGTCGGCCATCTCGAGAGCCGGCGCGTAGCGCAGGTTGATCTCGTGCTGGCCGGGGCCCCACTCGCCCTTGCTGAACTCCACCGGGATGGCCGACGCGTCCACCAGGCGGCGGATGCCGCCCAGGACGGGCTCGGCGAAGCTGCTCGAGAGCACGTGGTAGTCCTCGATGTACTCGCCGGTAGTCGCGAGATCGTGGTAGCGCTTGGCGCGCGCCTCGCGGAACGAATCGCGGAACAGGTAGAACTCGAGCTCGCTGGCCATCTTGGGCACGAAGCCGAGCTCGCGCGCGCGCTCGACCTGGCGGCTCAGGATGCTGCGCGGAGCCACCGGCACCGGGGCGCCGCTCTCCTCGTCGACGGCGTCGCACAGCACCAGCGCACTGTGGTCCAGCCAGGCGGCCACCCGCAGCGTCGCCGGGTCGGGGACGGCCCGCACGTCGCCGTAGCCGCTCTCCCAGTTGGTGAAGGCGTAGCCGGGCGTGGGGTCCATCTCCAGGTCGCACGCCAGCAGGTAGTCACACACGTGCATGCCGCCGTGGGCGATCTCCTCGAGGAAGAACGGGGCGTGGATGCGCTTGCCGACCAGCCGCCCATACAGGTCGGGCAGCGCGGTGACCACCGTGTCGATGCGCCCCGCCTCGACCTCGCGGGTCAGGCTGGACCAGTCGAGCTGGCCGCGCAGGCGCTCAGCCATTCGAGCGCGCGTCCTCGTCGTCGGCGTCGACCTCGACGGTGTGGAACAGCGAGAGCTGCGGCGCGTCGTCCGCGCCGTCCACCGGGATCGGGTAGGCGTCGGAGAAGCAGGCGTCGCAGATGCCGTGCTTGAGCAGCTGCGCCGCCCGCCGCAGCCCGTCGAGGCTCAGGTAGCCGAGCGTGTCGCACCCCAGGATCTTGCGGATCTCGTCGGTCGAGTGGCGGTGCGCGATCAGCTCCTCGCGCGTGGGCGTGTCGATGCCATAGTGGCAGGGCCCCGTGTTCGGCGGCGACGACACCCGCACGTGCACGGCGGTCGCGCCGGCTGCGCGGATCAGGCCCACCAGCTTCAGCAGCGTGGTGCCGCGCACGATCGAGTCCTCGACCAGCACCACCCGCTTCCCGGCCACGAGACCGCGGCTGGCGTTGTGCTTGATCTTGACCCGGAAGTCGCGCACCGACTGCGAGGGCTCGATGAAGGTGCGCTTGACGTACTGGTTGCGCACCAGCGCGGTCTCGTACGGGATCCCCGACTCCTCGGCGTAGCCGAGCGCCGCCGCGTTGCCGGAGTCGAGCACCGGCACCACCATGTCGGCCGGCACCGGGTGCTCGCGGGCCAGCACCCGCCCCAGCTCCTTGCGGAAGTGGTAGACGTTGTGCCCCGACAGGCTCGAGTCGGGCCGCGCGAAGTAGATGTGCTCGAAGATGCAGAAGGCCTGCCGCGGTGCCTTCGGGAAGGGGCGCAGCGTGCGCAGCCGGCCGCGCCGGATCACGGCAACCTCGCCGGGCTCGACGTCGCGCTCGTACTCGGCGCCGATCAGGTCGAGCGCGCAGGTCTCGCTGGCCAGGATCCACGCGTTGTCGAGCCGGCCCAGCACCAGCGGGCGAAAGCCGAACGGGTCGCGCGCGGCGATCAGCGCGTCGCCCGTGAGCATCGCCAGGCTGTAGGCGCCCTTCACGCGCGAGAGCGCGTCGATCAGCCGGTCCTCCGGCGTGCGCTCGCGCGAGCGGGCCAGCAGGTGGACGACCACCTCGCTGTCCGAGGTGGAGGTGAGGATCGAGCCGCGCCCCTCGAGCTCGGCGCGGATCGCGCCGGCGTTGACGAGGTTGCCGTTGTGGGCGAGCGCCACCGGACCGTCGTCGGTGGTGGCGCAGAAGGGCTGCGCGTTGCGCAGCACGCTGTCACCCGCGGTCGAGTAGCGCACGTGGCCGACGGCATGCCGGCCGGGCAGTCGCTTCAGCACCTTCTCGGAGAAGTTGTCCGCGACCAATCCCATCGCGCGGTGCACGGTGTGCTCCCGCCCGCTCGAGGCGGCGATGCCGCAGCTCTCCTGGCCGCGGTGCTGCAGCGCGTAGAGACCCAGGTAGGTGAGGTGGGCGGCCTCGGGGTGGCCGTGCACGGCGAAGATGCCGCACTCGTCGTGGAAGCGGTCGCCGTCGCGCTCGCGGGCGAGCGCGGCGCGCACGGCCGGGTCGTAGAGCTGCTTCACGCCTCCGCCTCCTCCAGCCGTCGCGGCAGCGCGCGCGCGTGGATCCGCGCCAGCCGCTCCACCTCCGCGTCGATCCAGAACGGGCCCTGCGCCGGGCCGATGCGCAGGCGCTCGCCGCCGGTCTCGCCCACCCGGCGCGCCGAGACGCCCGCCTCGGCGGCGGCGGCCAGCAGCGCCTCGGGGTCGGGGCTCGCCACGACCACGCGGCCCGTCGACTCGCCGAACAGCAGCGCGTCGGCCCGCAGCGGGCCGTCGAGGCGCACGGTGGCGCCCACGCCCGGTCCCGCCGGACCGGTGAAGGTGGCTTCCGCCAGCGCTACGGCGAGACCGCCCGCACCCACGTCGTGGGCCGTGGTCGCGAGTCCCCGCGTCACCGCCTCGGCCAGCAGGCCGTGCAGGCGCCGCTCGTGCGCGAGATCGACGGCCGGGGGCAGTCCCGCCTCGAGGCCGCGCCGCCGCGCCAGCCACTCGCTGCCGCCCAGCTCCTCGCGCGTCTCGCCCAGCAGGACCAGCGCCAGACCCGGCTCGGGGAAGTGCGCCACCGCGTGGCGCGTCACGTCGGCCAGCAGCCCGACCACCGCGACCGTGGGCGTGGGATGGATCGGCGAGCCCGCCGTCTCGTTGTAGAACGAGACGTTGCCCGAGATCACCGGCGTGCCGAGCGCCTCGCAGGCCTCGCCCAGGCCGGCGATCGCCTCGACGAACTCCCACATGATCTCGGGCTTCTCGGGGTTGCCGAAGTTCAGGCAGTTGGTGAGCGCCAGCGGGCGCGCCCCGGTGCAGGCGACGTTGCGGGCCGACTCGGCGACCGCCGCCAGGGTGCCGGCGCGCGGGTCGAGCCAGCACCAGCGCGGATTGCAGTCGACCGACATCGCCACCGCCTTGCCGGTGTCGCTGCCGTCCTCGCGCCGGATCCGCACCAGCGCCGCGTCGCCGCCCGGCCCGATCACGGTGTTGCCGTGCACCAGCGAGTCGTACTGGCGCCAGACCCACGCCTTCGAGCCCAGGTTGGGGCTGTCGAGCAGCGCCTCGAGCGCGCCCTCGAGCTCCGACTCGGGCTCGATCGAGGCCAGGTCGAGCTTCTGGCGCTCGCCCAGGTCGGCCGGCACCCGCGTGGGCCGGTCGAGCAGCGGCGCGTTGGCGGCCACCGGGTCCACGGGGATGTCGACGACGGTCTCGCCGTGGAAGCGCACCCGCATGCGCCCGTCGCCCGTGACCGTCCCCACCACCACCGCGTCGAGGTCCCAGCGCGCGAAGATGTCGCGCACGCGCTGCTCCTGGCCCTCGCGCGCCACCAGCAGCATGCGCTCCTGGCTCTCGGACAGCAGCAGCTCGTAGGGCGTCAGGTTGGCCGCGCGCTGCGGCACGCGGTCGAGATCCATCTCGATGCCGGTGCCCGCGCGGCTCGCCATCTCGAACGACGAGCAGGTGAGCCCCGCGGCGCCCATGTCCTGGATGCCGACGATCGCGTCGGTGCGCATCAGCTCCAGGCACGCCTCGATCAGGCACTTCTCGGTGAAGGGGTCGCCCACCTGCACGGTGGGCCGCTTCGCCTCGCTGCCCTCGTCGAACTCGGCCGAGGCCAGCAGGCTGGCGCCGTGGATGCCGTCGCGGCCGGTCTTGGAGCCGACGTAGATCACCGGGTTGCCGACGCCCGCGGCCTGCCCCAGGAAGATGCGATCGGCCTCGACGACACCGAGGTTGAAGGCGTTCACCAGGATGTTGCCCCGGTAGCAGGGGTGGAAGGTGGTCTCGCCACCGACGGTGGGCACGCCCACGCAGTTGCCGTAGAACCCGATGCCCTCGACCACGCCGGCCAGCAGGTGCCGGTGCTTCGGATCCGAGAGCGGACCGAAGCGGATCGAGTCGAGCGAGGCCACCGGACGCGCGCCCATCGTGAAGATGTCGCGCAGGATGCCGCCCACGCCGGTGGCGGCGCCCTGCTTGGGCTCGATGAACGACGGGTGGTTGTGGCTCTCGATCTTGAAGATCACCGCCAGGCCGTCGCCGATCGCGACCGCGCCGGCGTTCTCGCCGGGACCGATCAGCACGTGCTCCGCCTGGGTGGGCAGCGTGGCGAGGTGCTTGCGGCTCGACTTGTAGGAGCAGTGCTCGGCCCACATCACCGAGAAGATTCCCAGCTCCGAGAAGGTGGGCGTGCGGCCGAGGATCTCGAGGACGTTCTGCCACTCGGACTCGGTGAGCCCGTGCTCGAGCGCCAGGGCCAGGTCGACGGTCGGCTCGGCGGGCCGGCTCATCGCGCCGCCTCCGCCGCGTCGACCACCGAGCCCAGGATGGCGAGGCCGTCGGTGCCACCGATCAGCGCCTCGACGGCGTGCTCCGGGTGCGGCATCAGGCCCAGCACGTTGCCGCGCTCGTTGACGACGCCGGCGATGTTGCCGAGCGACCCGTTCGGGTTGGCCGCGTCGTCGACCCGGCCGTCGGGCTGGCAGTAGCGCAGCAGCACCTGGCCGTTCGCCTCGAGCCGCTCGAGCTCGTCGGCGTGGGCGAAGTAGCGGCCCTCGCCGTGCTTGATCGGGATGCGCAGCACCTGCCCCTCGCGCGCCCGCGAGCTGAACGGACTCGCGGCGCGCTCGACCCGCAGGTGCGCCCACTCGCACACGAAGTGCAGGTCGCGGTTGCGCAGCAGCGCGCCGGGCAGGAGGCCCGCCTCGCACAGCACCTGGAAGCCGTTGCAGGTGCCGAGCACCGGCCCGCCGGCCTCGGCGAAGCGGCGCACGTCGGCCAGGATCGGCGAGAAGCGGGCCATCGCGCCGCAGCGCAGGTAGTCGCCGTAGGAGAAGCCGCCCGGCAGCAGGACGCCGCGCGTGCCCGGCGGCAGCGCGGCGTCCTTGTGCCAGACCAGGCGCGCGTCCTGTCCGAGCACGCTCTTGAGCGCGAAGTGCATGTCGCGGTCGTCGTTGGAGCCCGGGAACTGGAGCACCGCGAACACGGGAGCCTCCTCTAGGACAGGTGCAGGTTGCGGCGGATGCGCTCGAGCGGCGGCTCGGCGTTCGGCTCGAACTCCAGCCCGGTGAGGCGCTCGTAGGTCTCGATGTAGCGGCGCGCCGCCTCGCAGCGCACCGCGTCGGGCAGCTCGGGCGGCGGGCCGTCGCCCCGGTAGCCGCGCTCCTCGGCCAGCCAGCGGCGCACGTACTCCTTGTCCAGCGCCTTCGGGTCGGCACCTGCGGACACCGCGGCCTCGTAGCCGTCGAGGTACCAGTAGCGCGACGAGTCGGGCGTGTGGACCTCGTCGATCACGGTGAGGGCGCCGGTCTCGGGGTGGAGCCCCATCTCGTACTTGGTGTCGACCAGGATCATGCCCTGCTTCTCGGCCCACTGCTGACCCTCGGCGAACAGGCGCATCGCGAGCGCCGCGGCCTCGTCGTAGCGCTCCGCGGTGATCAGGCCCTGTTCGATCGCGCCCTCGCGCGAGATCAGCTCGTCGTGCGCGCCCTGCTCGGCCTTGGTGGTGGGCGTGAGCAGCGGCTCGCGCAGCCGCTCGTGCTTGTGCAGGCCCTCGGGCAGGCGGTGGCCGCAGTAGAGGCGCTCGCCGCGCTCGTAGGCGGTCCAGATCGACGTCTTGGAGACGCCGGTCAGGTAGCCGCGCACCACGAACTCGAGCGGCAGCAGCTCGCACTCGGCGCCGATCGTGACGTTCGGGTCGGGCACCTCGATCACGTGGTTGGGCGCGATGCCGCGGGTGCGCTCGAACCAGAACGCCGCGAGCTGGTTCAGCACCTGGCCCTTGAACGGGATGGTGCCGAGCACGACGTCGAAGGCGCTCACCCGGTCGCTGGCGATGATGGTGCGCCGCTGGTCGCGCACGTAGCTGTCGCGCACCTTGCCGGCGAACTTGGTCCCGAGCTGGGGAAAGTCGGTGGCCTCCAGCGTGCGCGCACACTGGGCCTCGAGCAGGCTCTGGTCGATGG
>JASJBO010000406.1 GCA_030066475.1 Myxococcota bacterium
GCTTCCGCTGGCTCGCAGTCACTTCGCGGGCTTCTCCCTGCGGACTCCGGGGCTCTCTGCAGAGGGAGGCGGTACCGACTTCCTGAAGTGGGTCCTGGGGCTCCACACCCTCGGCCGCTTCGCGAACGGCCTGGGCATCGGCACCTATACGACCGAGACGAGCTGGTCTTCCGACGACTTCGAGGGGCGAACGAAGGCTCACGTCGTCACCGTCGAAGCCCTGTTGCTCGAGGCGGCCCGCCAGGCCGCTTCGCAGCCCAGCAAGGTGCTGCAGCTGGCGGGAGACTCGGTGGATCTCGACGTGTTGCGGGACGCTCCGGGCGGCTACTTCCCGGGCAGGCGCTGATCGGACGGGACGTGTTCCTCGAAGGCGGGGAGCTCGTCGCGGATGTCGTGCCAGGGGGCGCCCTGGCCAGTGAAGACGTGGCGGAAGGGGCGGGTGCCCGGGTCGTCGTCGAGCGTGCCGGCGAGCAGGACGACCCACGGTGCTCCGGGCGTCACCACCGGGAGTGGCGAGCCGCATACGCGGCAGAAGGCGCGCCGGTAGCGCGGCGGCTCGCGCAGCAGGGGCGCCTCGTACACGGCGACCAGCTCGCGTCCGTGCAGCCAGCGGAAGTCCTCGGTGCGCACGCCGATCTCGGGTGCGAAGGCCGAGCCGGTGGCCTTGCGGCAGCGCCGCGCGTGGCAGACCTGGATCGGCGTCGGCTGTCCGCGAATCTCGAAACGCGCCCCTCCGCACAGGCAGCCGCCCCGGATCGCCGCGCCTTCGGGCATGCTCAGACCTCCGCTCGGCCGAGGAGGGTGAGGACGTTCCCATCCGGGTCGCGCAGGTGGGCCAGGATGCCGCCCCAGGGCTGACGCTGCGGGGGCTCGAGGAACTCGACGCCCCGCTCCACCAGCTCGCGCCAGGTGGCCTCGACGTCGGGCACCGCGAGCGAGGCGCCGACGAAGCGGCCGACCAGCGCGGCCGCCTCGGGGTCGTCGGGCGCGATCCGCTCGAGGGCGATGACGCCTTCCCCGGTGTCGAGCTCCGCCCAGTGCCACTCGTCGTTGCGGGCGGCGAGCGGGATGCCGAGCGTCTCGGCGTAGAAGCGCAGCGCGCGCTCCCAGTCGGTCACGAACACGCGCAGGATCGTGAGCCGCCAGCTCGGGGCCGGGTCGCCGCGCTCGCGAGCGAGCAGCTCCCGCAGCACCCGGCGCGCGTCGCGGAACACCGGCCAGCCGTCGCCGGGCAGCAGCGCCCGCAGCCCGCCGAGCCGAGTCAGGCGCTCGAGCGAGGCGAGTGCGCGCTCGCGGTCGCGCAGCTTCGCGTCGGGCAGCAGGCACAGCGCTCCGCCGCGGTGGGCCCGGATCAGGTCACCGGTGACCAGCGTCGTGTCCTCGAGCAGCAGCGCCAGCTCGCCCGGCGTCTTGGAGCCGTGCAGCTCGAGCGCCCGCAGTCCGGGCACCACCTCGTCGCCGTCCGCGAGCCAGCGCTTGCAGGCAATCGGAAACGCGTCGGCCTCGGCGCGCGGCCCCAGCAGCTCGGCGCCGCTGCGCGTCGCGAGCGCCGCCGCCTCCCGCACGTGGTCGGAGTTGGTGACGACGATCGCCGCGACGCCACCCAGCTCGCGCAGCCTCGTCTCGTCGTGCGGCGTGAGCGGCAGCGGGTCGATCGCGACGTTGCCCTCGTCGCGCCGCCACAGCACGCTGTGGAAGTCGAGGTTGCGCGCCTCGTCGAAGACGGACCATCCGAACAGGTCGTCCCGGTGGAGCTGCTTCAAGGCGACGGCACCTCGGGGCACGGGATTGCGCCCACATAAGATAGCCCGGAGGGGCCGGGCGGTCCGCACGGCCGAACTGCTCGCGCAGCCGGTTGAAGTCCGAGATGCCGACCGCGTCGTTCTGGCCGAAGTCGCCGTCGCACGCGTTGCCGCAGGTCAACCCTCCGAAGCGGTCTACACTCGGCTCCGTGGACGACCCGGTGCGCGAGATCGAGCGGCTGCTGTTCCGCTATGCCGAGTGCGTGGACCGGGCCGACTACGCGGGGCTGGGCGAGCTGTTCGCGCGCGGCGAGCTGCGCGCCGACGCGATGCCGGAGCCGCTGCGCGGCGCCGAGGCGGTGGAGCGCTTCTACGCCCGCACCAATCGCGTCCACGACGACGGGACCGCCCGCACCAAGCACCTGGTGAGCAACATCGCGGTCGACGTCGCCGGCGACCGGGCCGAGGCGCGCTCGCACTACGTGGTGTACCAGGCCACCCCCCGGCTCCCCCTCCAGCCGATCATCGCGGGCCGCTACACCGATCGCTTCCGGCGCGACGCGCAGGGCTGGTACTTCGCCGAGCGCTGGATCCACGTCGACCTGGTGGGCGATCTCTCCGAGCACCTGGCCTTCGATCCGAACGCGGCGCTCGGGCGCGGCTGAGCCCCTATACTGCGCGCCCATGGCAGCGGGATCGCGCGCGGGGTGGGCACTCGTCGGCTGGGCGGCGCTCGCACTGGGCGCCATGGAGCTCGCGATCCTGGCCTTCGAGGGCGCCGGCCAGGAGGGCGTGCGGCTGGGCATCCGCGCCACGGCGCGCACCTCGCTGCTGCTGTTCCTGCTGGCCTTCTCGGCGTCGAGCCTGCAGAGCGCCTGGCGCTCCCCGGCGTCGAAGTGGCTGCTGCGCAACCGCCGTTACGTCGGCGTGTCGTTCGCGGTGTCGCAGGCCTATCACATCGCGGGGATCGCCGTGTTCGCGCAGGGCTGGCCCGACGCCTTCGACGCGGCCGTGAGCGCGACGACCCTGATCGGTGGCGGCGTCGGCTACGTCTTCACCGCCGTGATGGCGGCGACCTCCTCCGACGCCGCGGTCCGCCGACTGGGAAGGGCGCGCTGGAAGGCGCTCCACCGGACCGGCATCTGGGTGCTCTGGGTGATCTTCCTGGTGAGCTACGGGCCGCGCGCCTTCGGCGATCCGTTCTCGATCCCGCCGGCCCTCGCGGTGTTGGCCGCGGCCGGCCTGCGACTCTATGCGCGCGCGGATCGCCGCGGCGTCGCGAGTCCGGCCGGTCGAGCCGGTCCCACCGCTTGAGCCGCTCGCAGGGTTCCGCAGGCCGGATCGGGGTGATGTCTCCGCTCGTGCTGGGCGTGCTGGCCGCCCAGGGCGTCGGCTTCGCGGGCAGCAACTCGATGCCGCTGCTGGTCGGATCGGTGATCGACGGGCTGGGTCTCATCGAGGCGCAGGCGGGTCTGCTCGGCTCCACCGAGCTCGGCGCACTCGCGGGCGTGAGTCTGCTGATCGCGCCCCGCATGGGCCACCTGTCGCGCCGTCGTGTCGCGCTGCTGGGCGCGCTGCTGGCAGCGACGGGTCACGTGCTCTCGGCGCTGGCGCCGAGCTTCGAGCTGCTGCTGGCCGCGCGTCTGCTCGCGGGCTGTGGCGCCGGCGCCGCCGTGGCGGCCGGCAACGCGGCCGCGGCGTCGTCGCGCGAGCCGGATCGCCTGTTCGCGGTCGTCGCGCTGCTGGCCGGCACCGCGGGCGCCGCCCTGCTGGTGGGCCTGCCCTTCGTGATCGGCGCCTTCGGCTACTCCGGCGCCTTCGTGGTGCTGGCCGGGATCGCGCTCGCCTGCCTCCCGCTGCTGCTCAACCTCCCGGACGCCCCGGGCGGCGCGCGGGTGCCGACCGAGTCGGCCAGCAACCGCGGGCGCGCCTTCGCGGCGCTCGGCGGTCTGCTGCTGCTCGCGCTCGGCGAGGGCGCGATCTGGGCGTTCACCGAGCGGATCGGCATCGTCGCGGTCGGCCTGACCGCGGGCGCGGTGGGCGCGGCGCTGGCCGCCACCACTGCCGCGGGCCTGTCGGGTGCCGCGCTGGCGACCTGGCTCGGGCTGCGGATCGGGCGCACCGCACCCCTCGCGGCCGGGATCGCCGCGGTCTCGATCGCCACCTTCGTGCTCGGCTACGCCACCGCCGCCGGGGTCTACCTGGCGGCGCTGCTGGTGTGGGGCGTGGGCTTCTTCTTCGTGACGCCCTATCTGCTGGGCCTCGCGGCCGCGCTCGACTCCCACGGCCGCTGGTCGGCGGCAGCCGCCGGCGTCAGCTCGGTCGGCATCGCGTCGGGCCCGCTCGCCGCCGGGCTGCTGCTCACCTGGGGCTCGTTCCCGGCCCTGGGCTGGCTGGTGCTCGCCTGCGGTGTCACCGCGCTGGTGCTGGTGCTGCCGGTGGCGGCGCGCGTCGACCGCGGCGGGCTCGCGCCGGGCTGAGCCGCCGCGACCAGCGCCGCGCGCACCGTGCGCGGATCGCGCAGCGGGACGCGCCGCAGCGCGGCGACCTCGGCGGCCGTGTAGGGCGGGTTGGGCGCGGTGCCCGAGAAGCTCGCCAGCACCCAGCCCAGCAGCCGCGCCAGGCGCGCATCGTCGAGCGGCGCCTGCGCCACGCCGGGCACGCGCGCCAGGTAGGCGCGGCCGCCCGGAACGGCGAGCAGCTCCCCCAGGTCGTGAAGCGACGGCACCACGCCCGGCGCCCCCCGGCCGTCGAGGCCGTGGCAGCCCGCGCAGCTCAGCAGGTAGTCCTGCCGGACGGGGGGCGGCGCCGTCTCGGAGGCGGCGGCGCCCGCGTGCATCAGCAGCGGGAGCACCGCGGCCAGCGTCGCGAGGCCGGGCGCGCGCCTCATCGCTCCGGCTGCGGCTCGGTGGCGCGGCCCACCACGATCGCGACCGAGCAGTTGTAGACCTGCGTCTCGGCCCCCGCGCACCAGTTGATGTCGTTGTTGCGGTACCAGTGGTACTCGGGCCGCTCGCCCTCGTTGCGGTTGCACGCGCAGCGTCCGCACATCGACTTCCCGCAGCAGTCGTTGTAGGAGATGATGTAGTCGTTGCCATCGGCGGGGTTGCGGCAGGTGCCGATCCAGGTGACGGGCGCCATCTCGGTGCCCGGCGGGCAGGTGGTCGCGCTGCCCCCGCAGCAGGCGCAGGCGAAGCCGTCGATGGCGCAGTGGCGCCAGTAGTCGCAGTGCTCGGGATCGCCGGCCGGGCCCTCCATGCCCTCGGGAGCGGCCGGCGCGCGGGCCGGCTGCGCGGTCGCGCGCGTCACGGGCAGCAGCGGCGCCGCCGCCGCGCCCACCAGCAGCGCGCCGAGCCGCGCCAGGAAGGTGCGGCGGCCCGTACGGCGCGCGAGCTGGCGCGTCGAGTGCTCGAGCCAGGCGTCGAGGCGGCTGCGGGGACCGGCCGCGCTCATCGGTCTCCTCCTGCGCCCGGCACGCGCAGGGTCGGCCCGGCGAGCCCGGCCTCCTCGAGGTCGCGCAGGTGCTCGCCGCTGCGCGCATCGAGCACCGCCACCACGCCGAGCTGCGCGTTGCGCGCGAACAGCAGCGGCTCCGCGTCCTGGGTCACTGCGATGGTGTGCGCGCCCTCGTCGGGGAGCAGCCCGCGCAGCAGCCAGTCGCCCCAGCCGTCGCGCTCCAGACCCATCAGGGGCCCCAGGAAGCCGGCGGTCAGGTTGGGGACCGCGAAGCGGTCGACCCGCTCCCGCGTCGCCACGTCGTGCACCCAGATCTCGGGGCCGGCGTCCTTGTGCGAACCCGGCCCGCCCCGGTGCTGCACGGTGTAGAGGCGCCCCGAGCCGCGGTGCAGGGCCACGTACTGGAGTCCGCCCGGGCGCCAGCCCTGGGCGCGGTCCGCGTCGTCGAGCAGCGACCAGGGCGGCGCGACGCGCGGCGGCGCGGCGCCGAAGTCGACCTCGTGCACCTGGCCCTCGAACGACACGAACAGCCAGCGCGCGCCGTCGCGCGCCGCCGACATCGCCACCGGGTCGGTCACCACGTCGAAGAAGCGCTCGGTGCGGGTGAGGTCCGCCTTGCGGCCCGTCTCGTCGAGGGTCACGAGTGCCGCGGTGCCGTCGCCGCACAGGGAAGCGAAGCGGCGCGAGTCCACCGGGAAGACCCCGGCGCAGCCGGTCAGCAGGATCTCCTCGACGAAGCGCCGCGAGCCCAGGTCCACCACGCTGACCGAGGTGTTGGGGAACTGGTTGAAGACGCCCAGGAAGCGCTCGCCGTCGAGCAGCTCCGCGTGCGCCAGCGAGGCGTTGCTCTCGGCGGTGCGGGTGGGGAGCGGGATCTCGCCAGTCACGCCGAGCGTCCTGGCGTCGTAGATCGTCACGAAGTCGCTGCGCGCGCCACGCCGCCCGCGCGAGTAGACGATGTCGACCGAGTACAGCTCGCCGCGTCCGCGGGCCAGCAGCGGCGGCTTGGGCGTGATCGACACGCCGCCGTCGATCGCGCCCAGCATCTCGCCGCTGTCGCCGTCGAACAGCTTGCTGTGGGCGAACAGGCGGTCGGGCACCCAGACCGCGTGGGTCC
>JASJBO010000407.1 GCA_030066475.1 Myxococcota bacterium
GGGCCAGGCCCCACCCCCGAATGGGGAGGCGTTTCCCCGCTTCCAAGTTCCTCCGTGCTCCTGCATTCTTCTGGATCGGGTGGTCCGAACCCGGGCCTCGATCGACTCGGAGCGCTCGGCGCCGCCGCCAATCTGGAGGAATCCGATGCCCGTCACCCTGGGTCGGATCGGAAAGGTCCGGAACACGCTCCAGGAACGCTTCCACCGCACGCGCATCCACACGTTCATCGAGAACTTCGATCGCACGAAGCCAAGCCTGGTGATCCTGCCCGGCGGCATGGGCTCTCGGCTCTACCGCACGCGGCTCTCGCTGGCCGTCGACGACTCGCCCGAAGCCGACGAGCTGTGCGCGGCCTGGATGGGCCTCGACACGTTCCTCGGCGGCGCCCTCAACCTGAAGATGGAACAGCACGGGAGCGGCACCTTCATCGACGGCGGACTCGGGGACCCGTACGTGGCGCTGCCCAACGGGCCCGTCGACGAGGTATCGATCGCGGGCCTCCGCATCTCGCTCGGCTCGTGGACGCCCTACACGACGGCGATCAAGGGCCTCGAGGACGACTTCAACATTGCGGTCTTCGGCTTCGACTGGCGGCGGCTGCCGCGCGAGAACGCCGGCCATCTCGAGGGGTTCCTGCGCCTTCTCGAAGAGCGCGTGGCGCTCAATCACGGCGCGCAGAACATCCTGAACGAGACCACGCTGGTCGGCCACAGCCAGGGCGGACTCGTCGCTGCCGCCTTCATGCGCGAGATCCAGGAGCGCGACCTCGGGCAGAAGGTCTGGTGCAAGCGCGCGGTGAGCATCGGTACGCCTTTCTACGGCACGCTCAATCACCAGGCCCGCTACTACCTGGGCGAAGACATGGTCAGGCTGATCTACGACCGCAAGACGATGGCCGCGCTCGTCTCGACCATGCCCGGTCTCTTCACCCTCATCTATCCCTCGAAAACGGTGTACGAGAGGGACTTTCTCGATGTGGCGAGCTCCGAGCTCACGACCTACCCCCTACACGACGAAAACGACGAACCGATCTATCCCACCAGCAGGCGGGCCTTCGAGCAGTTCTGGCCGGACTACGTCCCGAAGCGGCTCGTGCGGCGCGCGGAGCGCGATCGCGGACGGTTTACGCAGTTGCTGCCCGAGCTGAGCAAGCGCTTCTTCCACATCCGGCAGGGCAGCGATCGCGAAAGCCCGGTGTACCTGCGCTGGAAGCAATGGCCGAGCGGCTTCGATCCCGACCAGGACGACTTCGACCTGATCCGCTCGCGGCCCGGCGATGCCGCGCTGCGCAGCTCAGACGGCACGGTCCCCTACTGGTCGGCGCGACTGGTCGGAACGCCGGACGAGAACGTGCTGGACTACGTGGCCGCAGACGTTGGCCATCGGGAGATCATGTGCCACCCCGAGACGCTGCATGCGCTCAAGTTCCTGGAGAGCAACGGCCGCTGGCCGAGCCGCGACCAGCAGCGCAATCGCGGGCGCGGCTTCACCGCGAAGCATCCCTACCGCGTGGAGACGGTCGAAGGCATGGTGCGTGAGATCCAGGAAGGCGCGCGCCGCCTCGGCAGCGTCGACAATCCCGAGGCGCGGCTCGCGAGCCAGGGTCGTGTCGCCGAGATCGTGAGCGACCCGCGCTTCTGGTTCAGCCTCGACGAGGGAGCCACCCCGTGACCCGGAGATCCACCCCGCTCGCCGTTCTCGTCCTGCCCCTCCTGCTCGTCGGCTGTCTCTACACGAAGTCGATGGTCGAGAAGCGCTTCTACGTTCAGGTGCTCGACTGCGCCGGAGGCACGGTGACCATCGACAACCGGAGCGGCAAGGCCATTCGGGTCTGTGCCTTCGGCGACACGGCGAGTTTCTGCGAGACCTCCGAAGTCGTTGCCGACGGGGAACGCCTGCCGCTCGACTTCGCCAGGGCGTGCACCGCGAAGCCGATCCCCGACCATCCGTGCAGCCACGACAAGTGCCTGACGGTGAGGCGGGCCGGTGCCGACCTCGCGCCCGAGGACAGCGAGTACGTCGAGATCGGCGGGGCCCTGGGCCTGCACGTGAGCCTGCGGCCGGTCGGCTTCACCGGGAACGTCGACCCGGTGGTCGTCACCAACAGCGTGACGTCGCCCAACCTCTGCTATCGCGTCCTGGTGCTGCCGCCAGATGCGGACGACCGCCAGGCCATCGAGATGGTGGACGACGAGGAGGACGACGAGACGAGAGCGTTGCTCGCGAAGACGCGGAGTGATCCGGTGGAGTGTGAGTGAGCAAGCGCGTGTACTCCTACGTCGGGAATCCACTCACCGAGATCGCAGAAGGTGGCCTCTACAGGGATGCCTGTAGCGCAGCCTTTCGAAGATCCTGGCTCGTCACCCCGCGCGCCATCTGAGTCGCCGGCGGCGCTCCGCTGGCTTCTAGACACCGGCGCGGATCATCGGGTAGGATTGTGCGAGGCCGGCACCGGGAGTCCCGCGCATGCGCACCCGCCTCCGCAGCTGGATCGCCCTCTGCTTCGTCGGCGCTGCCTGCCCCGCGTCGGCGCTGACGCTCCTCGGCGGTCTCGACACGCCGGGGAACGCGGCCGACGTCGAGGTCGTCGGCACCCTCGCATACGTCGCCGACGAGGCCGGGGGCTTGCGGATCATCGACATCGGAGATCCCACGGCGCCGGTCGAGCTCGGGTCGCTGCCGACCGACCCCGGTGGCCTCGCCTACGGCGTCGACGTCGTAGGCGCCCTGGCCTACGTCGCCGAGAACTTCGCCGGCCTGCGGGTCATCGATGTGTCGAACCCCGCGCTCCCGGTCGAGATCGGGCAGGTGGGTTCGTTCAGCGGCGGCTGGGCACGCGACGTCCAGGTGGTCGGCGACTTCGCCTACCTCGCCTGGGGCTCGAGCGGCTTTCGCATCTACGACGTCTCCGATCCGACGAGTCCCACCCTGCTCTCCTCGCTCGCGATCGGCAACACGAAATACATCGACGTGGTCGGCGACCGCGCCTACCTTTCCCACGGGTTCGGCGTCACGATCGTCGACGTGTCCGACCCGAGCGCGCCAGTCGCCTCGCCGCCCATTCTGGGGAATGCAGGGCCGGTCGCCTCCTCCGGGGTGTCGCTCCTCGGCGACGTGATGATCGCCGACGACTCCACCTGGAACGTGGCCGACCCGCACGAGCCGTTCCAATTGTTCGACACGCCCGGCGTCGCGGGTCCAGTCTTGCACGGGGGCCTCGTGTTCGGAACGGCGGGCGGGCTCCGGGTCGCCGACCCGTCGGGGGCGCTGCGCGCCGCCCGCTCGCTCGGGTCGGTCGCGCTCGCGGCCGGTTGCTCCGGCCACGACATCGAGCTGGGTCCAGGGCTGGCCTTCGTCGCGGCGGATGACTGCGGCGTCGTCATCGTCGACGTGTCCGACCTGAGCAACCCGGTGGTCTTGTCGACGAGCCTCTCGGGCATGCAGTCCCTCCTGCACATCGAGCTCTGGCAGTCTGGCGCCACGACCCTCGTGTACGGCCTCGCGGAGGGCACGGACGGTCTGAAGCGCATCCTCATCCTGGACGCGAGCGCGCCCTCGAGCCCCACCCTGCTCTCCGAGACGATCTTCGACGCTCCGATCAACGGGTTTCGAGTCGACGACGACGGGACCTACGCGTTCGTCGGCAAGGGGGGTGGCCCGCTCGGAGGGCTCCTGGTGTTCGACGTGTCCGATCCGGGCGCGCCGTTCCTCGCGGGAAGCGAAGCCGGACCCGCCTCCTTCTTGTACCTGGACGACGACCGTCTCTACGCCCTGGACTCCGGGACGGCGGCGATCCGCATCCTGGACGTCGCGGTCCCGGCCGCGCCGGTCGAGGTCGGTTCGGTGCCGGGCATCGCGAGGCGCTTCGACGTCGACGGTGACCTGCTGTTCGCGGCCGGGAGCACGGTCCAGAGCTTCAACGTGGCGGACCCGAGCCAGCCCATCGCGCTCGGGTCGGCGACGCCGCCCGAAGGAGTGGTCTCCCGGATCCTGCTCAACGGCGACCGCGCCTTCGCCACCGGATCCCGCAGCAGCTCGAGGGACTCGTGGGTCCTGGACGTGCAGGACCCGTCCGATCCCCGCTTCGTCGAGCGCGTCCGGTCGACGGCCTTCGGAGACGACGCGATCGCCGTGACCGGGGACGTCCTCTACCGCACCACGCAGCGGACGTCCAACCCCGTGAGCCAGCTCGTACTCGAGATCCTGGACGTCTCGGAGCCCGGCGGTCTCGGCCTCGAGATCCTGGACGAGATCGCGACCGCCGACACCGGCGTCGACGTCGCGATCGACGCGGTGCGCGACATCGCCGTCGTCGCGGTCCGGGCGGCCGGCATCCAGCTCTTCGACGTCGCCGCCGTTCTGGCGGCGTACCCGTGCCTCGACGGAGTCGACAACGACGCCGACGCCGCGATCGACGTCTACGAAGACGCAGGCTGCCGCGACGGCCTCGACCCGAGCGAACAGCCCGATTGCGCCGACGGCGTCGACAACGACGGCGACACGCTGACCGACTTCCCAGCCGATCCGGGCTGCCGAAACGCCGGCCCCACCGCGATCGAGGATCCGCAGTGTGCGGACGGTGTCGACAACGAGGGCGACGGCGACATCGACTTCCCCGCCGACACGCTCTGCAAGAGCGCGCTGGACGACGACGAGACCTCCAACCGGCCCGGCTGCGGACTCGGCGCGGAGCTGACCCTGCTGGGCCTGGCGCTCGTCATCGCGCGACGGCGCCACAGAGGAGCTGCGGGCCTCGAGCGGGGATTCGGCCCGGTGCGTCTCACGGCAGGTGGTACCCGTTGTACGGGCTTCCGAAGACGGACGCGCTGAAGTAGAGCTCCGATGCCGTGATAGCGGCGACGATCCGATCGGCATCCCGGACCTCATCGCCGGACGCATGGCGGGGAATCTGGTGACCGAGTCGGTGCCGCGGCGCAACGAGACGCACCGCGCGTCGATCGGGGAGCGCACGCCGGGGAGGCCGTTACCGACCCGATGCTCTGGTAGAGGGCCAACGGCGACCCGGCCGTGTTCGAGCGCAATCTCGATCGCATGCTCGAGAGCGTGCGCACCTTCCTCGACATCGATCGGGTCGACCACCACCCGATGTCCGCATACCGCCTCGACGCCGATTAGTCCAGCTGCTCCGCGCCTGCCGATCGGAACCGCGGGGCTCCGCGCGGGGCGGCGCCGGCTGGGGCGCGCAGCGCGGCGGCATCGGGTTGGCGAGGGGGTAGTCGGCCGTCACCCGGCCCCAGGCCTCGAAACGACCGACTGATCCCGTGCAGGGGCTGCACGCCGCCCCGTCCGTCCGAAAGCCGGCGCAAGGGCCTCAAGTCCTCTGCGCGGATGGCCGATGGCCGTTCGCTTGGCCAACGGACCGCGCCGGCATTCAGCTACAGCGTCGACGTCCGTTTCGAGATCGGGGACCTCAAAGGAGGGCTTGGTGCAATGAGACTTCTATCGGGTTTCGCATCGTTGCTGGTCGTCTTCGTCTTGGTTGCGGCTCCGACTGCTCGGGGAGCCGAGGTTCACCATGTGCAGTCGATTGCGGATTTCACGTCGCAGAGCAGCGCTCCCGGCGACTTCCTGTCACTTGCCTACACGGTTCCTGTGGATGGATTCCTCGTCGTCTCCACCGGATCCACGGGTCAGCGAGTCGAGCCCGAATCAGTCATCTTCAGGAAGCAAGGTGGACAGATCGAGACGCTGAGTACACCAGAGTACACAGTCGCGTCGGTGACTCAGCCGGCTTCGGCCAGTCAGCAGTGGTCCCGAGCTGTCGGGAATCAACTGTACTATCTGCCGGTGCAGGCCAACGATGCCGGAACCATCGAGGTGACCTACGCCGGGGGGCAGTGGGCGACGGTTCGCAGGGGTATCGTTGCGTCTACCGTCAGCGGAGTCTCGGCTCTAGAGAACGTAAGAACGTTCGCGGTGGGCGACACATCTTCGATCACTGGCACGCTCGACGTCGGGGACGATGCCATCGTCATGACTTCACTGATGAGTGATGGGCCGACCACCCTCGGGGTCACGGGACCGGGCCACGTGTTCGATGCGACGCCCATGCAGCAATTCCAATCGACTCGACTTGCGGCAGGCCATGCGCTTCCCGGTGCCGGATCTCACACGCTGGGGTACGTGAACACGGAGCGCGACTTCCAGGGCGCGGTCCTGATCCTTGCTGCGTTCTCCGACACGGTTCGCGCACCAATCCCTCCTCCTCCTCCCATCTTCCTAGGGGAAGAGGGCCCCACCGAGCCCGCGACCGAGCTGTGGGACCTCTCCCCCTACTCGAGCGAGATCAGC
>JASJBO010000053.1 GCA_030066475.1 Myxococcota bacterium
GCCAGGGCGCGCACCGTCACGTCGGCGTCGAGCGGCCAGGCGCCGCCGGCGGGCACGAACGTGGCGACGCTGCTGCCGTCGGGCGCCACCGCGCCCGCCAGCGGCGCGCCGTCGGCCCGCACCTCGAGGGTGTCGGCGCCGAGCGTCGCCGCGTCGAGCTGGAGGTTGAAGCCGACGCGGACCGGCGCGATCGGGTCGCCGGTGCTGGTGGTGTCGACCTCGACGGGCAGCACCGCGCCGGGCTCGGGCCGGCGCGACACCACGTTGAGCAGCGGCGTGCGCGACACGTCGAGCGCCGAGCCCGCGAAGACCGCCGGACCGGTGGTGAGCACCAGCCCGCGCTCGACGGCGACCGGCCCGGGCTCGCCGCTGGAGCGATCGCCCAGCGCGAGCAGCTCGGGACGGGCCGGGTCGTCCACGCGGACGTACGCGGTGCCGCGCGGGGTGCTCAGCAGCGCGATGGATCCCTCCACGGCCACACCGAGAGCCGGCGCGCCGAGGTCGAGCCGGCCGGTCTCGACCCCGGCCTCGAGGTCCACCACCACCAGGCCCTCGATGCCCGCCGCCAGATAGGCGCGGCCGTCCGCCAGCGCGATCCGGAAGGCGCTCACGTCGAGCACGACGGGCGGAGCGGTCGCGGGGGCGTCGCGGTCGAGCAGGTAGACCGCGCCACTGTCCGGCAGCGGCTCGGCGGTGTCGGGATCGAGCCGCCCCGTGGTCACCACCAGGTGCCGCTGCCACGCCGCGACGTCCAGCACCGGAGCGGCGAACTCGATCGTCTCGACGTAGAGGGCGCGCGCCGGGTCGACCACGTCCGCCACCAGCAGACCGAGCGTGCCGGCGGCGGCATACAGCAGGTCGCCGTCGAGAGCGAGGCCCGTCGCGGTCTGCCACGGATCGGGCTCGGCGGCCTCGGCGTAGAACACCGGGAGCGAGCGCAGCAGGCGCGGGGCGCGCGGATCGGAGGCGTCGAGCAGTCGGATCGCGCCGCCGCCGAGGGCGACCAGGTCGCGCCCGGGATCGATCGCGACGGCGGTGGCGGCGAACTCGTCCACGTACAGCACGCGGTCGTCGACGGCGTCGAAGTCGGTGTCGACGAAGCCGAGGCGCTCGAGCGGCTGGATCTCGTTCTCGCGCGCCGGCGTCTCGGGGTCGTCGTCGAGCAGGGGGTTGGTGCCGTCCACTCGGACGATGCGGAACGAGCCGCCGTCCGCCAGGAACGCGAGGCCGCTCTCGACCACCAGGTCCTGGATGGGCCCCGTGGCGCCGACCCCGATCCGCGCGTCGAGCGGCACCGTGAAGCGGAAGCCGCCGGCGATGGTGACCGACTCGCCGTCGGGGAAGTCCGCCGTGGGCGGGTTGGCGACCGTGACGTCGACCACGCCCAGCAGCCCGTCGGGCACGCGCAGCGCGATGCGCTCGGTGGTGAGCACGCGCACGTCGAGGGCAGGCGCATCGTCGAAGAGCACCGTGAGTCCCCCGCCGGGCGCGAAGCCCTCGCCGGTGATCTCGATCTCGATCCCGCCGGAGATCGGGCCCGTCGCCGGCGCGATCGTCGCGACCGAGAGCGCCTCCTTGTAGACGAAGGCACCGAGACGGCGGTCGCGGGCACCGTGGGACGCGACGACCTCGACGGCGGCGGCTCCCACCAGGTTCTCGGGCGCGCGGGCGCGCAGCAGGGTGCGCCCGCCGCCGAGGTCCGCTTCCTCGACGTCGGCGGGAGGCACCGCCACCCCGCCGATCCGCACCGTCGGCTCCCCCGGACCGAGCCCCTCGACCACGATCTCCAGCTCGGTTCCGCCGGCCTTGCTCCCGATGCGCGGCTCCACCGACTCGATCACGGGGAGGCCGCCGGGGGCCGTCGCCGTGGTGAAGCGAGCGGCATAGGGCGCGCGCAGAGCGAAGCCGCTGCCCGTCACCGAGTCGTCGAGCACCAGCTCGTACTCGGTGGCCGCGTCGAGCGGCGCGTCGGGCGTGAGCTCGAAGCGGGTGAGCGACTCGTCGGGCCGGGTCTCGGGGTCGTCCGCGAGCGGGGCGATCGACAGCGACTGCTCGGCGCCGTCCGCGAAGCGGCGCAGCGCGATGCCGGCGTCGAGGCTGGCGGTGTCCATCTCGACCGAGAAGCGCAGCTCGAAGCGCGCGTCGAGCGGGACGCCGGGCTCGCGGTGCTCGAGGCGGCGGCGCACGGCGCCGGAGAGCAGGTCGAGGCCGGCCACGTTGGGCGCCGGCACCTGGATCGCCGTCAGGTTGCTGCGCACGTTGAAGCCGTCGAGCCCGCAGCTGCGCGCGATCACCACCGCCACGTCGCCCTCGGCGGCCGAGGCGCCGCTCTCGGTGCCGGGCGCGAGCGCGACGCCGTCGACCAGCCCGGGGCGCTCCGGATCCGCGATGTCGGCGATCTCCAGGTGGCTGCGCTGCCCGCTCGCGCAGCTCGCCGGCGCCACCGGCAGCGACAGGAACGCCAGGTTGCCGACCACGTCGACCGAGACGGCGCCCCGCGACTGGAGGTCGAACAGGTTCGGGTCGAGCCGGCTCACCGGCGCGATGCGGTCGGGCGGGTCGGCGTCGAGCACGCGCAGGTTGCCGTCGGCCACGGCGGCGAGCCCGCGCTCGGTGTCGGTCGGGCCCGCCACCTCGGTGCGCCCCTCGGGCGCCGGCGCCGTGCCGAGCGGCGCCACGAGATCGAGAACGAGCAGCTCGTTCTCGATCCGGCTGCCCACGCGGAACTCGGTGGTGACGAATGCGAGGCCCGCCTCGGCATGCACGCCCACCACGGCGAGGCCGGCGACCGGGCTGCCGCCCAGCAGGAACTCGCGCACGGTCCCGAGCAGCGTCGGAGCCGCGGGCTCGCGCACGTCGAAGACGTGCAGGCCCTCGCTGCCGGCGGCGACCAGCAGCGTGTCGCCCGCCAGGGCCAGATCGAGCGCGTCGCCGGGGAACGGCACGATGCCGCCGTACTGGCCGAGCTCCGGCCCCTCCCCTTCGATGCGCAGGCTGCCGCCGTCGACGTCGTCCTGGAGCGGGCCGCGATCGATCACCACCAGGTGGGCCGAGCCCGGTACGGCGAACGCGTTGTCGGTGCGGCCGAGCTGGGCCCGACCGATCACATAGACGTGACGCGGACCGAGCACCAGGTGCTCGGCGGCGACCGGCGGCGGCAGGTCGATGCCACCCGAGACGCGCGTGGCGCTCTCGGGCTGGCGCACGTTCACCACCGCCACCGCGCTCGGCGGGATCGGGAGGCTCCCCTCGAGCGAGAGGTCCGAGAAGCGGACGGCCGATCCCCGGATCGCCAGGTAGGCGAGGCCGTCGTCGAGCGCGACGTCGGACAGGGTGCCGAGCGGCAGCTCGTCGCTGGGCAGCAGCCCGCCCGAGTCCAGGAACTCGAGCGGATCCGCCGACTGCACCTCCGAGGCGATCGAGAGGCGCGAGTACAGGAAGCCGTCGAGCAGCAGCGCCCGCGCCCCGGACGGCTGGCGCACCGTCGGCGGGTTGGCGACGCGCACGTCGGCCAGCCCGAAGTCGCCGGGCGGCGTCACGCACGAGACGCGCCGGGTGCTCTCGACGCGCACGGACTCGCAGGGCTGGCCGTCGAAGCTCACCGTGGCGCCGCGCGCGAAGCCGCCGCCGACCAGCGCCACGCGCTCGCCGCCCTCGACCAGCCCGACCGCCGGCGCCACGAACGAGAGCCGCAGCAGCTCCAGGTAGAGGTAGCCGCCGAGGCGCCGGTCGGAGAGCCCGAGCGGGTTGGTGACCACGACGCTGGCCGGCCCGGGCAAGTTGGGCGGCGTCACCGCCTCGATCGTCTGCGCGTCGACGACGCGCACGGCGAGGGCGTCGGCGCCGCCGAACGAGACGCGCGCCCCCTCGACGAACCCGGCGCCCTCGAGGACGACGGTGTCCCCGCCCTCGATGCTCCCCGCGCTCGGCGTCACCCGGAGCAGAACCGGCGCGATCGCGGCGGGATCGGCCACCGTGGTGAACAGCGAGGCGAACGGGGCGACCAGCGGCATGCCCGCCAGGTCGACCACCCCGTCGACCCCGTCGCGCACCAGCACGCGATAGGACGTGCCGGGCCGCAGCGCCTCCGCAGGCGTGAAGATCACCCGCGGCCCGTCGAAGGCGAAGCGGCCCTCGACGCGCCCGCCCAGCAGCTCGCTGGCCGGCAGGCGGAAGGCGGTCAGCGGGGTGACGCCGCCCTCGAGCAGCTCGTACAGCACGTCGGGGATCAGGCGCGCCTCGAGCTGGAAGATCGCCTCGGCGCCGTCCAGCACCAGCGTCCCGATCTCCTGCACGCTGCCGGCCGGGTGGACCGGGACGGCGACGCCCGGCGTGAGCGCGCCGGCGTCCAGGCCGGAGAGGCTCGCGACGGGGAGCCGCACGATGCCCGGCCCCAGCGTGCCGGCCTCCACCACCAGCAGGTTCCCGGTGGGCGTGCCGTCGGCGGGATCGACGATCGTGTCCGGGTCGACCTGATCGGAGAAGGTCACCGTGATCGCGCCCTCGACGCCGACGTCGAGCGCCCCGTCGGCCGGATCGACGTCCACCACGTTCGTGAACGGCACGCGGATCACGCGCAGCCCCGCCGCGCCGCCCGCCACCAGCGCCAGGTCGTCGAGCGACGCCACCTCCCAGACCAGCTCGGGGTCCTGCTCGAAGAAGCGCGGGATCGGCACGTTGGCCGACGCCAGCCGCTCGGGCGCGCCCGGGTCGGAGACGTCGACGACGTCGAGCAGGCCCTTCACCGACCGACCGTCCTGGTCGGAGACGTCGCTGGTGACGAGCGCCAGGCTGCCGACGCCCGCCACGCCGAACGCGCCGGCGCCCAGCAGGTCGGGCCGCCGCGGTGCGGCGGAGCGACGCGCCAGCAGCACCGGCTCGGCCGGGTTGCGCACGTCGATCACGTTGAGCGCGCCGCCCGGCCCCTCGTCGGTCACGAGCGCCAGGTCGCCCTGCAGGGTCACGCGGGCGGCCAGCCCGAAGGTGTCGGCGGCCCCGATCTCGGTGAGGTCGGGCGTCGCCAGGTCGAACAGGCGGAGCCCGCCGAGCCCGTCGGCCAGGTAGGCGGAGGTGCCCTCGATCGCCACGCCCAGCGCGCGGTCGAGGCCGAGCTTGCGGTCGAGCACCACGCGCTGCGGGGCGAGCGGGTCGGAGACGTCGAACACCAGCAGGCCGAAGGCGTCGACCGCGGCGAGCAGCAGGCCGCCCGAGACGGCGACGTCGTGGACGACCTGCCCGGGCAGGTCGACGCGGGTGAGCAGCTCGGGAGCGAACGGGTTGCCGACGTCGATCACCTGCAGCGTGGCCGGGCCGACCCGGCCGTTGCGATCCTCGGCGCCGCTCGCGACGACGTAGGCGAAGCTCCCGTCGATCGCGACGCCGCGCGGATCGCCCTCGAGATCGAGCTGGCCCAGCCGCACCGGATCCTCGGGCCGGCTCGCCACCTCGAAGACGATGAGCCGCGCCGGGTCGACGAAGCTGATGCGGCCGTCGAGGACGTACGCGAGCCGCTCCGACACCTCGACGGCGCGCGCCAGGAACACGTCCGTGTCGCTCACGAACTGGTCGAAGCCCGTGGTGCGCAGCCCCAGCTCGACCCGCACCTCCTCCGCCACGCCCTCGTTGCCGGACGGATCGAGCGCGCTCGCGCCCAGCCGCAGCTCGGAGCCCGCCATGCCCACCGGCGCCAGCAGCGTGTGGACGTAGGGGAAGATCGTGGTGCCCAGCCCGGGCAGCAGCACCTCGCCCTCGAGGGCCGGCAGCAGGCTGGTGAACACGCGCTCCCCGTCCACCAGGAAGTCGGCCGAGCCGACCCCCGCCTGGTCGAAGGCGCGCACCCGCACCTGGAACGGCTGGCCCTCGGTCAGCAGCTCGAGCTCGGGCGGGTCGACGATCAGCACCTCGGGCGGCACGTCGTCGTCGACCACGCCGATCACGACCGGCTCGGAGTCGGTGCTCTGGCCGGCGTTGTCGAACGCGCGCGCCACCAGCTCGAACGAGGCGCCGTCGGAGTCGACCGGGATGCGCAGCCGGCCCTCGTAGATGTCGTCGGCGTCGAACTCCGGCAGCGGCGCGTTGGTCACGTCGACCACCACGCCGTTCACGCGGAACTCGACGGCCGCCACCTCGACGTCGTCGCGCGCGCTGCTGCGGATCACGAGCGACGCGCCGTCGAACACCACGGCGCCGGCCAGCGGGTCGGTGATCGCCACGGTAGGCGGCCGGTCGGGCGTGATCTCGACGGCCACCACGTTGGACAGCGTCTGCTGCCCGGCGGTGTCGACCGCGCGCGCCTGGAGGTAGCGGTGCTCGCCGGCACTGCCGAAGCTCGTGCGCAGGATCAGGTTGAAGGGCAGCAGGTAGTCGACGAAGGCGACCTCGCCCGCGGCCAGGAGACCGTCGGCGTCGAGCTCGGGGCTGGTCGCCACCAGGAACTCGGTGGACACGATGTCCACGTCGTCCTCGCCGAGCGCCGTGACGAGCAGGCCCTCGGGATCGCCCTCCACCGTGGTCGACCCGTCGGCCGGGCTCACGATCCGGATCGTGGGCCGCCGGTCGTTCGCGACGCCCACCGTGACGGTCTCGGTGGTGGTGTTGCCGGAGACGTCGGTGGCGGTCGCCGACACGATCAGCAGCTGGCCCTCGGCGTCGGCGGGAACCGGGATGAAGGCCCCGTAGGGACCGTCGACGTCGACTTCGACCACGCCCTCGGAGACCACGCCGCCGGCCCCGTCCTCGACCCGCAGCGCGAAGGCGACGGAGACGACCGCGACGTTGTCGCTCGCCTCGGCGCGCACCGCGAGCGTGGCGCCCTCCACCACCTGCGCGAAGGGCAGCGGCTCGCGGATCTCGAGCAGGGGCGGCTCCTCGTCGGCGACGACCGTCACGCGCACGTCGGCCGCCCGCTGCTCGAGGCCCTTCACGTCCTCGGCCGAGGCGCCGATCACCAGGCGCGAGCCCGCGGCGCCGAAGGGCAGGTCGCGCACGTACTGGAACGGGCGCACCAGGTCGGTGAACACCAGCTCGCCGTCCACGAAGAAGCGCACCGCGGCGATGCCCTCGGGCTCGATGTCGTCGGTGGCCTCCACCGAGACCAGCAGCGGCGCGCCTTCGAAGGCCACCGAGCCGTCGACCGGCGCGCTGATGTTGACCGACGGATTCCGGTTCGCGACCGAGCGGACCACCACCCGGTTCGAGAGCGCCTGGTTGCCGAAGCCGTCGCGCGCCACCGCCTCGAGCTCGAACTCCTGGCCGGCGCTGCCCTCGGGCACCAGGAACGAGAAGTCGAACGGCGGCACCCGGTTCAGCCCGAGCGGATCGAGCTCGCCGTTCACGCGCAGATCGACCGAGGCGATCGCCCCGTCGGGGTCGCTGACGTCGAGCACCACGCCGATGCGCGTGCCCTCGACCACCTGCTCGCCGCTGGCGGGCTGGCCGATCTCGACCACGGGCGGCCGGTCGAGCACGATGTCGATCGGCAGCGCGACGATCGGGCTCGCGTTGCCCGAGCGGTCCACGGCGCGCGCGCCCAGGAAGTACTCGACCTTGTCGCGGTCGGCGATGCCCAGGTCGGCCACCAGCCGCGGCACCGGGAACACCAGCTCCTGCAGCTCCGTCTCGATGGTCTGCGCCGAGGCGGGCAGCGCGTCCACGGCCGGCAGGTCGCGCGCCACGAACAGCCGCCCGCTCTCGAGCGCGCCGGCCGAGGGCGCCGCGAAGAACTCCACCTGCTGCACCAGCACGTTGTCCTGGGCCCGGACCGCGACCGGCAGCGTGCTGCCCTCGGTCACGTCGAACTCGAGCGGCGGCGAGGTGAACTGGACCAGCGGGGGCGTGCCGTCGGGGACCACCTCGAGCGTGATCTCCGTCAGGCGCGTGTTGCCCTGGTTGTCGGTCGCCCGCGCGCCGAGCCGGACCGGCGTGCCGACCTGGAGCAGGCCGACCGGCAGCTCGAGCACCGCGCCGAACACGCGGGCGCGGTCGGGATCGTCGAAGGGCGGCGCGAAGGCGGCGATCGCGGCGCGCTCCTGCGCGTCCACCGGCACGTGCTTGCCGTCGTCGTCCACGATCAGGCCGTCGGCGTCGACCTCGAAGCCCTCGCCCCCCGTGTCCGCGGTGAGCAGCGCGACCGGCGTCGAGAGCGAGACGGGGGCGCCCAGCGGGGCCCCGTTCACCAGGAGCTGCACGGACGCGACCTCGAGGTCGTCGATCGCCACGGCCTCCACCAGCAGGCGGAAGGTGCCGGCGGCCAGCCCGATGCCGTCCTGCAGGTCGTCGCCCACCGGCGTGGTGAGCGCCACCGCGGGCGCCTGGTCTGCGATCACCCGCACCGTGGTCTCGGCGGTCGTCACCTGCCCCGCGCCGTCGCGCACCGCGACCCGCACCACCAGCGCGCGGTTCGCGCTGCCGTTGGCGAGCGGGAACACCGCCGCGCCGCCGTCGCTGAGCGCGCCGGCGTCCTCCTCGCCCAGCAGCACCACGGCGCCGTCGGGCAGCGCGTCGAGGTCGGGCAGGCCGTCCGGCCGCTCGGCGAACGGCTCGAGCGAGACCACCACCCGGTCGAGGCCGGCGTCGTCGTCGGCGCGCACGTCCACCGCGAGGTCGGTGCCCTCGAGGGCGAAGATGCCGCCCGTGGCGAGCGCCTGCTGCAGGTCGGAGATCGTGCCGAAGTTCAGGTTGCGCAGCGACACGATGCGCGCGCGCGGCGGCTGGTCGGGCGTGACCACCAGGTCCACCGGCGCCGTCTCGGCCACGTTGCCCGCCGCGTCGACCGCCCGGGCGAACAGGCGCACGGTGCCACCCACCGCCGCCGTCGGCACGCCCAGCTCGGCGGGCAGCTCGAGCCGCTCGCCCGACCCGAGCTCGCTCTCGACGTTGGCGTTGCGATAGAACAGGTCGAGCCGGGCCAGCGCGGCGTCGTCGGTGGCGCGGGCGAGCACCGCGAGCGTGGTGCCGCCGACGGCGACGTCGCCGCTGCGCGCGCCCGAGAGCGTCACGGTGGGCGGCGTGGTGTCGGGCAGCACGCGGAAGGCGTCGAGCCGCGCGCCGGTGAGGCCCGCGGCGTCGCTCGCCACCGCGACCAGTGCCACGGTGTCCTCGTCGCCCAGGCGCTCCAGCCGGGCCGGCAGCGAGATCGACGCCTGGTCCTTCGGCGGCACCGGCAGCGTCACCAGCACCAGGCGCGCGCTGCCGAAGTCGAGCGTGAGGCTCGAGGGCTCGGGCTCCGCCCGCGACGCGACCTCGATCGAGCGCACCCAGCTCGCGACCTCGGCGCCCGCGGCGTCGCGCGCGGCCAGCTCGAGGCGCGCGAGCGCCTCGCCCTCGGACGGCCGCGGTGGGATCACCAGCTCGGCGGCGCCCGGGCCCGTGTTGCGGGCGATCCCGTCCTCGAGGAAGTCGACCGCGCCGGCCGGGTCGTCGAGCAGCGCCTCGACGCGCAGCGAGGCGCCCTCGGCCAGCTCGAGCCCGTGGGCGGGAATCCGCACCTCGAGGTTGGAGCCCGGCAGGAGCACCTCGCGCGACAGCTCGAGCCGGCGCCCGTCGACCTCGACGGCCAGCCCCGAGTAGGGCCCGCGCTCGGCCAGCTCCGACACCGCGAACGCGGCGCGCTCGCCGACGCCGGGCTCGGACGGCACCACCGAGCCGATCACCGCGCCGAGCAGGCCCTGGAGCCGCAACAGGCTGAGGTCGGTGACGGCGAAGTCGTCGGTCGCCGACGCGGTGAAGGACACGCGCTTGCCCTCGGGCAGCCCGGCCCCGCCGCCGGGCGCCACCGCGGTGACCCGGGGCCGCGCGTTCGGGAGCACGTCGATGCGCAGCGGCTCGGCCTCGCCCACGTTGCCGGCGCGGTCGGTGGCCCGCGCCGTCACCTCGATCGGGCTCACGACCTCGGGCAGGCGGGTGTCGATCTCCACCGCGCCGTCGCCCGCCGGGCGCACGCCGGTGACGGCCTCGCCACTCACCTCGATCTCGATGCTGGCGGCGAGGTCCGTCTCCTCGTCCACGTTGTCGAGCGCCCGCACGCGGACCGGGATCGGCACCGTGCCGGGGAACGAGGCCCCCGCGGCCGGCGCCGCGAACAGCACCTCGGGCGGCTCGAGGTCGGGCAGCACGTCCACCAGGACGGGCGGCGAGAGCCCCTCGTTGCCGGCCGGATCGACTGCCCGCGCCACGATCTCGAGCGGATCGCCGCTGCCGCCCTCGACCCCGACTGGCACCGTGAAGAGGTGGCGGAAGCGCGCACTCGAGCGCCGCTCGATCACCAGGTCGCCGAAGGTCTCGGGGTTGGGGATCTTGAGCTCGGTGAGCGTCGGCCCCTCGAACGGCTCGACGAGCGTCTCGACCGCCTCGCCGTTGACCAGCACCGTGACGGCGTCGGTGCGCAGGTCGTCCTCGGTCTCGACCACGACGTGGAACGAGTCGTTCTCGAACACGCGCAGCCCGGTGCTCGGGCTGCTGATCGCGGCCGTGGGCGGGTTCGGGTCGTCGACGATCTCGAGCGGCACGCTGGCGCGGGTGCGCTGGCCGCGCGTGTCGGTGACCTCGACCCCGAAGCTCGCCGCCTGCTCGGGGCGGATCGGGGCCGGGACCACGAACGAGAGCGGCTGCGAGGTGTCGATGCCGCCGCCCGCTGCGATCGCCAGCTCCTCCTGGAGGACGTCGCCCACCAGCGGGACCGCGCGGACCACCCCGACGTCGTCGCTGGCGCTCGCGGTGAGCGTCACGAAGCGGCCCTCGACGAAGGCGTCGCCGGGAGCCGGGAAGGTGATCGCGACCGCTGGCGGCCGATCCTCGACCACCTCGATCGCCACCGTCTCCACCGTCTCGTTGCCGGCGGCGTCGCGCGCCGTGGCGCGCACCGTGAGCGCGGCGCCCACGAGTGCGGGGCCGAGCTCGAAGGGCGGCGAGGTGAAGCGCTGGAACACCTGGCCGTCGAGCACCGAGTCGGCCACCTCGAAGCGCTGCAGCACGGTCGCGCCGTCCCGCAGCTCGAAGGCGACGCGCTCGACGCCGACGTCGTCCTGTCCCGATGCGACGAACGCGCGCCGCTCGCCGCCGAACAGGGTGGCGCCGTCGCGCGGGTCGAGGATCGAGAGCTGCGGCGCGGTGGTATCGGCGAGCACCTCGACCTCGAGGGAGGCCGGTGCGGACGCCTGGCCACGGGTATCGATCGCGACGGCCGTGAAGGCCAGCGGCCCCGGCACCGCCGGCGCGTCGAGCCGCACGCGGAACGGCGAGAGGTCGTCGACCCGGTCGTCCTCGCCGGCGCGCGAGATCACCACCTCGCGCACGCCGACGTCGTCCACGGCGTCCACGAACAGGTCGAGGCTCGAGCCGACGACGACCGCGCCCGCAGCGCCGGCCGAGGAGGTGAACGAGCGGATCTCGGGCGGCCCGTCGCCCACCACGTCCACCAGCAGCGGCTCGGTGCGCGTGGTGTTGCCCGCCGCGTCCCGCGCCTCCGCCACGAGCCGCAGCGTGGTGCCGGCCGCGAGCTCGTCGGCGGGCAGCACGAAGGTGGTGAAGAACCCGTTGGTCAGCTCGCTCACGACGCCGGGCGCGTCGCGCTCGAAGCGCGGGGCGCCGTCGATCTCGACGGCGACGTGCGCGACCCGCACGTCGTCGCGCCCGCTCAGGGAGATCACCAGCTCCTGGCTGTCGGGCTGGCTCGAGAGCGGCGCCGGGTCGGCGAACGACACGGTGGGCGGCGTGCTGTCGGCGACGACGCCGAGCACGGCGACGGGCCGCTCGGCGGCCGGCGTCTCGTTGCCGGCGTCGTCCACGGCGAAGGCCGAGAGCTCGAGCGCCGTGCCGGCGCGGCCGGTGGGGATCCGCAGCGGCACCTCGTAGGGCGGATCGAACACCGACAGGAACGGCTCGCCGTCCACGAGGAAGTCCACGCGCGCCACGGCGCGGTCGTCGCGGGCGCGCGCCGACACGAGCAGCTCGTCGCCCTCCAGCACCTCGTCGCCGTTCACCGGGCTCAGGATCTCGACGGCGGGCGGCTGCTCGCCCACCGCGACGAAGCGCACCAGGTTCGAGCGCCGCGTCTGTCCGCGGCTGTCGGTGGCCTCGATCACGGCGAAGTACTCGGCGCCCACCGGCTCGGCCGGCACGGCGAAGGAGGCCGAGACGCGGTTGCCGCCGCCCACCGTGCGGACCCCGGCGCCGCCCTCGGAGACCTCGAGGCCGAAGGGCAGCGGCTGGCTCACCGTGGTGGCGAAGAGCACGTCGGCGTCGTCCACGATCGGGTCGTCGCTCACCAGCAGGCGCACCGAGACGCCGACCGTGAGCAGGTCGTCGAACACGCCGCCCGCGACCTCGAGCGGCTCCCCGGCCGGCACGCCCTCGCCGTCGCGCGGGCTGTCGAGCGAGACCACCGGCGGCTGGTCGTCCACCACGCGCAGGATCACGGCGTCGGCGACGCCGGCGTTGCCGGCCGCGTCGAAGCCGCGGGCGGTGACGGCGAAGGAGCGGCCCGCCGACGAGACCTCGGGCGCCTGGAAGCGCGCCTCGAACACGTTCTCGTAGACGGTGCGGATGCCGTTGTCGCTCTCGGCCAGGATCTCGCGCGGCGTGGTGTCGGCGCCGATCACGCTGCCGTCGACGACGAACTCGACCTCGGCCACCTCCTGCGGCGCGTCGACCGCGACGGCCACGCTGGCGCCCTCGGTCACGCGCAGGGGCGAGGGCTCGAAGGCCTGGAAGCGCTCGCCCGGATCGAGCGGATCGTCGAGCTGCGGCGACACGATGCCGAGCGAGGGCGCCGCGGTGTCGGGCGGCGCCGTGACCGTGACGACGCGCTCGGCCGACTCGGCCTGCTGGCCGCCGCGGTCGAGCGCGACGGCGCGCACGCGCAGCGCCAGGCCGGCGCCGTTCTCGGGTGCCTGGATCAGCGTCTCGTAGGGCGCCGCGTCGTCCTCGGCGACCAGGCGGCCGTCGACCAGGAAGCGCACCCGCTCGACGCCGGCGGGGCCGGTGTCGTCGCTGGCCTGCGCGATCACGCGGAAGCTCGTCCCGGCCCGCACGCTGAGCGGCTCGACGGCGATCTCGACGACGGGCGGGCCGTCGAGCACCTCGACGTCGAGCAGCGCCTCGAGCCCGGGGTCGAGCAGCGAGCGGGCGGCGACGGTGGCGACGCCGATGCCGGTGGCCGTGACGCGACCGCCGGCGTCGACCGTCACGATGGCGGGGTCGCTGCTCGCGTAGGTGGTGCCGTTGATCCCGTCGGTGAGATCGAGCTCCGGGGGCGGCGCCGCGTCGGGATCGTCCTCGAGCACGCCCGGGTCGACCGACAAGGTGGCGGTGACGGTGAGCTGCGCCTGGGCGCCCACGCGCGGCAGCACCAGGCCCTGCGGCGCCAGCCGCAGCGCGGTGGGAAGCGAGAAGTAGTCGACGGTCACGGGCACCTCGACCGAGAGCCCGCGCGAGGCGACCGTGATCGTGGTGGTGCCCTCGAAGAAGGCCGTGGTCCCTCCGTCGGGCTCCACCTGCACCACGTCCTCGTCGGCCGACAGGTAGCTGGTCCCGGCGAGCCCGCCGGTCAGGTCGATGCGGGTGCCGTCGGCGAGCACGCCGAGCGCGCGCAGCACGGGACCCTGGCCCACCGAGCCCAGCACCAGCCGCGGCGGCTCGGTCTCGAGCGCCACCAGCTCGGCTTCGACCTGGCGGTCGAGCAGGAACACCCGGCTGGCGGCCGCGCGGTTGCCGCTGGTGTCGACCGCGACCGCCTCGACCACGGTGACGCCGTCGGCCGGCAGCGGCTCGCCGGGCAGCAGCCGGAAGCTCTCGGTGAGGCGCACGGGCGCCCCGTCGTCCACCCGCACGCGGCGCTCCGGGTCGAGCAGCAGGTTGGGCACGTCGGCGAGACGGCCCGCGCCGGCGCGCAGCGCGCGCGCCGAGACCAGCGCCGCGGAGAGCTCGACCGCGCGCAGGTCGGAGGCGTCGCTCGCGACGCCCACGCCGAGCACGACGCCGGCCAGGCTCGGCAGCAGCTCGAGCGAGAGGGCGAGATCGGCGGGCCCGCTGGCGTCGACCGTGAGCACCTCGGCGAGCGCCGGCGAGTCGGTGCCCTCGGCGTCGGTGGCGACTGCGCGGACCAGGAACACGGCGTCGGGCGGAAGTGCCGCCGGCAGGGGCAGCTCGGCGGCGAAGCGCACCCCGTCGCCGGCGGGATCGGCGGCGAGATCGGACAC
The DNA here is from genome assembly GCA_030066475.1 of Myxococcota bacterium. The sequence goes on from JASJBO010000053.1 coordinate 14,196, forward strand.
GTCGAGCAGCGCCAGCCCGCGCGCGGCGAGGGCCTCGGCGTCGGGCGCGAGCGCGGTCGCCACGCGCGCCACGGCGTCGGCCTCGCCGCCGGCCAGCAGGTCGGCCACGCGCACGGCCAGCACCGAGAGCCGCACGGCCTCCACGCCGAAGTCGTCGCGGGCGGCCACCGCGAACGAGACCGTCGCGTCGCCCGGCTCGGGCGCCACGGCGAAGCGGACGCTCTCGACGCGCGGCGGCGCCGTCACCTGCGCGGCCGCCGGCAGCGCGAGCGCCGCGGCCACGGCGAACGCCGCCAGCGCCGGCAGGCCGGCCCGCGCTGCGCTCGCTCTGGCTCGCCGCATCCGCATCGTCCTAGAACACCCCCGGCGTGCCCGGCCCACGCTCGAAGTCGACTGCGTCGTCGTCGGTCTCGGTCACGCGGAAGATCGCCTCGTCCGACGGCCCGCTGGACGCGCCGGTCTCGCCCACGGCGGGCGCGCCGCCGGCGCCGATCTGCACGTCGTCGAGCACCAGGCCGTCCTCGGTGACCAGCTCGAGGAACACCACGTCGTCGAGCGTTCCAGGCGGGTTGCCGATCACCACCACGCCGCCCGCCGCGAAGGCGTTGGCGCGCGTCGCGGTGACGTACACCTCGACCGTGCCGCCGGTCTCGCTGCCCAGCACGTAGGTCTCGGGCGAGGCATCCACCATGCGCAGGCGCAGGCCCTCGATGTTGAGATCCACCGAGCCGGTGTTGTGCAGCTCGACGTACTGGTCGACGTCGTCCACCGCGCCGGTGCCGGGCGGGGCGGTGTAGGGACCGCCCACGCCGCCGGCGCTGTCGCTCCAGTCGCTGCGCGGATCGGTCACCACCTCGGTGAGCAGGATCTGCACGATGCGGCTGCCCGGCTCGATCCGGCACAGCGACGAGCAGCCGTCGCCGTCGAGGGTGTTGCCGTCGTCGCAGCGCTCGCCGGCGACCGGGTTCAGGGTTCCGTCGCCGCACGCGGCGGGCGTGCAGTCCGCATCACACAGCAGCGAGTCACCCGCGTCGTCGCAGAGCTCGCCCGCGGTGGGGTTGACGATGCCGTCACCGCACAGGGCGGGCGTGCAGTCGGCGTCGCAGGTGGGGGACTCGCCCGCGTCGTCGCAGCTCTCGCCGGCCTGGACGATGCCGTTGCCGCACACCTCGTCGCGGCACAGCGCGTCGCAGCCGTCGCCGTCCGCGAGGTTGCCGTCGTCGCACTGCTCGCCGGCCGTCACCACGCCGTTGCCGCAGGCGGTCTCGGTGCAGTTCGAGTCGCAGCCGTCGCCGTCGGCGAGGTTGCCGTCGTCGCAGGCCTCGCCGGCCGCGAGGTTGCGCGTGCCGTCGCCGCAGCGCGCCGCCGTGCAGTCGCTCGCGTCGCAGGAGGCGGTGTCGACCGGCCCCTCGTCGCACTCCTCGCCCGCACTCGGGTTCCAGACGGCGTCGCCGCAGCGCGCCGCCGTGCAGTCGGCGTTGCACAGGGCCGACTCGCCGGCGTCGTCGCACGCCTCGCCGGCGGACGCGTTCACGACGCCGTCGCCGCAGCTCGCCGCCGTGCAGTCGGCGTTGCAGGTGGCCGTCTCGCGGCCCTCGTCGCACTCCTCGCCCGCGGTCACCACGCCGTTGCCGCAGCGCGTGGTCCGGCAGCCCGCGTCGCAGCCGTCGCCATCGACGTCGTTGCCGTCGTCGCACTCCTCGCCCGCCTGGAGCCGCCCATTGCCGCACGTCTCGACGAAGCAGTCCGGATCGCAGCGGTCGCCGCCGACCCGGTTGCCGTCGTCGCACTCCTCCATGGCCTGGAGCCGCCCGTTGCCGCACGCCTCCTCGAAGCACTCGGCGTCGCAGCCGTCGCCGTCGACGGTGTTGCCGTCGTCGCACTGCTCGCCGGCTGCGCGCACCCCGTTGCCACAGCGAGAGCTCGTGCAGTTGTTGTCGCAGCCGTCGCCGTCCACCCGGTTGCCGTCGTCGCACTCCTCGCCCGGGTCGGGCACGGCGTTGCCGCAGGTGTTGCGGCAGAAGCGGTCGCAGCCGTCGCCGTCGAGCCGGTTGCCGTCGTCGCACTGCTCCAGCGCCTCGACGTCGATGCGGTCGTTGCCGCACAGGTCCTCGACCTCGAGCGGGCGGGTGCCCGAGCGCTCCGGTCCGGCGAAGGGCACGCAGACGTCGGCCCTGCCGGGCGTGATGCCCTCGCTGATGCCGCGCGCCACGCCGTCGCGCAAGAAGTCGTCGGGGTCGTCCAGGGTCGCGATGCCCGGGTCGTCCGGCGTCCAGGTCTGGAGCGTGAGCAGGTCGGGCAGGATCGTCTGGAAGCGCAGGTCGCCCACCTCGAACTCGGCTGCGCCGACGGCGTAGTCGACGTCGAGCGACAGGTAGAAGGCGCCCTCCTCGTAGGTGCCCGAGGCGGGCGTGATCATCGCGCCGGGCGGCAGCACCAGGTCGAGGTCGAGCTCGAAGTCGCCGGGCACGAAGCCGCGCACCAGCTCGGACAGCTCGGCGTCCACCAGCCCGAGCGGATCGAACGCCACGGTCTGGTCGGCGGGGAAGCCGAACAGGCCGACCGCAGAGAGGTTGCGGTCGGGGCCGCGCGCCACCAGCCGGAAGGTGGGCAGCCGCGCGCCGGTGGCGTCCTCGTCGAAGTTCCCGCTCTCGTTGCGCACGTCGGCGGCCTGGAGCTCGGGCGCGACGACCACCAGCATGCCGTCGGTCGCCTTGCCCAGGCAGTACGCCTCGAGGTCGAGCGTCGCCTGGATGCCCGAGATGCCGGACGCCAGCGCGCTCACCTGGCCGTTGAGGCGCAGCGGCGACAGGCTGGCCTGGTCGGCGACCTCGATGATCCCGTCGTTGGTCACCGGGCCGTCGCCGTCCACGTGGCTGGCCGCCTCCGAGCTCACCTCGAAGTCGAGGAACTGGGAGATCGCGACCTCGGTGCCGAACTGCGCCACCTCGCCCAGGAACAGGATCACCGGCGCGGCCGGACCCGCCTCGACGGCGGCCGCCTCCGCCACGTAGTCGATGAAGTCGCCGACCACCTCGATGAAGTCGACGCCCTCGATCAGGCCGCCGAAGAAGTCGAAGGTGAGCCGGTCGACCTTCACCAGCCCGTCGGTGCCGACGAACTCGAGCTCGCCGCCGCAGGTCGGGCCCGAGCTGAACAGCACCATCGGCACGTCGGGAAGCTCGGCCTCCTCGAAGGTGTCGTTGATCACGTCCCGCAGCGCGGTCGCCCCGATGCTGCCGAGCGAGACGGGCGAGATCTCGAGCGTACCGAGCGCAGCGAGCTCCATCCCGCCGATCACCAGCGAGAAGTTCGAGACCTCGTCGCGGCGGCGGGCGCGGATCACGTTGATGCCCGCGACGCTCGGGTCGGTGAAGGTGACCACGCCGTCCTCGACCTCGATCGGCGTGATCGCGACCTCGATCTCGCCGTCGACCAGCAGCTCCGAGAGGGCGTCGATCAGCTCGCGCGCCACGTCCTCGGACAGGCCGTTGCCGATCCACTCGTAGTCGACGTCCTCGTCGCTCGTGATCTCCACCCGCCCCGGCACCTCGAGGACGTGGACTTCCCTGTCCTCGGGACCGCACAGGCCGAGCCCGAACACGAGGCGCGGCTCGAGGCGCAGGCCGGCGCGGCAGTCGGCGGGGCACTCGTCGCCGTCGTCGGTGTTGCCGTCGTCGCAGTCCTCGAAGTAGGGCTCGGCGTCGTCCACCACCCCGTCGCCGCAGGACGGCTCGCGGCAGTCGGTACGGCAGGTGTTGGGGTCGCTGTCGGAGTTGGCGCTGCCCTCGTCGCACGCCTCGAAGAGCGGGGCCGCGTCGTCCACCACCTCGTCGCCGCAGCGCGCGAGCTGGCAGCTCGTGCGGCAGGCGTTGGGCTCGTCGTCCGAATTGGCCGCGCCGTCGTCGCACTCCTCGAAGAACGGCTCGGCGTCGTCCACCACCAGGTCGCCGCAGAAGGGCTCGGTGCAGTCCTCGCGGCAGGCGTTGGGCTCGTCGTCGGCGTTGTCCTCGCCGTCGTCGCACTCCTCGCCGGTCTGGATCACGGCGTTGCCGCACATCTCGATCCGGCACATCGAGTCGCAGCCGTCGCCGTCCTCGGTGCCGAAGTCGTCGCACTCCTCCTCGCCCTCGACCGCGCCGTCGCCGCAGCCCTCGAAGCGCACGGTGTGCGGCTCGGCCTCGGCCTCGCAGCCCTCGGCCACGCGGTAGGTGCCCGTGATCACCGCCACGCCCGGCGCGGCCGGGCTGCGCAAGGTGGCGCCGCCGAGCTCGCGGTCGGTCACCGTGGTGGCGCTCGCGGTCGGCGTGAAGCTCGAGTAGTCGCCGCTCGCCATCAGCGTGATCACGCCGTCGCCCGGCGTCCCGATCGTGGTGAGTCGCACCGTGGTGCCGACCGGCACCACCGAGGGGCCGGTGATGGCGAAGTCGGGGCGGAACAGCATGCGCTCGTCGCGCGTCTCGTTGCCCGCGGCGTCGCGCGCGAACAGGGTGATCTCGAGGCGCGGGTCGAACTCCTCGGGGTCGAGGCCCTCGAAGCGGCACTCGTTGCCGGGCGGGTTGCGCAGCTCGCCGACGAGGCGGCCGTTCACCAGCAGGCGGCACTCGACGATGCGGTTGCAGACGGGCGTCGGCCCGCCCGCGTCGTAGCGCGCCACGAAGTCGAAGGGCTCGCCGACGCACTCGCCCTCCATGGGCGTGGTCTCGAGCAGCACCGGCGGCGCGTTGTCGATGAAGACCGGGCCGTCCGCGGTGGCGGAGTCCTGGTCCTCCACCTCGCCGGTGACCTCGATGCGGTACTCGCCGTCGGGCAGCGGCGTGTCGCCGCCCACCTCGATGCGCTCGCTCCGCACGTCGCCGCGCGCGCCGATGATGCGCCCGTCGCGCACCAGCGTGCCGCCCGCGTCCTCGAGCCGGAAGCGCACGTCCTCCACCACCTCGGAGGCCCACACGTCCAGCTCGATCGCCTCGGTAACGCAGGTGCCCCAGGTCGGCGCGACGATCCCCACCAGCCGCTCGGTCGCCACGTCCTGCGGCTTGGGTCCGACGTCCCAGCCCGCGACGGCCGGCACCTGCAGACTCGCCCCCGGCGCAGCCGGCAGCGCGCGGTTCAGGTAGCTGAAGTCGCTCGCGGCGCAGTCGCCCTGGAAGCCGGTGCCGTTCGCGACGCCCGCCAGGCACTCGACGGCCAGATCGGACAGGTCGAGGCCGTCCTCGGGATTCTCGTAGGACCAGTCGATCGTCGCGTGCATGGCGTCGTCGAGGATCAGCACCGCGTCGCCGCCCGCGGCGTTGCGGGTCACCAGCGCGAACTCGCCGTTGTGGCTCATCGCCACGCGCCGCGGGCTGGTGATCCGCGTGATGATCTCCTGCTTCGACACGACATCCACGCGCGGCACCACGCCCAGCACGAACCCGATCGGAATGAAGTCGAGGCCGAAGGCCAGATCCTGGTAGTCGGCCGCGCGGAAGTCGGAGCGCGTGATGCCCAGCACGAAGCCGGCCAGGTCGGGCGCGATCTCGGGCACGTCGCGCACGGCGAACACGCTCACGTTGCCGCTGTAGTGGCTGGGCAGGTACGCGAACGGCCCGCCAGTCGGGTCGAAGGCGATGTCGATCGGGGCGTAGTTGCTCTGGTCGACGTTGCGGGCCGGAGGCGGGGGACCACCACCGGGGCCGAAGCTCTCGGGGGCCGGCGTATCGATGCTGTCGCGGCGGCCGCCACCGTCGCGGATCGGCTCGCTCGAGATGTCGTACTCGATGATGTCGGGCGGCAGACTGCCGTCGGAGTTGGGGATGCGCTTCATGCCGCGGCCCACCACGAAGGCGCGCGTGTCGTCCAGCGGCCGGAAGACGGCCGGCTCGTCCATGCGCGGGATCTCCTGGACCTCGAGCACGGTGAGGAAGCTCTCCGAGTCGGCCGCCAGCTCGTCGGTGTCGATCACCGCCACGAAGCCGATGCGGCGCGGCGCGTAGCCGAAGCCGCCCTCCTCCGAGTAGAGGGCGTAGGCGCGCCGCGCGTCGGGGCGGAAGGCGACGCTGCGCGGCGCGAAGTCGCCGGGTTGGCCGGGGAAGTCGACCGGGATCGACGTGACCACCTGCATGGTGCGCGGGTCGATCACGGTCACCGCGTAGGCCTGGTTCACCAGCATCAGGTTGCCGCTGGGCGACACGGCCACGTCGGTCGGGCCGGGCCCCACGCGCGCCTCGCGCGAGCGCACCACCCGCTCGCGGGTCAGGTCGAGCTCGTAGACCATCCGATCGGAGAGGTCGGCGACGTAGCCGGACAGCCCGTTGGGGTGCAGCGCGATCGAGAACGGCAGCACGCCGGGATACTCGATCGGCACCGGGCTGCTCACCTGCCCGGCCACCGGGTCCACCTGCACCACCGAGAGCCCGCCCGGCAGGTCGAAGTCGGGGCCGGTCAGGTTGGTGACGAAGGCGCGCTGCCCGATCACGTTCGAGCGCACCGTGAAGCGCGGGCCGCGCAGCCGCTCACGCTTGTTGCGGTAGAGCAGCGAGCCGCTGTACGCGTTGGGCGGCACCAGCAGCTCGACCTCCATCGGGGTCGTGGGCGAGGCGCCGACGCACGAGTCGACGCCCGGGCAGCGAATCGCGCGCACGGGCGCCAGCACGTAGCCGTCGGGCGCCACGCCGGGACCCGGCCGGGCCGGGAACGCGATGTAGTTCTTGCGCCCGCGGTCGAAGAGGTCGGCCAGGCTCTGGCACGGCCCTTCGACCCGGCCGATGCCGCGGTCGGTGCGCGTGGCGATCGACTCGAAGCGCTCGAACAGCAGCGGCGGCGTCTCCTGCTGGCAGCTCCGGAAGGCGCCGTCGGCCGGCAGGTCGAGGTCCTCCATGTCGATGTAGGAGTCGAGGTGGGGGTTGAAGCCGCGGCCGTGGAGCACCACCACCAGCTCGCCGCCCTCGACGGTCTCCTGCTCGGCCGCGGAGGGCTCGAGGCGGTCGGCCTCGGCCACCGAGATGGTGAAGGTGAACTCGACCAGGGGCTCCGAGATCGCGATGTCGCGGACCGCCTTGACGGTGTTCGCGCCCAGGATCAGCAGCTTCACCGCGCCGATCGCCGCGCGGATCTGCGCGACGCCGGGGATGTAGCGGGTCGCGAGGTCGGTCATCCGGTCGAGGAAGAACTGCCGGGTCTCGGTGTCCTCGGCGAGCGGGACCTCGCCCTCGTTGAAGACGTCCTGGATGATCGACTGCAGCAGCGAGACGGCGCACAGGTTCACGCGCCCGAAGCGCGGCGTCTCGATCGTGGGGCAGAACTCGTCGTTGCCTTCCCCGAAGTCCGAGAGATCGTCGAGCGTACAGTCGCTCGAGTCCTGGCAGCCCGAGATCTCGCGCTCCATGGTGTCGAAGAGCGTCAGGATCACGCCCTTGCCGTCGTTGGCGGCCGTGAAGACGTCCTGCAGCTTCTGGAACAGCTCCCAGCCGCGCTCGAGTCCGCTCTGGCGCTCGTCGGATGCCGCCGCGGTGCCGAGCGCCTGCAGCGCCTCGGCGGTGGCCACGATGCGCGAGAGCGTCGACTTGACCTTCTTGAAGATCTTCTCGTCGTCGCCCGAGGCCTTGGAGCCGATGATCAGCTCCAGCACCGGGATCGCGAACTCCTTCACCCAGGTGGCGAAGGTGGTGATGATGTAGGCGTTGATCTGGTCGGCGCTCTCGAGCTCGTCGCTCTCGAAGCCGAGCAGGCCGACCGGCGAGATCAGGCCGGTGGCCGAGGGACCGATCAGCTCGAGCCGGTAGGGACCGCCGTTGGCCTCGAAGTCGCGCAGCGCCTCGAGCTCATTGGGCGTGGTGAAGCCCTCGAGCAGGAAGTTCTCGATCTCCTCCGACTCGAAGCTCGACGGGATCTTGCGCGCCGGGCTGATCACGCTGTTGGTGGCGCCGAGCAGGGCGCCGAAGCCGACGTGCTCGAGCAGCACGTTGCTGCTGCCGGGCTCGGGCTCGACCGAGGTGTCCTCGATCTTGGCGCTCACGAAGCGGAAGTAGCGGTTGCTGACGGTGACCTTGGTGGTGTCGGGCGCGAGCTCGGTGATCGCCAGCCCGCTCTGGAACTCGTTGGGCTCGACCGTCTCGGGGATGTTCTCGGGCAGCGTGTCCTGCGCGTGCGCGGCCGGCACCGCCGCGTCGAGCAGCCGCGCGAACAGCGAGCTCGAGGCGCGCCAGCGCTGCGCCTGCACCGGGCCCAGGCTCTGGACGTGGGCCGCGACCGCGTCGATCGCGTCGGACACGGCCTGCTCGAGGTCGGCGGCGAAGGCGGGGTCGGACGCCGCCCCCGCCATGTAGTTCGGGTCGGCATCGAGGCCGGCGAAGATCCGGTCGCCCAGCGCCCCGGTCTGCGCGTGGATCCGGGGGAAGATCTCGGCGAAGCCGCCGGGCGGCAGCGCGGTGAGCGCCACCGTGAAGTAGACCAGGAAGTCCGCCACCGAGCGCGGCGAGAGCTCCTGGCTGAGCGGCTCGCTGGCGTCGCCGACGCCGATCAGCACCACGTTGCCGGCGGCGTCCTTGGCGGTCACCAGGGTGGGGACGCCGCGCACCAGGTCGACGTCGACGTCGCCCGACGCGTTCGGCGTGCTCTCGGCGTGCATGCCGGCCCGCACGTCCAGCTCCTGCGGGGCGAGACCCAGGCCGGGCGGGAGCTCTACGCGGAAGGCCACCCGGGTCACCAGGTTGAGCTGGATCGGGTTGCTCTCGCGGCCGCTCACCACCACGCGCAGCACGGGCGAGTCGGGCAGGTCGGGCATCGCGAAGCTCAGCGACACGCCATCGGTGCTGGAGACGGGCACGATCGTCTCCTGCTCCTCGGCCCGGAGCGCGATCTGGTTGTCGGCCGCCAGCGGTGCGAACCCGACCCCGAAGACGCGCACGGTCTCGCCGACGCGCACCATCGAGTCCTCGGCGCCCGTGAGCACGGGCCCATCGGTGATGGTGAACAGGGTCGTGTCGCTGAGCTGCTCGCCGGCCGTGACCTGGAGGCGCCCGGTGACCGCGCCGGCGGGGATCCGGACCACGAGCTGCTCGGCGTCGCCGGAGAGCACCGTGGCCTCGGCGCCGGCGAAGGTCACCGTGTGCGCGAACGGGTCGACCGCGAAGCCGCTGCCGCGGATCACCACCGTGTCGCCGACGCGCCCGCGGCCGGGCGCCCGTCCGATCCCGGCGCCGTAGTCGGCGCTCGCCCCGAGCAGGCCGATCGTGGGCGCGGGCGGCGGGTCGACGGTGACGCGCGCGCGCGCCGCCGACCCCTCGACGCGGATCTCGACGAAGGTCTCGCCCGCGCCGCGCGCGATCACCACGCCGTCGTCGCGCACCACCGCCACGGACGGGTTGCCCGACTCGTACACCGCGCCGTCCTCGGGCCCGAGCCGGCGACCGGCCCCGCCGGCAGTGAGCGCGAGCGCCCGCAGCGTGAAGCGATCGCCGATCGCGGTGAGCGTGGCCTCGGGAGGATCGGCGCGCAGCGAGGCGACGGGATCGCCCACGCCGGGCACGGCCGACGGCACCTCGAGCGTCACCACGTCGGGCGCGCCCGCCACGTCGGTGAAGAACACGCGCAGCGCGTCGCCGGCCTGGGCGTCCAGCTCGACGGCGAAGCCGCCGTCGTCGGCCGCGGTGCCCGCGGCCGCCAGGCTCGAGGCGGTGTTCAGCACCGTCACCTCCGACGCCGCCGCGGCGGTGTCGGCACTGCCCGCGACCCGGCTGCGCCCGGCCGCGTCGGGCGGCGTGGCGGTCACGTTCACCACGTCGAACTCGAAGCGGTCGACCGGCGCCTCGGACTCGGCGTCGAGCAGCGCGATCGGCAGGCGGCGATCGGCGGCGAAGTCGGGCGCCGCGGCCGCCTCGACGAAGCCGCGCCGCACCAGGCGCAGGCTCTCGAACACGTCGAACGCCTCGGGGAAGGCGGCCCGCAGCTCGACCACGCGCAGCCGCTCGCCGGGCGGGATGGCGAACGGCACCACCTGCTCGCCCAGGTTCGAGGTGGTGGTGAAGCGGCCGTGCAGCACGAGGCCGTCGACCGGCGGCGGCGCCTGCCCCCCGACCGTGAAGCGGGTGACGACCTCGACGAACTGGTCGCCGTTCGAGATGCGGCCGTCGGGCGCCACCGGCTCGAGCGCGATGTCGCCGTCCGGGTCGACGACGGCGCGCCGCACCCCGAGCGCGACCTCGGGCGGGCGCAGCACCAGGTCGACCCGGAGGT
>JASJBO010000054.1 GCA_030066475.1 Myxococcota bacterium
GGGCGGAGGCGGCCTGATGGACTTCGCTCGCCTTTGGCTCGCTGCGCGCGCCGCCGGGGGAACCGGCGGCGCTTGCGGGGCGCTTCGGCCGGGTTTCGAGTTCGTGTTCTGGATGTGGGGTCGAGAGGGTTCGAGGCGCGCGCTAGGTTTCGCCGGCCATGGCGGACGGCTCGTACCAGCTCTGGATCGACGGGTCTGCGGTGACGGCGGGTGACGGCGCGCGCGCGGAGGTGCGGGAGCCCGCGACCGGGGGGCTGCTGGCCGAGGTGGCGCGGGCCGGCGTCGGCGACGCGGAGCGGGCGGTGGAGGCGGCGACGCGCGCGTTCCGGAGCGGGCCGTGGCCGCGGGCGACCGCGGCGCAGCGCGCCCGGGTGCTGCTCGACCTCGCGGCCGCGATCCGCGCCCACGCGGACGAGCTCGCCGTGCTCGAGGCGCGCAACGCGGGCAAGCCGATCGGCGACGCGCGCTGGGAGGTCGATACCGCGGCCTCGTGCTTCGAGTTCTTCGCCGGCGCGGCGCGCACGCACTCGGGACGGGTGCCGCCGGTGGACGGTCCCGGCGCGTCGGTGGTGCTGCGCCAGCCGGTCGGTCCCTGCGCGCTGATCGTGCCGTGGAACTTCCCGTTCCTGATCACCGCCTGGAAGGTCGCGCCGGCGCTGGCGGCCGGCAATACGGCGGTGCTGAAGCCCGCCAGCGCCACGCCGCTCACCGCGCTGCGGCTGGGCGAGCTGGCCGCCGGCGCCGGGCTGCCGGACGGCGTGCTCAACGTGATCAGCGGGCCCGGCGGCTCGGTGGGGGCGGCGCTGGTCGAGCACCCCGCGGTGCGAAAGATCTCGTTCACCGGCGACAGCGCCAACGGCGCCGACATCCTGCGCCGCGCGGCGCCCGACATCAAGCGCGTCTCGCTCGAGCTGGGCGGCAAGTCCGCCAACCTCGTCTTCGCCGACGCCGACCTCGACGCCTGCGTCGAGGCGTCGCTGCTCTCGGTGTTCGGCAACGCCGGGCAGGACTGCTGTGCGCGCAGCCGGGCGCTGGTGGAGGCGTCGGTCCACGACGAGTTCGTCGAGCGCTTCGCGCTGGCCACCCGCGCGCTCCGGGTGGGCGACCCGCTCGATCCCGATACGCAGGTGGGCTCGCTGATCTCGCCGGCGCACCGCGAGGGGGTGCTGGGGCACGTCGAGGCGGGTCGCCGCGAGGGCGCGCGACTCGTGTGCGGCGGCGAGGTGCCGGAGCGGGGCCCGCTGGCCGAGGGCGCCTTCCTGATGCCAACGGTCTTCGAGGGCGTCACGCCCGCCATGCGGATCGCGCGCGAGGAGATCTTCGGACCGGTGCTGTGCGTGCTGCCCTTCCGCGACGAGGAGGAGGCCGTGGCGCTCGCCAACGACTCGGTCTACGGACTCTCGGGCTCGCTCTGGACCGGAGACGCCCGGCGCGCCTGGCGCGTGGCGCGCGCCGTCGAGACCGGCGTGCTGTCGGTGAACACCAGCCGCAGCGTCTTCCTCGAGGCGCCCTTCGGCGGCTGGAAGCGCAGCGGGCTGGGGCGCGAGCAGGGCACCGAGGCGCTCGACGCCTACACGGAGGCGAAGGCGGTGTACTTCGAGACGGGAGAGGGCGCGTGAGCCGTCTGGCCGGGCGCACGGCGCTGGTGACCGGGGGCGCCAGCGGCATCGGCCTCGAGACCGTGAAGCTGTTCGCCGCCGAGGGCGCGCGGGTGATGGTGGCCGACCTGGCGGAGGAAGCGGGCGAGGCCGCGGTGGCCGAGATCGCGTCGGCTGGCGGCGAGGCGGCCTTCGTCCGCTGCGACGTCTCGCTCGGCGCCGACGTCGAGGCCGCCGTGGCCGCTGCCGAGGCGCGCTTCGGGTCGCTTCACGTGCTCTTCAACAACGCCGGGATCTTCCCCGCGCGCGACGGCTCGCCGGTGGATACGCCGGACGAGGTCTTCGACCAGGTGGTGGCGGTGAACCTGAAGGGCGTCTTCCTCGGCTGCAAGCACGGCATTCCCGCGCTGCTGCGCGCGGGCGGGGGCTCGATCATCAACACGGCCTCGTTCGTCGCGGTGATGGGCGCGGCCACCTCGCAGATCGCGTACACCGCCAGCAAGGGCGGGGTGCTGGCGATGACGCGCGAGATCGCCGTGGAGTACGCGCGCTCGGGCATCCGGGCCAACGCGCTGTGCCCCGGGCCGGTCAACACGCCGCTGCTCGAGGAGCTGCTCGCCGATCCCGCGGCGCGCGCGCGCCGCTTCGTGCACGTGCCGATGGGGCGGCTGGCCGAGGCCCCCGAGATCGCGCGCGCGGCGCTGTTCCTCGCCTCGGACGAGTCGTCCTACGTGAACGGCTCCACGTTCCTGGTGGACGGCGGCATCACGGCGGCCTACGTCACGCCGGAATGACTGGACTCCGCTCGCCTTCGGCTCGCTGCGCGCGCCGCCGGAGGAACCGGCGGCGCTTGCGCGGGCGACCGTCGCGGCTCCGAACCGGCTTGGCAGGCCGGCGGCCGGGTTTCAGCCGCGCGCGACCGGGGGGCCCGCCGCCACCGCCTTGCGCATCAGCGTATCGACCCCGTAGCGGCGGTCGTCGGGCTCCGGGTGGTCGAGCGTGTAGTGCAGGCCCCGGCTCTCCTTGCGCCAGACCGCGCTCTCGATCACCAGGTCCGCCACCAGCGCCAGGTTGCGCAGCTCGATCAGGTCGGTGGTGATGTGGAAGTTCCAGTAGTAGTCCTCGATCTCCTCGAGCAGCAGCCGGATGCGGTGGCGCGCGCGCTCGAGCCGCTTGGCGCTGCGCACGATGCCGACGTAGTTCCACATGAAGCGGCGCACCTCGTCCCAGTTCTGGGTGATCATCACCGCCTCGTCGGGGTCGCGCACGAACGAGGGATCCCAGGGCGGCACGCCGCCGTCGGCGCCCTGGGCCTCGCCGAGGCGCCGCAGGCTCTCGGTTGCGGCCGCGTCCGCGAACACGACGCACTCGAGCAGCGAGTTCGAGGCCAGCCGGTTGGCGCCGTGCAGGCCCGTGCACGAGACCTCGCCCACCGCGAACAGGTTGCGCAGGTCTGTCTCACCGCAGAGGTCGGCGCGCACGCCGCCACAGGTGTAGTGCGCGGCCGGCACCACCGGGATCGGCTCCTTGGTGATGTCGATGCCGAAGTCGAGGCAGCGCCGGTGGATGTTCGGGAAGCGCTCGCGCACGAAGGCCGGGTCGCGGTGCGTGACGTCCAGGAAGGCCGACTCGTCGCCCGAGCGCTTCAGCTCGTTGTCGATCGCGCGCGCCACCACGTCGCGCGGGGCCAGGTCGGCCATCTCGTGGTAGCGGCTCATGAACGCCTCACCCGAGCCCAGCCGCAGGACGCCACCCTCGCCGCGCACCGCCTCGGTGATGAGGAACGACTTCGCCTGCGGGTGGAACAGGCAGGTGGGGTGGAACTGCATGAACTCCATGTTCGCGATGGTGGCGCCCGCGCGATACGCCATCGCCACGCCGTCGCCCGAGGCCACGTCGGGGTTCGACGTGTAGAGGTACACCTTGCCGGCCCCACCGGTGGCGAGCACGGTGATCGGCGCCAGGAAGCGGTGCACCCGGCCCGTGGCCGCGTTCAACACGTAGGCCCCGAGCGCGCGGTCCTCGCCGGGCAGGCCCGCCCGGCGCGCAGTGATCAGGTCGACGGCCAGGTGGTTCTCGTAGATCTGGATGTGCGGATGGGCGCGCGCGGTCTCGACCAGCGCGCGCTCGATCTCGCGGCCGGTGGTGTCGCGGTGGTGCAGGATGCGGCGGCGGGTGTGGCCGCCCTCGCGGCCGAGCGCGAACTCGGCGCCGCGCGCCTCCGACTCGGACTCGGCCACGTCGAAGCGGCAGCCGATCGCGGTGAGCGCCTCGATCATGGCGGGGCCGCGCTCCACCACGTGCTGCACGACGTCGGGGTGGCACAGGCCGGCGCCCGCCTCGAGCGTGTCGCTCACGTGTCGCTCGAACGAGTCGTCGTCGGCCAGCACGCTCGCGATGCCGCCCTGCGCCCAGCTCGTGGCCGAGTCGTCGGCGAGGCGCTTGGTGACGACGCCGACGCGTCCGCGCTCGGCCACGCGCAGCGCGTAGAACAGGCCGGCAGCGCCGCTGCCGAGCACCAGGAAATCGAAATCGTGGCGTTCCGCCAAGGGTCCTCGCTGCCAAGCGCCTGAATTGCCTCGCATTCTACAGAAGAGTCCGCCGGCGTCCCCTCCCGGGGCTGCCGTGATCCGAGCCACCGTCGGCTAAGGCCGGGCCCCTCCCGGGCCGATGTCTTCCAGGCCGAGCCAGGACTCGATCCCCGAGGGGATCGAGGGCCGGGGAGAGCGGAGATGTCGGCACGGATTGCACGGGCCTGCCTGCTGGCAGGCGGGCTGCTGACGCTGGCGCCGGGCGCCGGCGCCGCCGAGTTCTATCGCTATGTCGACGAGCAGGGCGTGGTCCACCTGACCGACGTTCCCACCGATCCCCGCTTCGAGTCGTTCCGCCTCGGTCCCCACCGCGGCACGGCAGCGCGCCTCATCGCGTCTCGGCCCTCGTCGAGGCGCTACGACCCCCTGATCGCCCGCGCGGCGCGCCGCCAGGGCCTGCCGCCGGCGCTCGTGAAGGCCGTGGTGCGGGCCGAGTCCAACTTCCAGCCCGACGCCGTCTCGCACAAGGGCGCCCAGGGTCTGATGCAGCTGATGCCGCAGACGGCGGCCGAGCTGGGCATCCGCGACCCGATGCGGGCCGACCAGAACCTGCGGGGCGGCACCCGCTACCTGCGGGCCATGATCGACCGCTTCGGCGACTGGCGGCACGCCCTGGCCGCCTACAACGCCGGTCCCCACGCCGTCGAGCGCTATGGAGGCATTCCGCCCTACCGGGAGACCCGGGAGTACGTGGACCGCGTTCTCCACTATTATCGCCGCTACGATGGCGACTTCGTACGATGAGGCCACGGCCCCGGAGGGGCGGCCGCCCGCCGAGCGGCTCTGGAACCTGCCGAACACGATCACCATGCTGCGCACGGCCGCCGTGCCGGTGCTGATGGTGCTCCCCTGGCTCCACGAGGACCGCCTCGCGTCGCAGGTGATCGCCTGGATCTTCATCCTGGCCGCGGTGACCGACCTGGTGGACGGCTGGCTCGCCCGCCGGGGCCAGCAGGTCACGCGCATCGGCAAGCTGCTCGACCCCCTGGCGGACAAGCTGCTGGTCTCGACGGCGCTGATCGTGCTGCTGACGGCCGGCCGCATCCCCGACTGGGGCATGCCGATGGTCGTCGTGATCGTGGGCCGCGAGCTGGCCGTGACGGGCCTGCGCGGCCTCGCCGTCGAGCGCGGGCAGGTCATGGCCGCCGCGTGGTCCGGCAAGGTCAAGGCCGTGTTCCAGAACATCGCGATCGGAGCGCTCTTGTTCCCCACGCCGACGCTGGGCCTGCCGGCCCACGTGATCGGGCTGGGCTTCCTGGTGGCGGCCACCGGGCTGACGCTCTGGTCGGGCTACGGCTACTTCGCGAGCTACTTCGGCCGGACCCCCCCGGTGGGCGCGAACGAGGAGAGCGGGTGATGACGAGGCTGCGGGAGCTCGGCGAGCGGATCGAGGCGCGCGAGATGCGGATCGGGGTGATGGGCCTGGGCTACGTGGGCCTGCCGCTGGCGGTGGAGTTCGCCAAGGCGGGCTTCGCGGTGACCGGCTTCGAGCTCGACGCCGAGAAGGTGCGCGCCATCGAAGAGGGGCGCTCGTACATCGAGGACGTCCCTCAGGACGAGGTGAACGCGTGCCGCGAGAGCGGCCGCCTGCGCGCCACCACCGACTTCGCCGAGCTCTCGGGCTGCGACGTGATCAACGTGTGCGTGCCGACCCCGCTTACCAAGACCAAGGACCCCGACTTCACCCACATGGCCTCGGCGGTGGAGGAGATTCGCAAGCGGCTGCGGGGCGGACAGCTGGTGATCCTGGGCAGCACGACCTATCCGGGCACCACGCACGAGCTGTTCCTGCCGCTGCTCGAGAACACCGGGCTGCGGGTCGGCGCGGACTTCTCGCTGGCCTTCGCCCCCGAGCGCATCGATCCGGCCAACAAGCAGTTCCACGTGCGCCAGGTGCCCAAGGTGGTGGGCGGCGAGACGCCGCTGTGCACCGAGCTGGCCGTCAAGGTCTTCGACCCGATCTTCGACGAGGTGGTGCCGGTCTCGTCCTCGCAGAGCGCCGAGATGGTGAAGCTGCTCGAGAACACCTTCCGCGCCATCAACATCGGCCTCGCCAACGAGGTGGCGCTGATGTGCGACCGCCTCGACCTCGACGTCTGGGAGGTGATCGACGCGGCCGCCTCCAAGCCCTACGGCTTCATGCGCTTCCTGCCCGGCCCCGGCCTGGGCGGCCACTGCATCCCGATCGATCCGACCTACCTGTCCTGGAAGATGAAGTCGCTGAACTTCCCGGCGCGCTTCATCGAGCTGGCCACCGAGATCAACTCGGGGATGCCGACCCACGTGGTGCGGCGCGTGGGCGACATCCTCAACGAGGACCGCCTGGCGGTGAACGGGGCGCGGGTGCTGCTGCTGGGGGTCGCCTACAAGCCGAACGTGTCGGACGTCCGCGAGTCGCCGGCGATCGAGGTGGCCGACCAGCTCGTCGCCAAGGGCGCGGTCGTCGAGTACCACGACCCGCACGTGGCCGAGTTCGCGCTCGACGGCCACACGCTGAAGAGCGTGGAGCTGACCGACGAGAAGCTCGACACGGCCGACCTGGTGCTGATCCTCACCAACCACGACGCGATCGACTGGGAGCGCGTGGTCTCGCGCGCGCAGCGTGTGTTCGACACGCGCAACGCGACCCGGGACGTCAGCGCCTCGCGCGAGCGGATCCGAAAGCTCTGAGGGCGGCGAGCGCGAGCCCGGCCGTGGCCGTCGCGGCCCCCGCGCCGGGCTCGGGCAGCCACACGGAGCCCGCGGACCCGCCGCGCGCGGCGGTGCTCGCGATGCCGGCCGGCAGCGCGATCGGCGGGCTCGTGATCGGCGTGCGGATGTCGCGCAGCGGCTCGACGTCGCCCTCGGCGTCACTGGGGAAGACCGTCACGCTGCCGCCCGCGAAGCGCGGCACCAGCATCTCGTCGTCCTCCGTCACCACCACGGCCTGCGGGCGTGTGGCGATCAGGGTGGTGAGGTCGCCGCGCAGGGTGCGGAGAGGCTCGAGCAGGACGCCGTTCGCGAGGCTCGAGATCACGTGGACCGCGTCGGAGCCGGCGTCGGCGATGTAGGCGAGGCGCGCCTCCACGTCCACGAACAGTCCCTTGGTCGACATGAACGCGTCGATCGCGACGGCGCGGCGCGGCTCGACGTCGCCCGCATCGGTCCGCCCGAACACCAGCAGCGCCGCGAACCCGAGATCGAACGGTGGCTGGAGCACGTACAGCTCGTCCGCGGTCGGGTCGACGAACACCGTCTGCGGCCGGAAGATGCCGGTTGCCTCGCCGACAAGCGTCCGGATCGGCGCGACGTCGCCGTCCGCGAGCCGGTCGTAGACCAGGATCGTGTTGGTGGCGCGCTCGGCCACGTAGATCTCGTCGTTCAGCGGATCGACGGCCAGCCCGTTCGGCGCGCCCCCGACCGGGATGCCGGTGCGGGGGCCGGCGATCACGCGCTCCGGCTCGACGACGCCGGTGGCGTCGAGGTCCCAGACCAGGACGCCGGTGTCGACCGGGTCGCGGTTCTCGTCTTCGGACGCTGCGCGCAGCACCAGGAGCTCCTCGTTCACCGGATCGACGGCGACGGCCAGGACCGTGAACCCGAACTCGCCCGGCGCCGAGACGCGGCGCAGGGGCTCCGTCTCGCCGTCCGCGTCGTCGGGGAAGACGAGCACGCCGCCTCCCAGCGCCGTGCCCACGAACATCTCGGCGCCGGCGGCGCGCGGGAGGGCGGCGAGCAGGACCGCGGCGGCGAGCGCGGCGGCGGTTCGATGTCTCACGGGCGCCCCCGCCCCACGGCCAGCAGCCCCAGGGCCCCGAGCGCGCCGCCGTGCAGCAGCCCGGCGCCGGGCTCGGGGACGGCGAACGCCGCCGCGCCGCCCCGGGCGTCGGCGCTCGTGACCGAGGCCGGCGCGAACATGCCGGTCGCCGGGCCGCTCAGCACGCGCAGCGGGTCGGTGGCCGTGTCGTCCAGCGCGTCGTAGCCGGCCATCACTCCCTCGGCGAAGTTCGCGACGAGCGCCTCGCCTGCCGTGGTCACGACCAGCCCGAGTGGGCTCGCGAAGGGCACCGTCTCGGTCGTCACGCTCCGCAGCGGGCTCACGAGCCCGTCGGAGCCCCGCTCGAACACGTGGAAGCCGCTCGGGAGGCGGTTGTCGATGACGTACACCTCGTCAGTCTCCAGGTCCAGGAAGATCCCGCGCGGCTCCCACATCTCGTCGCTCCCGAACAGGCGCAGCGGCTCCGCGTCGCCGTCGGCCGTGCGCGCGTACACCCGGACCGTCCGGTCGTTCTGCGCGACGAAGAGCTCGTCGTTCACGGTGTCCACGAACAGGTAGCGCGCGTCGCGCAGGCCGCTCGTCTCGCCCCCGATTCCGCGCAGCGGCTCCACGTCGCCTTCGGCGAGCCGGTCGAACACGACCACGGGCGGATCGCCGAACGGGTTCGCCACCCAGATCTCGTCGTGGAAGGCGTCGACGGCGACGCCCACCGGGGGGGAGCTCAGGCAGGCGAGGGTCGTGCTCGGTCCGGAGATGACCCGCCGCGGCCTCGCGTTGCCCTCGTCCCCGGCCCCGAACACCAGCACGCTGCACTCCTGTCCGGTGGGGGGCGCGAACCGGACGGCGGTCACGACGAGCTCGTCGTTCACGGCGTCGAACGCGATGCCCTGGGCGAAGTCGAAGCCGGTGTCGGGTCCCCCGATCCGGCGCACTGGGGCTTCGTCCCCGTCCGCGTCGGCTGCGAACACGAGGATCTCGCGGTCGGCCACGAAGACCTGCGCCGCGCCCGGAGGCGACGGGCCCAGCACGGCCAGCGCGAGCAGGAACGACCAGCGCGACACGGGCAGCTCAGTCCAGGCCGTAGATCCGGCGCACGTTTCCGCCCAGCACCTTCGCCCGCGTCTCGGCCGAGAGCGGCTCGACGAAGCGCTCGAGCGAGTGCGCCCAGGTGCCCGGGTGGTCCGGGTGGGGGTAGTCCGTGGCCCACAGGAAGCAGTCGGGGCCCACGTGGTCGATCACCAGGGGCGCCGCCGTCTCGTCCGGGTCGCCCGAGATGAAGCACTGGCGGCGGAAGTACTCGGAGGGGCGCAGCGACAGCGCCATGCCCCGGGCCGAGATGGTCTCGGCGACGGCGTCCATGCGGTCGAGGAACGAGCCGATCCAGCCGCAGCCCACCTCGAGCACGCCCAGGCGCAGGCTCGGGAAGCGCTCGAGGGTGGCCATGGTGAAGAACGACAGGAACGCCTGCTGGGCGCCCTGGCGGCCCATCACGTTGTAGAAGTACTCGCGCTCGCGGCCCATGTGCCGGAAGCGCGCCGGGATCGCCCACGCCGGCTCGTAGGTGGGATGCACCGCGATCGGCACGTCGAGCGCGCAGGCGCGCGCGTAGAGCGGGTCGTGGTCGGGGTGGCCGTGCGGCTTGCGCGTGTGCGTGAAGGGCGCGACGAACGCGCCGCGACAGCCGTCGCGCACCGCGCGCTCCAGCTCGTCGGCCGCGGCCTCGGGGTCGAGCAGCGAGAGGTGGGCGATCGGCACCAGGCGGCCGCCCGAGTCGCGGCAGAAGTCGGCGATCCAGCGGTTGTAGGCGCGCTGGTAGGCGAGGGTGAGCACCGGATCCTCGACCTCGCACTCCCAGAGCAGGCCCAGCGTCGGGTAGAGCACCGCCTTGTCGAGGTTCTCCCGGTCGAGCAGCTCGATCCGCTCGCCCGCGTCGCCGCCGCCGTAGGGGATGTGGTCCATGTAGCGGCGCTCGGGCCCGCGCTTCGCGCCGGGGTCGCCCATGGCGCCGAGCAGCCCGAGGACGCCCTTGGTCGTCCGCTCCGACGGGCGGCCGTCGAGCTCGAGCTGCTCGAGCCCCTCCTCGTCCACGCCGATCCGCAGCGCGCGCGGCCGCAGCGCGGCCTCCAGGTACTCCTCCCACAGCCAGCCGGGCTCGAGCACGTGTCCATCTGCGTCGATCGTGCCGTCGTAGGGGAAGCGGACGATCTCGTAGGCCATCGGGGAGGAGTGTAACGGTCCCGCCCGCCGCCGGGAGCGGCGGTCAGGACTCCGAGTCGCCCTTGCGCTCGGCCACGCCGCGCGGCGTGAGCCCGACGCGGTCGTGCACCATCCAGCCGCGCCGCTGCAGCATCTTCCGGGCGTCGGGGTCGACGCTCCCCTCGAACCAGAGCGAGCGGCCGGTCACGCCGGCCAGGTCGGCCATCGCGGCCGTGGTCTCGACGTCGGCCGCGTCGAGCTCGGCGGTCCAGAACACCGCGTCGGCCGGGAAGAGGCCGATGATCCGCCCCGCCTTGGTGCGCAGCCACGGGTTCGCGGCCACGTCGACGATGTCGGCCTTCCCGACCTGGGACATGTAGTTGGCCATCATCTGCGCCTGGAGCCGGGCGTAGTTCGCGACGTCCTCGTCGGGCGCGGAGGCCGCGTAGGCCACGAGGATCTCGCGGCCCTCGACGTCGCCCATCTGCTCCAGCGCCGCCACCAGCAGGCTGTGCTGGAGCGGCGTGTAGTTGTAGTTGCGCATCAGGGCCTCGGCCTGCGACTTCGGCACCTTCATCTCCACCAGCTTGTCCTTGTTGATGGAGCGGATGCGGCCCGCCGGCTCGTCGGCCAGCATCTCGTTCAGGTCGTTGGTGAGGCCGAGCGCGGTGATGGCCATCCCGAACTCGTTCTCGGGCGTGACCATGCTCATCACCAGTGTCATCGCGAGGCCCGCGCCCACGGCGGCGCGCGCGAGCTCGCCCAGGCGGTCCTGCACCGGCTCGAACTCGGTCCACGGATCCACGCCGAAGGCCAGCGCATAGGCGCGCCGGGCGCCCGCGTAGCCCACCACCGCCGACACCATGCCTTCCTGGTCGGGGTCCTGGCTCACGGCCGAGCGACCGACGTTCCCGATCCAGCGGCCGAGCCCCTTGACCGCGCCGGTCGTGGTCTGGACCGGCGCGGTCACGACCTTGCCGGCGCCGCGCACCGGCGCGAGCGCGCCGTCCTTGATGGCGTCGCCCACGACCGAGGTGCGCTTCAGCGCCTCGAGCTCGTGGAGCGCGTTGATCTCGTTGAAGCGGTACAGGGTGGCTTCGGTGCCCGAGATCTCCATGCGGCCCCAGTCGGTGTTGAGGTGGTAGGTGCTCACCCAGCCGTCGCTCACCGCCTTCGGCTCGACCAGCCAGCCCCGTCCGCGCATCCGCTCCAGGCCGAGCGCCTCGCCGGCGTCCAGCTCGAGGGGCACCTGGCGAAGCGGCGCATCCGGCCGCTCGCCCACGATCTGGACGAGGGGCTCCGCGGGGGTGTCGGTCTCCTCGGCCCGGGTCGCGGGCGCGGTGGCTAGCAGGCACGCGGCGAACGCCGCCAGCAGTCGGTCGATCTGCCACGAGCTGCGCGGCCGGAAGTCGGACATCAGCGGGGACCCTCCATCGAGATCCGGCCGAGGCTAGCCCGGTGGGACTTCGCTCGCCTGCGGCTCGCTGCGCGCCGGACGGCTTGCCCGGTGGGACTTCGCTCGCCTGCGGCTCGCTGCGCGCGGTGGGCTTGCTGGCGGGCCGGCGCGCCGTCAGCCTAGGCGCGAACGTGTCGACCCGGCGCCGCATTGCGCTCGTGGGACCCGCGGCGCCCTACCGCGGCGGGATCGCCCACTTCTCGAACCGGCTGGCCTGCGCGTTGGCGGCGCGCCACGAGGTGCGGCTGCTGACCTTCGCGCGCCAGTATCCGGCGCTGCTCTTCCCCGGCGCCGAGCAGCTCGACCCCGCGAGCTGGGAGCTGCCGAGCCGCCCGGAGCGGCTGATCGACTCGCTCGGTCCCGCGAGCTGGCGACGCGCCGGCGCTTGGCTGGCCGAGCAGGCGAGCGAGGTGGCGCTGCTCGCCTGGTGGCATCCGTACTTCGCGCCCGCGTACCTGGGAACGCTGCGCGCGTGGCGCGCGCGCAGTCGGCGCGGGTGCGCCTGCGCGTTGGTGCACAACCTCCTGCCCCACGAGCCGGCGCCGCTGGCGCGGCCGCTGCTGCGGCGCTTCGCCGCCGCGATGGACGGCTTCGTGACGTTGGAGCCGTCCGTGACCGCCGCTTTGCGCGCGCTGTGTCCGAACGCCCCGATCGGCGAGGGCTTCCACCCCGCGTACGACGACCACCCGGCGGCGCCTGCCCGCGCAGCCGCGCGCCGCGCGCTCGGGCTGCGCGAGCGGCCGACGCTCCTGTGCTTCGGCATCGTGCGCCGCTACAAGGGGCTCGACGTCCTGGTCGACGCGCTGGGCCGCCTGCGCGAGCGCGTGGATGCGGGGCTCCTGGTGGTGGGCGAGTTCTACGCCGACGAGGCGCGCATCCGGCGTCGCGTGGCACAGGCCGGGCTCTCCGACGCGGTGCGCATCGAGCCCCGCTATGTGCCCCACGACGAGGTGCCGCTGTGGTTCGCGGCGGCAGACGTCGTGGTGCAGCCATACCGCCGGGCCACGGCGAGCGGCGTGGTCGGCACGGCGCTCCACTTCGGCCGGCCGGTGGTGGCGACGCGCGTGGGGGCGCTGGAGGAGGCGGTCGGCGACCAGGCTGGCGTGTGCGTGGCGCCCGGCGATCCGAAGGCTCTCGCGGACGGCATCCTCGAGGTGCTCGAGCGCGACGCCGACGCCCTGGCCGAGGCGGCGCGCGCGCGCGCCCGCCTGCTGTCGTGGGACGCGCTGGCCGATCGCATCGACACGCTGCTCGAAGGGATCGCGTCGTGACGCCGCGCGCCTCGGTCGTGATCCCGCACCACGCCGGCTCGGCAATGCTCGGCGAGTGCCTGGCGGCGGTCGCCGGCACCACGCCGCCCGGCACCGAGGTGATCGTGGTCGACAACGCCTCGGCCGAGCGCCCGCGCGAGCGGCTCGCAGCGGCGCACCCCGAGGTGGTCTGGGTGGAGAGCGACTGCAACCGGGGCTTCGCGGGCGGCGCGAACCTCGGCGCGCGCACCGCTCGCGGCGCGGTGCTGGTCTTCCTCAACGACGACACGCTGCCCGAGCCGGGCTGGCTCGAGCGCCTGCTCGCGCGTCTCGACGTCACACCGCGCGCGGCCGCCGCCCAGGCGAAGCTGGTGGATGCGGGCGAGCCCGGCCGCTTCGACTACGCGGGCGGCGCCGGCGGCTACCTCGACTGGCTGGGCTTCCCGTTCGTGCGCGGCCGCGTCTTCGAGACGCGCGAGCGCGACCGCGGCCAGTACGACCGCGCCGTCCCCGTGTTCTGGGGCTGCGCCGCGGCGCTCGCCGTACGCCGCGAGGCCTTCGAGGCCGCCGGCGGGTTCGACGAGACCTTCTTCGCCCACATGGAGGAGGTCGACCTGTGCTGGCGCCTGCACCTGCTGGGACACGAGGTCTGGGCCGAGCCGGCCGCCGTGGTGCGGCACCGCAACGCGGCCACGCTGCCGAAGGGCTCGGCGCGCAAGCACTTCCTCAACCACCGCAACTCGCTGCTGATGCTGTGCGCGAACCTCCCGGGCGGCGCGCTCGCCGCGGCGCTGCCGCTGCGCCTCGCGCTCGAGGCGGTGGCGCTGGGCTACGCGCTGGCGCTGCGCGACGGCGCCCACGCGCGCGGCATCCTGCGCGCGCAGGCCTGGCTGTGGTGCCATCCCGGGCGCGTGCTCGCCAAGCGCCGCGCCGTCGCGCCGCTGCGCCGCGCGGGCGCGCGCCCCCCGCTGCACCCCCGCAGCGCCGTGCTGGCCCACTTCGTGCGCGGGCGCGATACCTGTGCCGCGATCAGGCCGGAGGGCGGCGCCCGCTGAGCCGCAGCTCGAGGCAGCGCCAGGCCGCCTCGAGCGCGATCGAGGGGTTGAGCTTCGACTCGCCCGCGCGCCGCTCGGTGAACACGATCGGCACCTCGACGACGCGGAAGCCCCGGGCCCAGGCGCGGTGCGACAGCTCGATCTGGAAGGCGTAGCCGCCCGAGCGCAGCGCGCCCAGATCGATCGTCTCGAGCACCGCCCGGCGCAGGCACTTGTAGCCCGCCGTCGGGTCGGTGAGCGGCAGGCCCGTGACGGTGCGCGCGTACCAGGCGCCGAAGCGCGACAGCGCCAGCCGCTTCAGGTCCCAGTCGACCACGCTGATGCCGCGCAGGTAGCGCGAGCCCACCACCACGTCGGCGCCCTTGCGGGCGCGCTCCACCAGCCCGGGCAGGTAGCGCGGGTGGTGCGACCAGTCGCCGTCCATCTGGACCACGAAGCGGGCCGGCGACTCCGCCAGCGCGCGCCGGAACGCCGCGACGTAGGCGCTGCCCAGGCCGAGCCGCCGCGCGCGCGCCAGCAGCGCCACGCGGCCGGTCTCGGTGGCGAGCTCCTGCACCAGCTCCGGCGTGCCGTCGCGCGAGCCGTCGTCCACCACCAGCACGTCGGCGTCGAGCGGCCCCTCCAGGATCGCCGGGATCAGCGTCTCGAGGTTCGGCCGCTCGTCGACGCTCGGGATGACGACCAGGCACTCGCCCTGCATGGCTCAGTCGAGCTGGCGCCGGATGGGGTCGCTCTCGGGCCGCGCCAGGCGCGCCACCAGCTCGGCGAGCAGCCCGGTGCACAGGAACTGCACGCCGAGCACCGTGAGCAGGATGCCGAGCAGCAGCAGCGGGTGGCGGCTCTGGATGTGGCCCGCCTCGAGCCAGAGCAGCGCGATGTAGGCGTTGATCGCCATCCCGACCGTGCCGAGCGCCAGACCCACGGTCC
Source organism: Myxococcota bacterium (assembly GCA_030066475.1). Next base: position 14,831 of record JASJBO010000054.1, read on the forward strand.
CGAACAGGTGGAGCGGCCGCTCGAGGAAGCGCCCGATCACGATCACGGTCACCAGGTCGAGCAGCCCCTTGGGCAGCCGTCCGAGGCCGTACTTGGTCTCGTGGAAGCGGCGCGGGTGGTGGCGCACCGGCCGCTCGGCGACCTGGAAGCCCTGCACGTGGGCGAGCGCCGGCACGAACCGGTGCAGCTCGCCCTGGAGCCGCAGCGAGTCGGCCACCTCGCGGCGCATCACGCGCAGCCCGCAGTTGAAGTCGTGCAGCTCCAGGCCGGAGGCGGCGCGCGTCACCGCGTTGAAGAACTGCGACAGGCGCCGCTTGCCGGCGCGATCGGCGCGCTCGCGGCGCCAGCCGGTCACCAGGTCGGCGCCGGCCTCGAGCTCGCCCAGCATCCGGGGGATCTCGGCCGGATCGTCCTGCAGGTCGGCGTCGAGCGTCGCGATCACCGCGCCGCGCGCGTGGCGGAAGCCGGCCGCGTAGGCCGCCGCCTTCCCGAAGTTGCGGCGGAACTGGATTACCCTCACCTCGGGATGCTTCTCGTGCAGCTCCTCCAGCACCTCGAACGAGCCGTCGCGGCTGCCGTCGTCGACGAACAGCACCTCGTAGGGGCGGCCCGTCTCTTCGAGGGCGGCGCGGACGCCGTCGAGCAGCGGCGCCAGGTTCTGGCGCTCGTCGAGCAGCGGGACGACGACCGAGATCTCGACGCTCACGCCGGCGCAGTGTACCACCCGGGCCGCGCGTGACCCCGACTCGCTCCGAGACGCTGTCCTGGGCCGCCGTCTGCCTCCCGCTGCTGGCGCTCTACGGCTGGACCATGCCCACCACGGTCACCATGGAGGACGCGGGCCTGTTCCTGGTGACCGCCCGCTTCGCCGGCCTCGCGCACCCGCCCGGCTACCCGCTCTACACCATGCTGGCGCACGCCGCGACCTGGGTGCCGTGGGGCCCGGTGGCGGTGCGCGTGCACTGCCTCTCGGCCCTGTTCGCGATCGGCGCGTGCCTGGCGCTGTACCGCTGTGCCCGCCATCTCGGCGTGCGCCGGGTCGCCGCCGTGGCGGGGGCGCTGGCCTACGGTGTGTCGGCCAGCTTCTGGTCGCAGGCCGTAGTGGCCGAGGTGTACGCGCTCCACGCGCTCTTCTTCTTCGCGCTGCTCGCCCTGGCGCTGCGCCTCGACGGGCAGCTCGAGCCGCGCGTCCTCTACGCCTTCGCCTTCCTCTACGGCCTGTCGCTGACCAACCACTGGCCGCTCATCGGCCTGTCGTCGGTCCCCTTCGCCGTTCTGCTCTACCCGCGCTGGCGGGAAGGTCTGCGGCGCGCGCCCGCCGTTCTGGCCTGCTTCGCAGCCGGCCTCGTGCCGTACCTCTATCTGCCGCTGCGCTCGCTCGCCGGGCCGTACTTCACGGCATTCGGCCCGGTGCACACGCTCGGCGACCTGTGGTGGATGGTGACTCGCCGCGGCTACGCCGCGATGGACACCCCGAAGAGCTCGACGCCGCTCGACGCCTGGCGCTTCATCGAGCTGTTCTTCGGGCGCCTGGTGCTCGAGATCGGTCCGCTCGGCTTCGCCGCCGCCCTGATCGGCCTGGCCGTCGGCTGGCGCGCCCTGCCGCGCCGCGTCTTCGCCGCGCTCGTGCTCGCGCTGCTGTCGAGCTCGGTGCTGTTCCGGGCCGTGTCGTGGGGCCGCTTCGGTCACGTCGAGGCCGAGCAGTTCGCGGTGATCCAGCTCGTGCCCTTCGGCATCCTCGCGCTGTTCGCGGCGCTCTCGGCCCGCGCCCTCGACCGCCGCCGCGACCGAACGGTGGCCTTCGCGGGCGCCGTCGTCGTGTCCGCGGCGCTCGTTGCCAACTGGGGCACGGCCAACCGCCGCGGCGACACCTTCGCCGCCGACTGGGCCGCGCTGGTGCTCGAGAGCCTGCCCCGCGACGCCACGCTCTTCCTCCAGGGCGGCCTCGACACGGGCCCCGTCGCCTACCTGCACCACGTGGAAGGCGTCCGCCCGGACGTGGCGCTCTACTCGCAGAACGGCCACCTGTTCGGCAACCGCGTCTTCGACGCGCGCCACGACGCGCCGGGCGCCATCGTGGCCGCGATCGAAGACTTCGTTCGCGACCGCGGCGAGGTGTGGGCCCCGTTCCGGGGCCCGGCGCTCGAGGCCGCGAAGATCCCGGCGCGTTCTGGTGAGAGCAACGGCGTGCTCTGGCGCGTCTCCCACGAGCCGGGCCCCGCGCCGCTCCCGCCCGACTCATTGGCCCTCCTGCGCACTCTCCTCGACCGCGAGGCGGCGGGCCGCTACCGGCCGAGCTGGGACGCGTTCCGCAAGCGCGTCTTCCACGGCCTGTGCAAGGCGATGGTGCTCCAGCAGCAGGACCACCCGGTGCTGCGCATGCGACCCGAGTGCCGTCTCATCCTCGGGCTGATCCACTTCGGCAATGGCGACCGCGGCGCCGCTCGCAAGCTCCATGGCGGCCTCGTCGCCGAGGTGCCCGAGCTCTACTTCGAGCCCTCGCAGTGGTACGCGATCCACGCCCAGCTGCTCGAGAGCGAGCTGACGCTCGACCCGGCACTGGCTCGCGACCCCGCGCGGCTCGGGCCGCTGGTCGAGCGCGCCTGGACCGGCATCCGCGCCTACGACCGCTGCGACAACGTCATCGCCGCCCGCCTGCTCGCGCTCGCCGCGGAGCCCGGCGTGCGCGCCGCCCTGCGCCTGCCCGAGCTGGCCGCGCGCTTCGGCCACTGCGACGAGCTACGGGGTGCCTTCGAGGCTGCCGGAGTCGCCCGTTCCCCTGCGGGGTAGGTCTGGAACTCTTTGATTTGTAGAGAGAATCTCGCGCCGAGGGCCGGGGGCCTCTTGACGCCGGCCGCCGCGTTCCGTATCTCCGACGGGCTTTCGGCACGAGTAGCTCAGCTGGTAGAGCATCACGTTGCCAACGTGAGGGTCGCCGGTTCGAATCCGGTCTCGTGCTCCAGATTCTCGAAGCGCCCCCGGCCACTTGCGCCGGGGGCGTCTTCATTGGGGGCCTACGGACCGGCCGAAGGCTCTCGGGCGTGGAAGGCGTGGAAGCTGTCGCCGGGGACCATCCGCTTCGCGCGGATCTCGACGAAGCCGGCGTCTCGCAGCTACGCCTGCATCTCGCACGCGTCGGGCAGGCGCCCGCAGCCCTCGGTGCTGGCGGCCCATGCGTCGAGGGCCTGCATGAACGGAGTGCCGCCCTGGCAGGCCGTCGTGAGGGGTTTCGCTCGGCTGCGTGCCGGATGTGGGTTCCGGAGCCGGCATCGACCTCCAACAGGTGGAGTGCGCCCGAGGCGGGCAGGGCGTCGTCGATCGTCTCCTGGCTGCGAGAGCTCTCGCTCCCCGACAACTGCGCTGCCGTGTCCACGGGAAGTAGGCGACGTCGATCGTTGGCAGCTTACGGTCTCGTCGTCGAGTAGACGGTCAGATGCACCAATCGATCCTCGATGTAGACCTCACAGATCCGGATCTCCTCCCCCGGCTGGACCGGCCAGAAATGGAAGATCTCCTTGGCCTCGTCGGGCTTCGCGTCACCTTCGACTGCCATCTCTTTCCACTCACCCTCAGCAGCAACCTGGATCAGGCGCTGGCGCCATCGAACGCTCTCCCGCGGAGTATCCAGTGCCAGAGCCCAGCCGATGAGCGCTCCGGGAGGGAAGCGGTGCCCGAGGGCAAAGTCGCCGTCTGCTGCCATCGAGCCAAACACCGACCTCGCCACGCGAAGGTCGGGGGCAACCCGCACCGGCTCACCGAGCCCGACGGGCGGACCGCCCGAATGCCATCCAGGCGGGCCGAGAGCCAACGCTTTGCGGTAGTCCGCAGCGGCCTCGCCGTACCGCCGGAGCAAGGCCAACGCGGTCGCTCGTGAGACGTACGCAAACCAGTAGAGCGGATCGAGGCCGATTGCCCGGTCCAGGTCGGGAAGCGCCTCTTCGTACTGGCCCGTTCGAATGCGGGTCACCGCACGGTTCCGGTAGGCAAAGGCGTAATCCGGGGCCAGCTGAATCGCACGGTCGTAGTTGGCCAACGCCCGCTCCAACTCACCCTTCTCATCGTATGCACTTCCTCGGTGCACGTAGGCCTGGACGTCGCTGGGATCGAGCTCGAGTGCCCGATCGCAGTCAGCGATGGCTCGGTCATATTGCCCGATGTAGGTGAGGACACCGCAGCGGTTGCTGTAGGCGGCGGCGTTGTTGGGGTCCAGCTCGATCGCCCGGCCGTACTCTGCAATGGCCTCACGCAGCTGCCCGGCGTCGGAAAGCGCCATCCCTCTGCGATTGGCTCGCTCGGAAGGCGGAAGGCACCCGGAAACCGTCAAGAGAGTCAATGCGAAGAACAGGGATCTCGACGCAACTCTCGTCGTCTTGGTGGTGTTCATCCTACGAACGACCAGTGGAACGTCCCTCGCAGCTCTTCCTGGGAGGCGTGCGGAGCCACCTCGAAGCGCTGCTTGCCGCTGCCCTGACGCAGCAGGCGACGCCGCCCGTCGGATTCCTGGATGCTCTCAGGACCCTTCTCCCGATATCTACGCAGCCCGTATTCCACGAGCGAGTAGATCTCCGCCGAGCCTCCCGCCCAGCCGAGGGCCTTGCCGGCCGAGAAGGCCACTTCGCCGTGCTGTCCCTCGGCCTCGTAGCGGACCGTGATCCAGCGGTTGATGAAGTCGCCGCGTCGCGTGCCATAGGAGAGATCGGTGATGTCGGAGTAGGGAATTCGGATCGAGTACAGCCTGCCCTCGTATTCGAGGTGGTTCTCGGCGACGGTGAGCCTCCCAGAGTCGGACATGACCCCGCGGGTTGGCAAGAGGAATGGCCCGTCCATTGGCATGTAGATGACGACTGCTGGGTGTAGCTCATCCGCACGCAGCCAGACGGTGTCGAAGCTGCTCGGGAGATCGACGGCGCCAGCAATCGGTTTCGGCGTCGAGGCGCAAGCCACAAGAGACAGAAGCAAGAAAGCGAGCTGCGCAGCGGTGGAGCCAAGGATGCATGAGATGGATCGGAGTCGCGTAGCGCGCGGGAAAGAGCGCGAGTGGAGTTGAATGCGTCTCGATCTCTCGCGAGTGATCGAGAAGAGGCGCGGTCTCGGGTTCATTCGACTGATGCATCCATGTCTTGGGGTGCCGCGACGCCTGACTCGCTTCGCGACCCGGGACGGGCGTCAAGAGCCAGGCGGAACATCTCCGATCCTGAGGCGGTGACCAGCTGGTTGAGGACCTGGGTCATGGCCTTCCTGCTGGCCTCGGTGAAGCCGCAGTCGATGTCACCGCACGAAGAAGCTCCACTTCCGGTGAAGCGTTCCTCGTATCGCAGCACTCCATCCGCGTCTTGCAGCGTCACGCCGATGACGATGTCGCCCCAGGTGCGGATGTAGGGAGCGAACCACGTGTAGTTCTTGAAGTGGAATTCCTGGATCGAGACCGCCATGGTCGGGATTCCTTCGACCTCCGCCCCGAGCTCGTCGATCAGCTCGATCTCGTATCCGAGAGACTCGAGTGCTTCAGCGATCTCTCGAACGATCTCTTCGCGAAGCGGCTTGGACAGCGTGACGTCACCGGAAGTGATCGCGAACAAGGTCACGGTAGTGCGACCTATTCGTGATTGATCGGCGCGGAGGTCGCCGGCATGCCGCCCGAGCGCGATGGTCTCGTGGAACGGTCCAGGGGCTTCGTCGAGTCTGTAGTGCCCCAGCTGCACCGGCCGTTGTGCGGTCAGACAACCGCCCAACGCGAGCAGCCAAAAGAGGCTAGCCAGAGCGGGCTCGCGACGTCGCATGCGTGACGCCTCCGTCGTTTGCCGTGGAAGAGAAGATCGGGAAAGGCGACGTTCTAGCTGGAACAGCAACGTTCGTGCCAACACTCTGAGCTCCGAGAACGGCTGGACGTCATCGGCGCCGGTCCAGGGGAGAGCGCGAGGGCCCACGCCGGCTTCGGAGCGAGGCATCCCGCCCCATCCCTCCTCTAGCTGTCGAGACCGCGGTTTGCATCCAGGTGCGACCCCGCCGAGAAGGCGGCGACAGAGCCAGACTTCCGACGTGCGGTTGGCGCCGCTGTCTTCCTCCCGACATAACATCACGAGGGGGCGGGACGGCATGCCTCGCTGCTCCGCTTGTGTCGGTCGCGAGGCTGACTTCGGTGCCGCGCTCTGCCGCTGCTCTTCGCTTCGCAGACGCAGTCACGTGTCATTTATTGGGTTTCTTGCGCTCTGCCAACGCGAGGGACGCCGCTTCGAATCCGGTCTGGTGCTCCAGGTTTCCGAAGCGCCCCCGGCCACTAGCGCCGGGGGCGTTCTCGTTGGGGGAGGGCTCGCTGGGGATCGGGCTGCCTATGGACAGGTCAGCGGCGTGCAGGCCTTCCCGGACGGGCCCGGGGCGCCGCCGAACTCGGACCGCAGCAGGTTGAAGTCGCTCAGGCCGATGGCGCAGTTGCCGTCCGAGTCGACCGGCGGGTCGTATGCCGGCGTTCCGCAGCGCGCGCCGAAGGCCGAGCGCAGCCGGTTGAAATCGGGGATTCCGACGCGCCCGCCGCCGTCGTAGTCCGCGTCGCACCGGTTGCCGTAGCCGTCGCCGTCGCTGTCGACCTGCTCGGGGTTGAACAGGCCCAGGCAGTTGTCGAACGGGTTCGGCGCGCGGTCCTTGTCCTCGTCGGGCAGCTCGGTGTCGGCGTCGGCGCCCGCGGCGTACACCTGGTCCATCCGCAGCGAGGTCGCGGACGGGTCGCCCAGGTTGGTGGGCGAGATCTTGAGCGCGACGCCCTCGGGCACGCCGCCGGGCTCCACGTCCGACGGCAGGTACTCGGCGATCACCGCGATGAACTCCTCGGCGCCGTCCTGCGTGCGCCGCCACAGCTCGATGCGGATCCTGCCCTCGGGCACCGCAGCGCCAGCGCCGAACGGTCCGCTCCGTCCGCCCAGCACGTCCGCCAGCTCCTGGACCGACATGCCCGCGTTCGGGAACAGATAGAGCGACTGGTTCACGATCTCGACCGTCTCGACCTCGAGCGGCACCGGGTTGATCAGCCGGTCGATCACCGTGAACATCTCGTCGCAGCCGCCGAACAGGCAGACGTCCCACCACACGGTGTTGGGGCAGGTGACGAACTCGATGCAGGCCAGCCCGCTGGCGCCGGCGAGGTCGGGGCAGGGGTCGTCGACGTCGGGCACGCCGTCGCCGTCGTTGTCGGTCTCCTCGCAGTTCAGGTCGCCGTCGCCGTCGGAGTCGTCGCCCGCGAAGCCGTACTGGGCGCCCGTGTCGCCCTGGCAGAGGCCGCCGACGCCGATCCAGCGGCCGGTCCGCTCCACCGAGGAGTCCGGATCCAGGTCGTCGTCGTTCTCGCAGCCGTCGTTGTCCCGGTCGGGATCGCAGGCGTCGCCGATGCCGTCGTGGTCCAGGTCTTCCTGGCCCGGGTTCGCGACCAGTGGGCAGTTGTCGCAGGCGTCGCCGAGCGAGTCGCCGTCGTGGTTGGCCTGGCCCGGGTTGGCGACGAACGGGCAGTTGTCGCGCGGGCTGCAGATGGTGTCGTCGTCTTGGTCGTAGAACGTGACTTCGGCGAGCACCACTCGGTGATTGGAGCCCTCCTTGCCCGCCGCGTCGCCCCATACGACGGCCGGCGCTTCGACCGAGAGGACGTGGTCGATCTTGACCTGGACGTGGTTGCCGTCGTCCGCCCAGTCCCCCTCCCAGGTCCACTCGCCATCGAGGTCGGTCTGGAACCACACGGGCAGCCCGGCGTCCTCCGGGTCGATCACGGGCGCGACCTGCGGCTCGAAGAAGTTGAAGTCACCCCCCAGGATGCCGTTCGGGACGTCTCGGTGCAGGTCCCTCACGTGCTCGTGTCGCCAGGCCTTGCGCGTGTGCACGCTGGTGATCAACGTGCCCCGGTACTCCAGCTGGGCGAAGCCCCACCACGGGGGATCGGGAACATCGCCATCGTAGTTCTGCAGGAGCCCGGAGGCGAAGTTCGAGGCCGGGCCGTCCACGCAGACCGCGACGTGGTCGGCTCCCGTGAAGAAGGCGTTGCAGGTCCAGCCCGGCAGCATGCCTTCCAGGAACGTGACCGTAGCGAGCTCGATCTCCTGCAGCGTGATGACGTTGGCGTCGATCTGCGCCGCGTATCCGATCACCGTGGTGGCGATCTTGAGGGGCTGCATGTGGTTGTCGAACTTGGGGTCGAGACCCGCCGCGTTCCATTGGACGACGCGGAACTCGCAGGCGTCGGGAGTGGCCGCGGCGGGCAGGGCCGCCATCACGAGCGCCGCGGCGACGAGGCAGGGGAAGAGGGAAAGGTGGTTCTTCTGCATGGCTGACTCCCAGGGCGCGAAGCTCTGGCGCGCCAGCGAGGAGAGGGGGCGAGGGAGACACAGAAGTCCGTCGACACCAGTATCGACACATCCTCGCCGGGCCGTCAAGCTCCGTCTGGGCACGAGGCCTCAGGGCGATGGGAGGGTCGGGGCTTGGACGAGGCGGGGGCGACGCGACTCTGTGCGCTCGAGGAGATCCCCGACGGCGCCTCCCGGGGCTTCTGCATCGAGCGCCCGGACGGCCGCCCGCTGCGCGTCTTCGCCGTGCGCCGGGGCGAGGCCGTCTGGGCCTACGTGAACCGCTGCCCCCATCGCGGGACCCCGCTCGACTGGCAGCCCCACGAGTTCCTCGACCGGGAGCGCCGCCACATCGTCTGCGCCACCCATGGCGCCGTGTTCCAGGTCGAGGACGGCGTCTGCATCGCGGGCCCCTGCCCCGGTGAGCAGCTCACCCCGCTGCCCCTCGAGCGGCGCGGCGCGGATCTGTACGCCGCGTCGGACCCGGAGGAGTGAGCCGCCCCGCCGGCCCCGGCGATGCGGAAGCGGTTGCCCCGCCGCTCTCCGAGCGCGACCGGGCCCGGGGCCGCCGGCTCGCGATCGCCAGCCATCCGGCGAGCAACACCTTCCGGCTGATCTTCACCCAGCACCTGCCCACCCTCGCCCTCGTATCCCTCGGTGCGAGCGAGCTGCTGGTGGGCATCCAGAGCTCCTTCGTGTTCGCCTTCGTCGCGTTGCAGCTGCCCACGCTGCGCGCGGTGGCGCACTTCTCGAAGCGCTCGATCCTGGTCGCCTCCCACCTGTTCGCGGTGCTGGCCGCCCTGCCGCTGGTCTTCTGGGGCCGGCTCGAGTCGATGCCCGGCGAAGCGTCACTGGCGCTGGCGATGGGCTCCTTCGCCCTCGTCGCCGTCGGGGTCTGCGTCGGCGAGACGGTCTGGTTCCCGCTGCTGCGGGCCTACGTCCTGCCCGAGCGCATCGGCCGCTTCTTCGGAACGCTCCGCACCGGCTGGCACCTGGCGCTGATCTTCTTCTACCTCTTCTCCCAGTGGTGGCTGTCGGTCCACCCCGGCGACTTCGCCACGCTCTTCGGCGTCGGCTGGGCCCTCGGCTTCGCGCGTACGTTCGGGATCGCCCGGCTCCCCGAACGCAGCGAGCGCACCGGCGAGCGCATCCGGGTGGTCGAGGCCATCGCCCTGCTGCGCGACCGCCGGCTGCGCAGCTACCTGGG
>JASJBO010000408.1 GCA_030066475.1 Myxococcota bacterium
GACGGCGTCAACGACGCCCCCGCCCTGAAGCAGGCGGACATCGGCGTGGCCATGGGCGTGGCCGGAACCGACGTGGCCAAGGGCGCCGCCGACATGGTGCTGACCGACGACAACTTCGCCTCGATCGAGGCCGCCGTCGAAGAGGGACGGGGCATCTTCGACAACCTCACCAAGTTCATCGTCTGGACCATGCCCACCAACCTGGGCGAGGGAGGCATCATTCTCGTCTCCATCCTCCTCGGCCTCACCCTGCCGGTGCTCCCGGTGCAGGTGCTCTGGGTCAACATGACCACCGCCCTGCTGCTCGGCCTGATGCTGGTCTTCGAACCCAGGGAACGCGGCCTGATGGATCGTCCGCCGCGCGATCCGAGCCGCCCGCTGCTCACCTTTCCGCTCATCATGCGCACGGGCCTGATCTCCCTGATCATCGTGGCCGGCGGCCTCTGGCTGTTCGACGAGCAGATCGAGCTGTCGGTCGGCACTGCCGACGAGGCGCGCACCGCGGTCGTCAACACCATCGTGCTGGTGGAGACCGCCTACCTGTTCAGCTGTCGCTCGCTGAGCCGCTCCCTGTTCTCGATCGGCCCGTTCACCAACCGGCTGGCGCTCCTGGGAGCCGGAACCATGATCCTCCTTCAGCTCCTCTTCACCTACTCCCCGGTGATGAACGGGTTGTTCCACACCACCCCGCTCGCGACCGAGACCTGGATGCGCATCCTCGGCGTGGCGCTCTTCTCCTTCGTGGCGGTGGAGGTCGAGAAGTGGCTCCGCTTCGGACGACGGCGAAACGACCGCTCGCAATTCGAATAGGGCGTCCACGTCGCCATCTCCCTGAAGCGGGGATGCGCACGTCCGGCGCCGGGCCGAGCGGGCCCGATCCGGTCGAAGGAACCAAGTCAGCTACTACGGTCTCGGCCTGCTCACCTACGGACTCAAGGCGGCCAAGGCGATGGGGCTCCCGGTCCAGCCCGATCTCCTAGCGGGCTTCGCCGCGCCCGTCGTGCTCGCCTCGGTGTGGCTGACCGTGGCCAGCGTGAAGCGGAGGCTGCAGGCGCGGGCGAACTCGCCCGAGCGACCCGACGCCGGCGCCGGAGGGCCGCGCTAGGCGGGGGACGGCTCCGGGGTCGGATCCATGAGCTTCAGGATCTCCGGCAGGATCCTGCGCATGCTGACGGTCTTCACGACCTCGAGCCCCTTGTCGCCCTCTCTCGCGATCGGAACGTGGCGGATCTTGCGGTCCATCATCAGCTCGAGGATCTCGACGACGCTCGCGCTCTCCGGCAGCCAGAACACCTCCTTCGAGGCGTAGCGCACGATCGGGTCGTTCCAGCGGTCCTCCCCGTCCACGACCATCCGAGGCGCCACCTGCAGGGTGAGGTCCTGCTCCGAGAGCATCGCGACCAGCACACCCTCCCGGGTGACGGCGACGGCGCCGACGCTCCGCTTCCGCGCGAGCATCTTCTCCACCACCGCCTTGACGGTCTCGCTCTCCTCCGCGCTCACCAGCGGGTTGGTCCGGACATCGGCCTGGTTGACGGCGGCGAGCGCTTCGCGCTCGGCCTCGTCCATCGCGTCGTAGGCGCACTTCATCCAGATCTCGAGTCGCGCCAGCCCCACCGGAATCCCCGTGTCGTCCCAGGGTGGGTCGGCCCGCTGGATGAACGGGACGTGCCGGAAACCGCGCGTCTCCATCAGCTTCCCCACCTCGGCGAACGAATGGTCGAGCGTCAGGGTGTCCGGGTGGGTCCGCATGTAGTCGTGGACCTGCGCGTCCGCGTCGCCCCGGATCGGACGCTCCGCGAGCTTCCGGAGCACGTCGCGGCTGGAGTAGACGCCCTGCAGCTTGCCGGTCGCGGCGTGGGTCACCAGCAGGCAGGCGACCCGGTCGCGCTGGAAGCGGTCGAAGACGGTTCGGAAGGGCTGGTTGGATCGCAGCGGCGAGAGGAACGCCGGCTCGAACACCTGGCGAACGGGTGCGTGACCGATCGACTTCAGACTCATGGGCCTTGCCTCCGGCTTCAAAGCCTCGGACTGCGGGTGGCGCAGAACACCATCTTCTCGCGCGACATCGTGTCGATGTCGTCGAGGGAATAGCCCGCCTCCAGCAGCAGCTCTTCCGTGTGCTGCCCGTGGACCATCGCGGGCGCGGGGTCGAACTCGGCCCCGTCGTAGTTGGCGATCAGCATCTCCTCGCCGTCCGAAGCCATGACCGGGGCGATCATGTTCCGGTCCCGCAGGTTCGCGTCGTCGACGACGTCTTCGAGATGCACGTGCTGCTGCGCGGGGATCTTCCCCACCAGCTTGACCACCTCGTCCGGCGTCATCTCCTTGGTGCGCTCATCGATCGACTCGCCGATCTCGTCCCTGTGGTGGAACATCTGCCAGGAGTCCGTGCAGTGCTCCGCCAGCGCGTCTGCACCGAGGGTCTCACCGAGCGCCCTCGACGCGGCGGTCGTGACGGCCCCGAGGACCACGTACTGCGGCACCGTCTCGACCGTGCCGTCCTCGCGCGGCTGCTCGAGCGGCCTGCACTCGAAGTTCCCGAAGCTCGGGACGAACCAGTGCCGGTCGTGCGGCTGGCGATCGAAGCCGCTCGCTCCCATCATCTCCTTGAAGCGCGGCGTCCAGGCCGTCGTGCCCATGTACCCCTGGCCCTCGACGGCGACGCCGAGGAGGGTCACGTCGTATTTGAGGCCGATTCCGGTCTTCTCGGCGATCCGGATGCCGGTCGAGACGTAGAGGGCGGCCCGGCACGCGGCCCAGTGGTCGATGACCGAAGGCCCGCCGAGGTTGGGGATGCCGTCCTGGGCGCGCTGGTACGTGTAGCCCGCGCGGGCGACGGCGGTGTGGTGGAGGCCGAGTCGATTGGTCCCGTCGTAGCTGCAGTTGACCGCGACGGTACGCGGATCGATGCTCTGCAGGTGCTCGTAGGACAGCCCGAACTTGTCCTGCAGCGCTTCGGCCAGGTTGGTGACGCGAGCGTCGAACTTCTTCTGGCGAGCGATGCGCCGAATGACCGAGATGGCGGTATCGCTCTCGAAATCGAGCGCGAGGGTGCGCCAGCTCACCTTCGAGCCGGGCATGTGCGCGCCGTAGTTGGTCGCCTCGTTGATCAGGCTCGCCCGCCGGGGACTGCCCTGCTCGTCCTCGAAGGGCAGGATCAGGCGCGACCCGTCCACCTGGCGCACGTTCTCGATCTCGATGCCGCTGTGGAGCGTCCGCTCGAGGTTGACCTTGACGCGTCCCTTGAAGACGTGCGTGCCCACGAGCAGGACGAGTCCCGCCGTGTAGTCCTGGATGGCCTCCAGGGCCATCGCCTGTCGGATGTTCATGCTCGCTCCCCGTGTGACGCGACCCGCGCATCGGGGCGTCCCGCTCGTCGTCGTCGGTGATCGATCTCGAATCCGCAGGCGGCGGCGCCGTCCAGGCAGCACGCGAGGTGGCGGACGCGGGTCTGCGGCGCGACGAGGGCCCGGAAGAGGGTCTCGAAGACGGCCACGTGCCAGACGCAGCCCGGCGTCGCGATCGGGTTGGAGGCGATCTCGATCCGGTGGGGCGATCCGGGCCGCGCCCGGAAGCGGCCCGAGCCCGCGAAGGTCCAGGCGTTGGCGGCGATCGCGCGCAGCAGCAGGCGGGCGGAGAGCGCCGTCGGCAGGAGCCTCGAGATCGCGCGCGCCGCGCGCGGGATCCGGTTGGCCAGCAGGTACTGCGCCGTGCGTTCGCCTGCCTCGGCCGCGACGGCGGCGGCCTCCGCCGCCGTCAAGCTCCCCCGGAGCGCGCGGAAGAGCCGGTCCACGGCGTGCTCGTCCACCATGTCCTGCGGCGGCTCGCACAGCCAGGCGGACAGCCCCGCGGCCTCGTAGATCCGGGCCGCCAGGGCCTCGCCGTGGCGCGCGCGCAGCGCGTGCCCGAGCTGAATGACCGCGTTCGGACCGACCTGGGAGCCCGCGTCCACCGCTTCGGCCGCAGCCGAGGCAGGGGGCGCGGCGGTCCCGGGTGCGGCGGTCGCGCTCACGCAAGCGCCTCGGGCGGGGCGGGGTTGTGGGGAGCGACCGCGTCGTGGAGACCGAGCGCCTCGTCGGAGAGCTGCTCCTCCCCACCGCCGCAGACCTTCGCCTCGGCGCGCGCGGCGCGGAACCGAGCCGCGCGGTCGGCCGCCGTCTCCCAGTCGTCGAGCTGGGCGGGCGCGATCTGCCGCGTCTCGTCGAAGTGGAAGTCCACCGACTTCTTCGACTGCGGCCCCCAGTAGTTGACCTTGCCGAGGTCGTAGAACTGGCGCTGGAATCCCGCCTTGGCGAAGGCCTTGAGGCAGCCCAGCAGGTAGCGGCGGCGGAAGCCGGTGCCCCGCCAGGGGTAGTGGAAGAGGGCCTTGCGCATGTAGAAGCGGCGGTAGTTGTGCATGACGCGATCGAGCAGCTCGGCGCGATCCATCGCCTGCGGCTTCATGATGGGCGTCACGAAATTGTACTTCGAGAAGTCGAACACCTCGACCTTGTCGCCCAGCTCCTGGAAGAGCGAGGAAAAGGGCCACGGGGTGTACATGGCCCAGTTCGCCAGGTCCGGGTTCCAGGCGCGCGCCATCTGGTAGGTCTCCTCCAGCGTCTCCCGCGTCTCGTTCTCGAGCCCGACGATGAACTGCGCCTCGATGAAGATGTCGGCGTTGCGAAGCAGCTCGATGGCGCGCCGGTTGTCCTCGATCTTCGTCTCCTTGTGGAAGCGGTCGAGGCGCAGCTGTGCCGCTGCCTCGGTGCCGAGACTCACGTGCACGAGCCCCGCGCGCCGGTAGAGCGGGAGAAGCTGCTCGTCGCGCAGGATGTCCGTCACGCGGGTGTTGATGCCCCACTTGACGCGGTCGGGCAGCCCGCGCGCGATGAGTTCCTCGCAGAAGGCGACGAACTTCTTGCGGTTGATGGTGGGCTCCTCGTCGGCCAGGATGAAGAAGCCCACGTCGTGCTCGTTCACCAGGGTCTCGATCTCGTCCACGACCTTCTTCGGATCGCGTACGCGGTAGTCGCGCCAGAACTTCCACTGCGAGCAGAACGAGCAGGTGAACGGACAGCCGCGGGCCATGTTGGGAATGGCCACGCGGACTCCGAGCGGCACGTAGACGTACTTCGACCACTCGAGGAGCGACCAGTCCGGCTCGATGGCGTCGAGGTTCTTGACCGTGGGTGCGGCCTTCGTCGCGACGATCTCGTCGCCGTCCCGGTAGGCGATGCCTTCGATCGCCTTGCGGTCGGCCGGCCAGCGTCCCGCGTCGATCGTCCCGACGAGCTCGGAGAAGATCTCTTCGCCTTCGCCTCGCACGATCACGTCGACCCACGGCGCCTCGGAGAGAACCTGCGGGTACATGAACGTGGCGTGGATGCCGCCGAGCACGCGCACCGCGTCGGGACAGACCTCGTGCGCGATCTCCAGCACCCGCTCCGCCGAGTAGATCGAGGGCGTGATGGCCGTGCAGCCCACGACGTCGGGCGAGAGCGCCCGCAGCCGCTCCGCGATGGCGTCGTCGTCGAGGTGATTGGTCATCGCGTCGACGAAGTGGACGTCGTCGTAGCCGGCGGCCTTGAGCGAGCCCGCCAGGTAGGCGGCCCAGGCCGGCGGCCAGCTGCCCGCAATCTCGGCACCGCCGGAGTGGTAGTTCGGGTGAACCAGGACGATCCGCATGCGAGCCTCCGTCGATCCGAGCTTGGAGGTGTAAAGTATCTATTACATTTTATACAGTCATATGGAGTTGACACTTTGTCAAGGGGAGATCCTGCACCAGCTCGCTTCCCCGCGGGTGTGCGCGCCCCGTCGACGCGGCGGCCGCCGGCCTCAGGCGAGCAGGTGCTGCCCGCCGTCCACGTGGCGCACCTCGCCCGTCACGGCGCCGGCGGGCCGGAGCAGGTGGACGACCTCGTCACCCAGGGCCGCGGGGCTCGCCGTGCCCAGGGGACTGGTCTCGGCCGCCCGGTGCGCCGCTTCTTCGAGGCCGGGAATCGCGCCACCGGCTTTCGAGTCGCTGTAGGGCGAGAAGCGAACGGCGTTGACGCGCACGCCGTGCGCAGGTCCGAGCTCCGCCGCCAGCTCCCCGACGATGCGTTCGAGCGCGGCCTTGGCGACCCCCACGTTCTTGTAGGGGTGCGCCACGACGCGAGCCGCTCCCAGGTAGCTGAGCGCCACGACCCCAGACCCGGGCTCGAGGACCCTGCGCCCCAGCAGGCCGCGGAGCAG
>JASJBO010000005.1 GCA_030066475.1 Myxococcota bacterium
CAGACACGCCAGCGGCACCTCGTGGCGGCCGAGCGCCCGGTGCAGCGCCAGCGCGTGGGCCACGCCGAGTCCGTGGCTCGAGCTCGCCTCGGCGCGCGCGAGCTGGCCCGGGTCGAGCCGGCGCAGCGCGCCCGCGTCGCCTCCGGCACGCACGGCGTCCACCAGCAGGGCCGCCTCGGCGCCCTCCAGGGCGTCGAGCAGGTCGGGCACCGGGCGCCCGCACTCCACCACCTGGACGCCCGGGCAGTCCGTCGCGTCCAGGTGGCGCGCCACCAGCAGGCCCGCGGCGTCGTCGCCGTGCGGGCTGCCGATCCCGATCACCCGCCGCACGGCGGCTCCCGCCGCTCGACGTGCAGCTCCAGGAAGTGGGTTGCGCACGAGATGCAGGGGTCGTAGTCGCGGATGGCGGCCTCGCAGGCGCGTCGCGCGGCATCGTCCGGCAGGCCCAGCACCGACGGCGCCAGGCGCCGCAGATCGGCCTCGATGCGCGCCTGGTTCTGCGACGTGGGCGGGACGATGCGCAAGGCGCGCACGAGTCCCTCGGCGTCGGTCTCGACCCGGATGTAGAGCAGCCCGCGCGGCGCCTCGGTGGCGCCGTGTCCCGTCGCGGCGCGGGGCGCGCACGCCGGCGCGGGGGCATCGGGCGGCTCGTAGGACTCGATGGCGCGCACGGCGTCGTCGCACGCCTGGATCACCTCGATGCCGCGCGCGAACACCGAGGCGGCGGGGTCGGTCGCCTCGAAGCGCTCGGCCAGGTCGACGCGGGCGGCGGCCGCCGCCGCGCCCAGCCGGTCCGCGTTCAGGTGCACGCGGGCGAGCGGCCCGACCTGGTAGTCGCTGCCCTCGGGCCGGCGCAGGCAGTGCAGGGCCGTCGAGTGCTCGACCTGGCGCTCCTCGAAGGCCTCGTCGAAGGCCTCGGCGGCGACGTCGAGTCCGCGGCTCGACGCGATGCGGCCCTCGTTCATCGGGTACTCGTCGGGATGGCGCAGGGCCACCAGCTCGACGGGCTGCGGCCGGTGCGGCACCGGCAGCGCCTGGAACCAGCGCAGCAGCGCCTCGGCCTCGCCGCGCGCCCGGCGCAGCTCGTCGTCGAGCGCGGTCAGCTCGTCGCGGCGCGGCAGCCGGTGGAAGCCGCCGATGCGGACGCCGACGGGGTTCACCGCGCGTCCGCCCAGCAGCACCAGGATCCGGTTGCCGAGTCCGCGCAGCCGCAGGGCGCGCTCCACCACCGACGCGTGCTCGCGCCCGATCGACATCGCGTCGTGCAGCCCCAGGTAGTCTGGCGCCGCTAGGAAGATCATGTGGAGCACGTGGCTCTCGATCCACTCGCCGGCGTAGTAGAGCCGGCGCAGCGCGCGGATCCCCGGGTGCACGTCGACGCCCCAGGCCGACTCGAGGGCGTGGGCGACGCTCATCTGGTAGGCGACCGGACAGATGCCGCAGATGCGCGCCAGCAGGTCGGGGAGCTCGCTGGCGCGGCGGCCCGCGGCGAACGCCTCGAAGAAGCGGGGGGGCTCGAAGATCTCGAGCCGCAGCTCCACCACGCGCTCGCCCTCGACGACCAGGTGCAGGGCCCCCTCGCCCTCGACGCGCGCCAGGGCGCCTACCTCGATGCGGCGGCGCTCGCTCATCCGTCCGCCTCCAGCGCATCGGCCAGCTCGCGGAACTTCCGGCGCCAGCCGTTCACGTGGCGCAGCCGTTGGACCACCTCGCGACGCGGGACCCCGGAGGCCTCGAGCTGCCGCGCCCAGGCGGCCGCATTGGGATCGGCGCTCGGCCCGAAGCAGGCGTAGCAGTCGCGACCCAGCGCGGGACAGATGGCGCCGCAGCCGGCGCGCGTGATCGGGCCCATGCAGGCGATCCCGCGCGTGACGGCGACACAGGCGATGCCGGCCCGCTTGCACTCGAGGCACACGCTGGCGCCGGGCAGGTCGGGAGTGGCCCCCATGAGCAGCCGCACGAGCACGCGTCGTACCTGCTCGCCGTTGACCGGGCAGCCCTGCAGCTCGGCGTCCACCCGGACGTGGTCCGAGATCGGGGTCGACTGCGCCAGCGTCTCGATCCACTCCGGGTGCGGATAGACCGTGCGCGTCCAGGTCTCCACGTCGCCGCGATTGCGCAGCGCCTGGATGCCGCCGCTCGTGGCGCACGCGCCGATCGTGACCAGCCAGCGCGCCCGCTCGCGCACCAGGCGGATGCGCTCCAGGTCCGCCGCGGTGGTGATGCTGCCCTCGACGAGCGCCACGTCGAGCGCGGCGCCGTCGTCGGGGCGGCTGGTGGCCTCGAGGAAGACCGCCACGTCGTAGCGCTCGGTCAGCGCCAGGAAGTCGGCCTCGAGGTTGAGCAGGGAGACCTGGCAGCCGTCGCACGAGGCGAACTTGAAGACCCCGAGTCGCGCGCGCTCTTCGCTCATAGCCCGCGGACCCCCAGCAGGCGCGAGACCCGCGACCAGGGGAAGATCGGCCCTTCGCGGCAAACGAAGAGCGGGCCGAGCTGGCAGTGTCCACACTGCCCGATGCCGCACTGCATGTGGCGCTCGAGCGAGACGAAGATGCGCTCGGGACGCACGCCGCGGCGCCCCAGGGTGCGCGCGGCGGCCCGGATCATCACCTCGGGGCCGCACAGGAACACCATCGTGCGCTCCGGCTCGAGCGGCACCTCCTCGAACAGCTCGGTCACCACGCCGGAGCGGTCGCGCCAGGTGCGGTCCGGGTGGTCGGCGGTGAGCAGGATCTCGGCGTCCGGCTCGCGGCGCCAGGCCTCGAAGCGCGAGCGGTGCACCAGGTCCTCGGGCTTCTTCACGCCGTGGAGCACGCTCACGTGTCCGTAGGCGCGGCGGCGGCGGAACACGTAGTCGATCGCACCCGTCACCGGCGCGCAGCCGACCCCGCCGGTCACCACCAGCAGGTCGTGGAAGCGGGCCTCGTGCAGCGGCCAGCCGCGCCCGTAGGGGCCGCGCACGCCGATCACGTCCCCCACGTCGAGCCGGTCGATCACGCGCGTGGTGCGGCCGACGATGCGGATGGTGTGCTCGAGGTCCTCGTCGTACGGGTCGGAGGAGACCGAGATGGCGACCTCACCGACCCCCGCGACCGAGACCATGTTGAACTGGCCGGGCAGGAAGTCGAAGCGGGGCCGCGCGGCGGGGTCGAGCAGACGCAGGCTGTAGGCGTGGATGTCCGCGCCGAAGGAGCGCTTCTCGACGATGCGCGCCGGCTCGGGGAGCATCGGGTGGGGCAGGGCGGGGGCGCTCACGACGGCTCCTCGCACAGCGCGGCCGCCTCCTCGGTGAGGTCGATGCCAGCCGGGCACCAGGTGATGCAGCGGCCGCAGCCCACGCAGCCGGGCGTCCCGAACTGCCGGGTCCAGGTGGCGAGCTTGTGGAGCAGCCACTGGCGGTAGCGCTCGCGGACGCGCGAGCGGACGTCGAGCCCGTGGATGCGCGCGTAGCCGGGGTCGAAGCAGGAGCCCCACTCGCGCACCCGCAGCGTGTGGGTGCCGTCGAGGCTCGGCTCGTCGCGGATGTCGTGGCAGAAGCAGGTGGGACACACCTGGGTGCAGTTCGTGCAGCCGAGGCAGCGTTCGGCCACGTCGTCCCAGCGCGGATGGTTGGGTCGCTCGGGCAGTCGCTCGGGAAGGCCGCCGGCGTCGACGGCGCGGGGCATCGCCTCGGCGCAGGCCGCGAGATCGCGCGCCTCGCGCTCGAGCTGCTCCGCGGGGGCCTCGGCCAGGGCGAGGGCGTCGACGAGCGCGCGGCCGGCGCCGCTGCGGGTGCGCACCACGAAGCCTGCCTCGAGCTCCGTCAGACACAGGTCGAACGGACCGCTGGGCCCCGGCCCGGTGCCGAACGAGGTGCAGAAGCAGGTGCCGCCCGGCCGGGTGCAGGCCACCTCGATCAGGAAGAGCTCGCGGCGCCGCGCCGCGTAGGCCGGATCGGGGAAGCGGTCGCCGAGGAAGACGCGGTCCTGGATCGCGAGCGCCGAGACGTCGCAGGGCCGCACGCCCAGGAGTGCCAGCGGCGCAGCGCCGGACTCGACCGGCTCCGCCCGGAAGTCGCGCCCCAGGCCCTCGGTCTGGATCTGGAGCAGGGGCTCGCGCGGCGCGAACGCGTGTCGCTTGGCGCCCTCGTGGCCGTGCACCAGCTCGAAGCAGCGCTCGGGCGCGCCCGGCTCGAGCCGGTAGCGGCCGGGCGCCTGGTGATCGCGCCAGCCGCGGGCGAGCTCGCTCACGCGCTCCAACGGGCCCCACGAGGACAGCGCGTCCTGGACACTCTGTGCCCAGACCTCGTGCCCGCGCTCGCGCAGCGCGTCGATCAGGCGCTGGAGATCCGCGGCCGGAAGCCAGAGCGGGGAGGGGCTTTCCGCCTCAACCTGTGCCATCGTGCCTCGCGACGGGACGGCTCGCGCCTCACCCGAGACGCGCACTGCCCCCCAATGGCCGGTCTGCAGGCGACATGCCATGCTCGACCTGGCGGCACGCCGCGTGCAGCCGAGCCAGAGCGGCCGTTCGAGACGAGCGGCCAAGGAGGACCGGACGACATGAGCGAGTGGAGCGAGCGCCTCTCGAGCGACCTGGACGAGCTGCGGCGGGTGCGCGACGAGCTGCGCGTGCAGGCGCATCTGGCGGCCGCCGAGGTGCGCGACCTGTGGGAGGAGACCGAGGACAAGCTCGGCCAGCTCGACACGAAGGTGAAGTCGGTGTCGAGCGTCGCCGAGCAGGAGCTCGAGGAGGTCGGACGTGCCGCGCGCGGCCTGGTCGACGAGATCCGCAGCGCCTACGAGCGAATCCGCAAGGCGCTGTGAGCGAGGCGCCGCGGTGAGCCGCAACGCCCGGCTGGACGTCGGGCTCCAGCACCGGGTCGGGCGCATCGAGCGGCAGATCGCCACGCAGCACCGGCACCTCGCTCCGCTGTGCGAGCAGATCCGGTCGGCGCTCGAGCGCGGCGACCGCAGCGGTGCCCACGATGCCCTGCACGGCTACGAGCAGGCCATCCGGGCCCACTTCGCGCTCGAGGACGAGATGTTCTTCCCGGCGCTCCACGGTCTGCACCCCGAGCACGGCGCCGCGCTCGAGGCGCTGTCCGCCGAGCACGATGCGCTGCGCGCGGGCGTGCGAGATCTGGCGGATCGCACGGGGCTCACGGATCTCTCCGCGCTGGCTCGCGCGCTCGACGCCTTCCAGCGCGCCCTGCGCCAGCACGAGGCGCGTGAAGAGGAGCTGGTGACCGCGGTGCGTCGCGCCTCGGCGACGCCCCAGCCCGGCTCCTGAGCCGCTCCGACCCGGCCAGGCGCGCCGGCGCTGGGTGGCACGGTGCTTGCTTTTCCATTCAGCCGAACACGCCCCTCGCAGGTGGGAGGGCGATCGGGAGGAGATGGACACATGGCACGAGAGGGAAGGTCGTTGCGCCTCTTTGATCCGTTCGATCTCGAGTCAGGGCGCGGGTCGGTGCTCGACCGGCTGTTCGATCGCGAGCGCGAGGGCGGCGGAACGGAGAGGTTCGCGCCCGCGGTGGACGTGGCCGAGAACGACGACCAGTACGTCGTGACCGCCGAGGTGCCGGGCGCCAGCAAGGACGACGTGACCGTGGAGATGCACGACAACGTGCTGACGATCCGGGGCGAGAAGCGCAGCGAGCGCGAGGGCAAGAAGGAGCACAGCCGCTGGGTGGAGCGAACCTACGGGAGCTTCAGCCGCTCGTTCACGCTGCCCGCCAACGCCGACGAGCACAACGTGCACGCCAGCTTTCGGGACGGCGTGCTCACGGTCGAGATCCCCAAGCGCGAGGAGGCCAAGCCTCGCACGATC
This sequence comes from Myxococcota bacterium, assembly GCA_030066475.1. The sequence continues at coordinate 5,806 of JASJBO010000005.1, forward strand.
GCGGTCCAGTAGCCGCGTGGGCTTGCTCGCCCGGGACATAATGAGTGCCGAGGTGCGTAGCGTGGTCCCGCGGGTCGCGCTGAGCGATCTCGAGCGCGAGCTGCTCGAGGAGGGGGTCGGCGGGTTTCCCGTGGTGGAGTCCGGGCGGCTGGTCGGCATGGTGTCGCGTTCCGACGTGGTGCGGCAGCTCTCCGTCGAGCAGAGCGTCGGAGAGCTGCTCGCCGACACCTACCGCGACCTGGGCAGCGAGGAGGAGGCCGATTCCAGCGCGGGCGAGGCGATCGCGCGGCACGTCGGGCGCCGCATGGAGACGCTGCGGGTCGAGGACGTGATGAGCCGCGACGTCGTGAGCGTCGCTCCGGACGCACCCGTCGAGCAGGTCGCGGCCGTGCTGGCGAGCCACCGCATCCACCGGGTGCCGGTGGTGGACGAGAAGGACCAGCTCGTGGGCGTGATCTCGACGGCCGACTTCGTCCTGCTCGTCGCCGAGGGCAAGGCGGTGCTGCGCTCAGCCTGACATCCCGTCGATCGTGACGACGTCGTCGCGCAGGACGCGGGGGTCGAGCAGGTCCTGCTCCTCCTCCGCCATGTCGCGCCGCAGCAGCTCGACGAGATCGAGCACGTCGCGCGCCACCAGCGGAGCCGGTCGCGTGCCGTCGAGGAGCCGGTCGAGCACCGCCGCGAGCACCTCGCGCTGCTCGCGGTGGTCGGCGTCGAGCCGTGCGACCCGCTCCTTGCCCCAGGCATCGGCGTCCGCGAGGGCCGGGCGCAGGAAGCGGTCCTCCCACTTCATGTGGGTGCCGAGCACCTCCAGGAACAGCGCGGCCTCGCCCCGGAGCGTCCGGGCCTGGTCGGTGTCGCCGTCCGCCACCTGTCGGGCCAGCTCGGCCAGAGCCACGAGCCGCTCGCGCAGCGCCTCGTGGTCCTGCAGCACGCGGCGCCGGATCTCGGTGGGATTCATCGGAAGTCCTCCATCCTAGACGGTAGCGCTGAAGACCGGGCGGTCTCCCTCCAGCTGGCGCGGCAGGTAGGCGTCGAACACCGCGGCGACCGGGCGCACCAGCAGGCGTCCCAGGCCGGTGAGCCGGAGGCTGCCGTCGGCGGCCACGTCGACCAGGCCGTCCTCGGCGAGCGGCTCGAGGCGCTGCAGCTCGTCGGCGTAGCGGGCGGCGAGCCGGCCGCCGAACGCGGCCCGGTACTCGTCGGCCTCGACGCCGCCCAGGCACATGAGGCGCGCGATCAGCCAGCGCCGCTCGCGGTCGTCGGCAGAGAGGGCGTGGCCGCGCACCGTGGCCGGCGCCCCGGCGCGCACCGCCGCCTCCCAGGCGCCCAGGTCGCGCTCGGACTGGGCGTAGCTGCTCGGCAGCTCGCTGATCGCGCTGGGCCCGACGCCGAGCAGCGTCGTGCCGGCGCGCGTGGTGTAGCCCATGAAGTTGCGGCGCAGCGTGCGATCGCGCAGCGCGCGCGCCAGCGGATCGTCGGGCAGCGCGAAGTGGTCCATGCCGATGTAGACGTAGCCGGCGGCCAGGAAGCGCTCGATCGCCCCGACCAGGATCCGCAAGCGCACGCCCGGCGCCGGCAGGTCGCCCCGCTCGAAGCCCCGCTGCTGCTTCGCCACCCAGGTGACGTGCGCGTAGCCGTAGAGGGCCACGCGCTCCGGCCGGATCGCGAGCACCGCATCGAGAGTGCGCTCGAAGGTGGCCGGCGTCTGGTACGGGAGCCCGTAGATCAGATCGAGGTTCACGCCCTCGAAGCCGCACGCGCGCGCGCGCTCCACCAGGCCCGCGGTCTGCTCGACCGACTGCTCGCGGTGGATCGCCTGCTGCACGCGCGGGTCGAAGTCCTGCACGCCCAGCGAGAGGCGCTCGAAGCCGCACGCGCGCAGGCTCTCGACGTGCGCGTCGCTAGTGACACGCGGATCGGCCTCGATCGAGATCTCGGCGTCCGGCGCCAGCGGAAACGCGTCGTCGATCGCCGCGAAGAGGCGGCGGATCTGCGCCGGCTCGAGGTGCGTCGGCGTGCCCCCGCCCCAGTGGAGCTGTACCGCGCGCGGCGGGGCGGGCCAGGCCTCGCGCAGCGCGGCGCACTCGCGCTCGATCGCCTCGAGGTAGCGCTCGGGCAGCTCGGGGCGCTGCGTGATGACCCGGTTGCAGGCGCAGAAGTGGCACAGCGTGCGACAGAACGGGACGTGGGCGTAGAGCGACAGCGCCGCCGACTCGTCGCCCGCGGCGCACGCCAGATCGCGGCGGAAGGCGTCGACGCCGTAGTCCGCGCTCCAGGTGGGCGCGGTCGGATAGCTGGTGTAGCGGGGCGCCGCCGCGCCGTAGCGCGCGATCAGCGCCTCGACGCGCTGCCAGTCGATGTCGCCCTCAACGTCGAAGAGCCCGCCGGGCTCGTCGAAGGGCGCGCCGGGCTCGGGCGCGTTGCGGTCCATGGCCGTCTCCGTGGCATCTGGCGACACTGCCGTGCGATCGATCGGGGCCGAACGTCCCAGATCCGGGCGGGGCCGGCAAGCACGCCGCGCACCGGCCCCGGCATCGGGATTGCAATCCCCGGACCGCGGAGGGCGCAGCCGAGGCCGGCGCGGGAGATGCGGCGCCGCGCTCGTCGTTCATCGCGGGTCGAGCGGAGCCGTCGGGGTCGACGGGGGTCCGGCTCGACCCCGCGGGTGAGGCGGGCCGGGGGGGTGCCGCCCCGGAACGGGCTGGCCTCGGCGGCCCTCCCTTCACGACGCGACTCAGGCGGCTCGGACGGCGTCGGGCTTGTGCGCGTCGAGCCACTCGGTCACGAGCGGAAAGATCTCGTCCGGCGCGTGCTTGCCGAGCACGAGGTCCACGTGGCTGTACTCGTGCTCGAGTCCCGACGCGTGGCCCGCCACGTAGAGCGTCTTGTCGCGCGACCCGAGCCGGTCGACCAGGCGCTGGATGTCCGTGGGTGGCGTCAGCCGATCGCGGCTCCCGGCGATGGCGAGCACCGGCACGTCGATCCGTTCGAGCTGCTCGCCGAAGGTGAACATCCGGTAGCGGTCGGTCATGGCCTTGGTCTCGTACCAGCGTGCGAACTCCATCAGCAGCGAGCGCGGCATGTCCTCGACGCCGCGGCGCATCATGAAGCGCACCACGTCGAGATCGAGGTTGTCGGGGTGCCAGGTCCAGTCGCGCACGGGGCCCTGGAAGAGCGTCGCGATCCAGCCCGCCAGCGGCGCGCCCGCCCAGGCGAGCCAGCCCGTCGGCAGTCGCGCGGGCGCCAGCCGCAGCAGGCGCCGCAGCGCGATCCAGCGGTCGATGGCCTCGTGGCCGATGTCGGTCATGCCGGGCGAGCCGAGCGTCACCACGCCGGCGAACGCGCGCGCGGCGGGGGTGATCAGCGCCCCGTAGGCAACCATGCCGCCCAGCGAGTGCCCGACCCAGAGCACCTGCTCCTGGCCGGTGAGGTCGCGCACCAGCTGGAGCGCGGCCGGCACGTCGTGGTGCACGTAGTCCTCGAAGGTCCAGCGGTAGGGGACCGGGGGCATTCGGAGGCGCCGGTGCGAGTGGCCGGCGCCGCGCAGCTCGAGCCCCCAGACGTCGTAGCCGGCCGCGTTCAGGTAGCGCGCCAGGCTGCTGCGCCCGGGTCCGTCCATGTTGAAGCGGTTCGAGCCCATCCCGTGGCAGAGCAGGGCGGGTGTCGCGTGTCCGCCGCGCTGCGGCGGGTGGTGGTGCAGGGCGATGCGCCAGCCATCGCGGGTGTAGGCGAAGTGTCGAGTCGGCTCGGTCACGGCAGCGTCCCCCGGGTCCGTCGCTCTGGGTACCAGATCGGCGTCCCGCTGCCCAACTGCAGCAGGTGGGGCGCAACGCCACGGTTTCGCAGCGCTTTGCTAGGCTGCCGGGCTTCGCGATCGAGGGGGGAGGCATGGAGCAACGCACGGACGACGTCGCCCGCCACGCGGCGCTGGTGAACGAGATCGTCAGCGAGGTGGGCAAGGTCCTGGTGGGCCAGGAGGCGATGGTCACGCGCCTGCTGACCGGGCTGCTCACGGGCGGGCACGTGCTGCTCGAGGGCGTCCCGGGCCTCGCCAAGACGCTGGCGGTGCGCTGCCTGGCGCAGGCGATCGACACCGGCTTCTCGCGCATCCAGTTCACGCCCGACATGCTGCCGGCGGACGTGATCGGGACGGAGGTGTTCAATCCGCGCGAGGCGACCTACACGGTCAAGCGCGGCCCGATCTTCTCGAACCTGATCCTGGCCGACGAGATCAACCGCGCGCCGGCCAAGGTGCAGGCCGCGCTGCTCGAGGCGATGCAGGAGCGGCAGGGCACGATCGGCAACGAGACCTACCCGCTCGAGGAGCCCTTCCTGGTGCTGGCGACCCAGAACCCGATCGAGCAGGAGGGGACCTATCCGCTGCCCGAGGCGCAGGTCGACCGCTTCATGCTCAAGGTGAAGGTCGGCTATCCGTCGAAGGACGACGAGCGCCGCATCATCGACCGCATGGCGAGCGGCCAGGCCGAGCCGCGCGTGAACCGGGTGGCCGGCCCCGACGCGATCCTGGCCGCGCGTGCCCACGTCGAGCAGCTGCTGGTGGACCCCAAGGTGCGCGACTACATCGTGGACGTGGTCCACGCCACGCGCGACCCGGTCGGCGCGGGCATTTCGTCGCTCGAGGGCATGATCGAGATGGGCGCGAGTCCGCGCGCGTCGATCTACCTGATGAAGGCCGCCAAGGCCCACGCGTTCCTCCAGGGCCGCGCGTACGTGACCCCGCACGACGTCAAGAGCCTGGCGCCGGACGTGCTGCGCCACCGGGTGTCACTCTCGTACGAGGCCGAGGCCGAAGGCAAGGCTCCGGAGGACGTGGTCGAGACGATCCTGGATCACGTGCTCGTTCCCTGAGGCACCCGCCATGCTGGCTCGCGAGATCCTGCGTCGCGTGCGCGAGATCCAGGTGCGCACCGGCCGCCAGGTCGCCGACGTGCTCGGCGGCGAGTACGTCTCGGTGTTCCGCGGCCGCGGGATCGAGTTCGACGAGGTGCGCCCCTACCTGCCCGGCGACGACGTCCGCACCATCGACTGGAACGTGACGGCGCGCACGGGCGCGCCCTACGTCAAGCGCTACGTGGAGGAGCGGCAGCTCACCCTGATGCTGATGGCCGACGTGTCGGCGTCGGAGGAGTTCGGCTCGGGCTCCCGCTCCAAGCGCGAGGCGGCGGCGGAGTTCTGCGCGCTGCTCGCGTTCTCGGCGATCCGCCACGACGACAAGGTGGGACTCACCCTGTTCCACGACGGCATCGAGCAGTACATCCCGCCCCGCAAGGGGCAGAAGCACGCGCTGCGCGTGGTGCGCGAGGTGCTCGCCCACGAGCCCACCACGACGCGCAAGCCCGGCACCCACCTGGCCGGTGCGCTCGAGTTCCTGCTGTCGGTGACGAAGCGCAAGTCGGTCTGCTTCCTGGTGAGCGACTTCCTCGACGAGGGCTGGCACGACGCGCTGCTCGCCGCCAACCGCAAGCACGACGTGATCCCGGTGCTGATCACCGATCCGCGCGAGCTCGAGATCCCGCCGGTGGGGCTGCTCACGCTCGAGGACGCCGAGACCGGGGAGGTGCGCGTGATCGACGCCAGCTCCGCGGCCTTCCGGCGCGAGCACGCACGCCAGGCGGCCGAGCGGGTCGACGCGCTGCGGCGGCGCTTCCACCGCGCCGGGATCGACTTCATCCACGTCGATGCAGCTGCTTCGGTGGTGGAGCCGCTGGTGCGCTTCTTCCGGATGCGCGAGCGGAGGATGCGGCGGTGAGTCGCGCGCCGGAGCTGCTCGCGGGGCTGGTGCTGGGAGTCGCCGCGAGCGCCGGGACGGCGCTCGCCGCGGAGCCGCTCGAGCGCACCACCACGCGCGGTCCGGTGACGGCCACGGTCCGGCTCAGCCCCGCCGAGCCGCTGATCGGCGACGCCCTGGTGCTCGAGCTCGAGGTGGTGGCCGCCCCCGAGGTGGAGCTGCTGCTCCCCGAGTTCGGCGAGGCGCTCGACGAGTTCGCGATCGTGGATTTCGCGCCGTTCGAGGGGCTCGACGACCAGGGCCGCAGCGTCGCCGTGCAGCGCTACACGCTCCAGGCGGCCCGCTCCGGGCCGCAGCGCCTGCCGCCGCTGCTGATCGAGTTCGTCGACCGGCGGCCGGACCAGACGCCGGCGCCCGAGGACGCGGACGCCTACGAGCTGCTGACGGAGCGGCTCGATTTCGAGGTGAGGTCGGTGCTGCCCGAGGACGCGGCGGTGGCGCTGCGCCCGCCGGCCGGGGCGCTCGAGCCGCGCGGCGCTGGGCGGGGCTGGCTGTGGGCGGGGCTGGCCGGCGTGCTGGCGCTCGGCGCGGGCGCCCTCGCCTGGCGCGCGGCGTTGGCCCGGCGCGCGCGCGCGGCGCGGCGCAGCGCCTACGACCTGGCCGTCGAGCGCCTCGAGCAGCTCGTGGCGGGAGCGCGCGACGACGTCGACGCGTTCTACGTGGAGCTGTCCGACATCGTGCGGCGCTATCTCGAGGCGCGCTTCGAGCTGCGCTCGCCGGAGCTGACCACGGAGGAGTTCCTCGACGTGATGGCGGGCTCGCGCGATCTCGACGAGGCCCAGAAGGCGCAGCTGCGCGAGTTCCTGAGCGGCGCGGATCTCGTCAAGTTCGCGCAGCACGTCCCGGGTCCCGAGGCGATCGACGGGGCGGTCGCGGGCGCGCGCAGCTTCCTGGACCAGACGCGCCCCGCGCCGGAGGCGGCGCGTGCCTGACCTGGAGCTGCGCGATCCCATCTTCCTGCTGGCCGGCGTGCTGGCCCCGCTCGTCATCTGGCTCGCTGCGCGCGCCCCGGCGCGCGTCGGCTACTCGAGCACTGCGCTGGTGAGCGGCGCGCCCCGCTCGTGGCGCGCGCGCCTGGCGACCCTGCCCGCGTTCCTGCTCGGGCTCGCGGCGCTCGCGCTGGCGGTGGCGATGGCGGGGCCGCGCACCGGCGACGCCACCAGCGTGGTGCGCCGCGAGGGCATCGCGATCGTCGTGGTGGTGGACCGCTCGGGATCGATGCAGGCGCGCGACTTCGTGGCGGGCGACGCCAGCGTCGACCGGCTCGAGGCGGTGAAGCGCGTGTTCCGCGGCTTCGTCACCGGCGAAGGCGGCGGCGAGGGCCGCCCCGACGACCTGATCGGGATCGTGGCGTTCGCGCGCTATGCCGACGCCGCCTGCCCGCTGACGCTCGACCACGCCAACCTGCTCGCGATCCTCGAGCAGATCGAGATCGTGACGGAGCGCTCCGAGGACGGCACCGCGGTGGGGGAGGGCCTGGCGCTGGCGGTCGAACGGCTGCGCCGCCATCCGGCCGAGTCGAAGGTCGCGATCCTGCTGACCGACGGGGTCAGCAACGTCGGCGAGATCGAGCCGGTGCAGGCGGCCGACCTCGCGGCGGAGCACGGCATCAAGGTCTACGCGATCGGCGCCGGGCGCACCGGCTACGCGCCGATCCCGGTGGAGCGCGGCGGGCGCACCGTGCTGCGCCGCGCCTTCGTCGAGCTCGACGAGGCGACCCTGCGCCGCGTCGCCGAGCGCACCGGCGGGCGCTACTTCCACGCCAGCGACGCCGAGGCGCTCGCCGAGGTGGTGGCCGAGATCGACCGGCTCGAGCGCACCGAGATCACCGAGGTCCGCTACCTGCAGTACACCGAGCACTACGCGTCGTTCGTGCTGGGCGCGGTGATCCTGATCGTCGTCTCGGGGCTGTCGGCGGGCACGCTGCTGCGGAGGCTGCCATGAGCGGCTTCCGCTTCGCGGAGCCGGGCTGGGTGCACGCCCTCTGGGTGGTGGTGGCCTACGCCGCGCTGCTGCTCTGGCTCGAGACGCGCGGCGGCCGGGCGCTCGACCGCTTCGTCTCGCCGGCGCTCCAGGCGCGGCTGGTGCGCCGGCCTTCGCCGCTGCGCCGCCGCCTGCGCCTCTTGCTGCTGGGGCTCTGTCTCGCGTCGCTGGTCGTCGCCCTGATGCGGCCCCAGTGGGGCTTCCGCTCGGTCTCCACGCGTCGCGTGGGTGCCCAGCTCATGATCGCGCTCGACGTCTCGCGCTCGATGCTGGCCGAGGACGTGGCGCCGAACCGGCTGGAGCGGGCGAAGGCCGAGATCCTCGACCTGCTGACCTATCTCGAAGGCGACCAGGTGGGCCTGGTGGCCTTCGCCGGGCGGGCCAGCGTGGTGAGTCCGCTGACGCCCGACTTCGGCTTCCTGCGCCTGGTGCTCGAGACGCTCGGCCCCAACAGCGCGGGGCGCGGCGGGACGCGGCTCGAGGAGCCGATCCGCAAGGCGCTCGACGGCTTCGCCGAGGACAGCGGCGTCTCGCAGGCGATCCTGCTGATCACCGACGGGGAGGACCACGACTCGTTCCCGCTCGAAGCCGCCCGCGCGGCCGCCGAGCGCGGCGTGCGCCTCGTCGCGATCGGCTTCGGCGACGAGGCGGGTGCACCGATTCCGCTCACGGATCCCCGCACGGGCGCCCGGACCCTGCTGCGCGACGCCAACGGAGCCGTCGTGCAGAGCCGACTCGACGGCGACCTGCTGCGCGAGATCGCGCTCGCCACGGGCGGCGCCTACGTGCCGGCGGGGTCGGGCGTGCTCGACCTGGAGTCGATCTACCGCGAGCACATCGAGCGCCTCACCCGGGCGCCGCAGGAGAGCAGCTCCCAGGTGGTCCGCAACGAGGGCTTCCAGTGGGCGGTGCTGCTCGCGCTGGCGTTCCTGCTGGCGAGCGCCGCGCTCACGGGCCGCGCCGAACGCGTGGAGCTCGTGCGCCGGCTGCGGCACCTGCTGCCGGGGCTGCGCGCCGGGCTGCTGGTCCTCGCCCTCGGCGTGGGCGGCGCGCCCGCGGCGCGCGCGCAGCCGGGGCCGCCCGAGGAGCCGCTGCTCGAGGAGGCGGCGGGCGCCGAGGCGGAAGTGCAGGTCGAGCCCGAGCGGGAGCCGGAGCTCGAGATTCCGGAGCCGCCGCGCGAGTCGTACAACGCCGGCCTCGAGCAGATGGCAGAGCGCGAGTGGGAGGCGGCCGAGCGGCTGCTGGCGGCGGCGCGCGGCGCGGCGCGCGACGACGGCGAGCTGCGCTACCGGGCCACCTACAACCTGGGCTGGCTGGCCGTGCAGCGCGCCGACGAGCTGATCGAGAGCGAGCCCGACGAGGCGCTGCGCTGGCTCCACGTCGCGATCGACCGCTTCCGCGAGGCGGTGCGCGTGCGACCCGACGCGAGCGACGCGCGCCAGAACCTGGAGCTGACGCTGCGCCGCGCCCTGGTGCTCGAGGACTCGCTGGCCCAGCAGGGCGAAGCCGACCTGGCGAGCGCGCTCCAGGAGCTGGCCGACCAGCAGCGCGCGCTGCTCACCGACGCGCGCCGCAGCGTCCAGCGGCTGGCCGAGAGCAGTGATCCGAACGCCGCCGACGCGCCGGGACTGCGCGGCGAGTTCCGCTCCCTGGCGGCCCGCCAGCGCCGCATCCTCTCGGACGCCGACCGGCTCGCCGAGAGGGCGGCGCAGGAGCGCGCGACGCTCGAGGCGAAGGCGCCCGAAGAGCGCGGGCCCGAGGACGGCATGCGCAGCGCCCAGCTCGGCAACCTGCTGCACTACCTGCACCGCGCGCGCGAGCGGCTCGGACACGCGCGTCGCGAGCTGCGGCAGCGTCGCGGCGAGCGCGGCTTCCGCCGCGCCTCGGCCGCGCTCGGCGAGCTGAAGCGCGCCCAGGACCAGCTGCGCGATCCGGTGCAGGTGCTCGATGCGCTGATCACCGACGCCACCGAGCAGGCCCGCTACACGGTGGCGCGTGCCGCGCTCGAGGGCTCGCTCCCGCTGCCCGAGGAGCGCCGCCCGGAGCCGCCTGCCTGGCTGACGCCGAAGCTGCTGCTCGAGACGCAGCAGGGGCTCGCCGAGCGCACCGGAGAGCTGCACGCGCGGCTCGAGGCCGGGCTCACGCAGGCGGGCGCGGCGAGCCAGAGCGATCCCCAGGCGGAGCGCACGCTGGCGCGCGTGCGCGAGGCGGAGCCCTTCGTGCGCAGCGGCAGCGAGGCGATGGCCGACGCCGTGGCGCCGCTCGAGGCCGGGCGCACGCCCGAGGCGCTCGAGGCCCAGCAGCAGGCGCTGCGCGCGCTGCTCGAGGCGCGCGAGCGCTTCCTCGACCTGCGCCGCCTGATCGAGTCCGCGCACGCGGCGCAGACGCAGATCGGTGCGGGCCTCGCCGTCGAGGAGGCCGCGCGCGCGGCGCGGCTGCCGCGGCTGGCCGAGGCCCAAATCGGCAACCTGGAGCGGGCCGGCCGCATCGAGCAGCAGATCGCCGAGGAGCGCGCGACGCTCGAGGCCGGAGCCGCCGCGCCCGACGCCGATCCGCAGGCGCTCGAGGGGCAGCGCCAGCGCCTCGAGCTGGCCGACGGGCTGCTGGCCGGCGCGCAGGCTGCGATGCGCACGACGCGCGACGAGCTGGTGGCCGCGGCGGGCGAGGCGCCCGAGGGCGAGCCGGCCGAAGCGGCGCGTGAAGCCAGCGAGCGCGCCCTGGCGCGGCTCGAGGCGCTGCGCCGGCTGTTCTTCTCGGTGGTGGAGCATCTGCAGGAGCTGGCGCGACGTCAGCTCGAGCTGGGCGACGAGACCGAGGCGGCGGCGGGCGGCCAGCTCGGCGACCTGGAGGCGCTGGCCGCCGAGCTGGTCCGGCTCGGCGACGCGCAGCGCCAGCGCGCCGCGGATGCCGAGTCGATCGCGCAGAGCCTGCTGGCGCAGTCGCGTGCCGACCCGGCGCAGGCGGGAGTGCCCCCCGACGCCATGCAGCAGGCCGCCGAGGCGCAGCAGCGCTTCGCTCGAGCCAGCGATCACGTCACCGTGGCGCGGGAGGCGATGGACCGCGCGGCGGGCGGCATGCAGGCCGACGCCGCTACGCCTCGCCTCGACCCGGTGCGCGCGGACCAGAACGAGGCGCTGACCGAGCTCGCCGCCGCGCTGGAGCTGCTCGCCCCGCCGCCGCCCCAGTCGGGCGACTCGCAGCAGCAGCAGCAAGAGCAGCAGCAGGGCGAGAGCGGAGAGCAGGGCGCGCGCAGGCCCCAGGCGCGCTCGGATCCGTCGCAGACGCTCCAGGGCGTGCGGGACCGCGAGGCGCAGCGTCGTCGCGAGCGCGCCCAGCAGGCGCCGGGTCCCGGCGACACGGTGGAGAAGGACTGGTGAGCCGCCGCGCGCCGGCGGCGCTGCTCGCGGGGCTCCTGGCGGCGAGCGCCGCCTCCGCCCAGCAGGTCGAGCTGCAGGCCGGGCGGGGCCCGCACTACGTGGGCATTCCGATCGAGGTGGTCGTGAGCGCCGTCGGCTTCGAGGAGGAGCCGCAGCCCGAGATCCGCGTCGCCGATCCCGCGCACGGCGAGCTCGTGCTGGAGGGCGTCACGCCCAGCGTGCGCACGCAGATGCAGATCGTGGGTGGTCGCGTGACCCAGACGCGCCGGGTGAGCTTCCAGTTCCGCTATCGCTTCACGACCGATCGCACCGGCCTCGCGGAGCTGGGGCCGTTCGAGCTGACGCAGGGCTCCACCGTGCGGAGCACCGCGAAGCTGCGCCTGCAGCTGCGCGATCTGCGCACCTCCGACCAGGCGCGCGTGGTGCTCGACCTGCCGGACGATCCGCTCTACGTCGGTCAGCTCGCCACGGTGGCGGTCGAGCTGTGGGTGACCGACGAGGTGCGCGAGAGCCTGCACGCCTACCGGCTCGTGTCACCGCTGTTCGGCATGACGGACAGCTTCCGCTTCGAGGACGCCGAGGTGGGTCGTGGCGAGACCGAGCTGGTGGTCGAGACGCCCGACGGCTCGCTGTCGCTGCGGGCGACGGCGACGCGCAGGCGCGAGGGCGACCAGAGCTACATGGTGTTCCGCGCCGAGCGCACCGTACTGCCGCTGCGCGCCGGCGAGTTCGCGCTAGCGCCGACCCAGGTGGTCGTCGACGAGGCCACCCGCAGCCAGCGCGGCTTCTTCGGGCAGCGCACCGTGCTCGCCACCCGCAAGTGGCGCGCCCAGGACCGCCCGCGCACCCTCACCGTGGCCGCGGTCCCCGCCCTGGGCCGGCCTGCGTCGTTCGGCGGCGCCGTGGGGCGCGGCTTCTCGCTCGACGTCGACGTCGAGCGCAGCGTCGTGCAGGCCGGCGACCCGATCGCGCTCACACTCACGCTGCGTGGGGAGGGCAACCTCGAGACCGCGGGCCTGCCCCCGCTCGCGGCCAGCGGGCTGCGCCCGCGCTCCTTCCGCGTGCCGGACGGCGAGCTCACCGGGCACATGGTGGAGGGCGCCAAGCGCTTCCAGACCGTGGTGCGCGTGCTCGACGAGACGGTCGAGGAGATTCCCGCGCTCGCCTACTCGTGGTTCGACCCCGAGCGCGGCGTGTACGAGACGACCCGCTCCCGGCCGATCGCCCTCTCGGTGCGGCCGGCGCGCGTGATCGGGGCGGAGGACGTCGTGAGCGGCACGCCCGACGAGCGCGGGGAGTCGGAGGCGGCGCCGCGCGGCGAGGCGGAGGCGGCGCGCGCCTCCCGGCGTCTCGGCCTGAGCCTCACCGGCGCCGATCTCGCCATCGAGCGCGACCCGGCGCGCGCGCGCGCGAACGAGCGCGCGGAGGGCCCGGCGCTGCTGTTGGCGCTCTACGCGGGCGGCCTGGCGCTGGTGGGCTTCGCCTGGTGGACTGGGCGGCGCGCCGCGCGCGACCCCGAGACGCTGCGCCGCCGCCGCGCGCTGCGCGAGGAGCTCGCGGCGATCGACCGGGTGCGCGGGCTTCCCAGCAAGGACGGGGCCCGCGAGCTGGCTCGTGCGCTGCGGGCGCTGGTGGTGGCCGCAGGAGGCGGACGCAGCGCCGAGCTGGATGCGCTGTTGGCGGAGTGCGAGGCGGTCGAGTTCGCGCCGGGCGAGGCGGCCGAGGGATGCCTCGATCCGGCGCTGGTCGAGCGGGCCGCCGAGGTGGCGCGGGCGCTGGCGCGCCGCGAGGAGGTCGCAGCGTGAGGCGGTCCCTCCCGCTGGCCTCGATCCTGGCCGCCGCCTGTCTCGCACTCGCGGCCCCCGGGCACGCGGCCGACGAGTCGCTCTTCGAGCAGGGCGTCGAGGCCTACACGGCCGCGCTCGAGACCTCCGATCGCGACGCCCGGCTCGCCGCCTTCCGCCGCGCCGAGCGGCTGTTCGAGGCCGCGGCCCGGCGCGGGGGGGCGAGCGCCGCACTGCAGACCAACCTCGGCAACGCGGCGCTCCAGGGCGATCACCTCGGCGGCGCCGTGCTCGCCTACCGGCGCGCCCTGCGGATCGACCCCGATCACGCGCGTGCACTCCAGAACCTCGACCACGCCCGCAGCCTGCTGCCCGACTGGGTGCCGCGTCCGCAGGAGCACGGGCTGCTCGACACCTTCTTCTTCTGGCACCGCACCCTGTCGGCCGGTCAGCGCCAGACGCTCGGGGCCTGGCTGTTCGCCGCGGCCGCCGTCCTGCTCGCCACCGGGATCCGCTGGCGGATCGGGGCGCTGCGGGCGCTGGCCGTCGTGCCGGCCTTGGCCTGGGGGGCGCTGCTCGCCTCGGTCGCGCTCGAGGGCGGCGGGGAGGCCTGGGCGGTCGTGACCGTCGACGAGGTCGTCGCGCGCTCCGCCGACTCCGAGCTCGCTCCGAGCCCGTTCTCCGCACCGCTCCCCGGCGGCACCGAAGTGGTCGTGGTCGAGCGCCGCGAGCCCTGGCTGCGCGTCCGCCTGGCGGGCGGCCGCGACGCCTGGCTGCGCGCCTCGAGCGTGACGGCGGTCGACGCGCGCGACCCGTCGCCCGTCCAGTAGACTCGTCGACGTTCGGCTGGAGGACCCGTGGAGAAGCTCGTGTACGTGCTCTGGAAGCCCGAGGGACTCGCGCCCGCGGCGTTCCGCGACGCGCTGCTGGGGGAGGTGGCGCCGACGCTGGCCGAGCACGGGGCGCGGCACCGTGTCGTGCTGGCGTGCGACGAGCACTGCGAGCCGGTGCAGAAGGCGCGCATCACCCGGCTCGACCCGCCGCTGGGCGGCATGGTGAGCTTCTGGCTCGACAGCGTCGACGACCGCGCACCGCTCGAGGCCGCGATCGCGGCCCACAGCGGGCGGCTGGCGGGCTACCTGGTCACCGAGTCGGTGCCGCGCCGCAACCAGACGCACCGCGCGCCGGTCGGGGAGCGCACCCCCGGCATCACCATGCTGACCTGCATCGAGAAGCCCGACCGGCTCACCACCGAGGACTGGATCGCGCACTGGCACGGGCACCACACGCCGATGGCGAACGAGGTGCAGTGCACCTACCTCTACGTGCGCAACGTGGTGGCGCGCGCGCTCACGGCCGACGCGCCGCCCTGGCGCGGGATCGTCGAGGAGGGCTTTCCCACCGAGGCGGTCACCGACCCGATGCTCTGGTACAAGGCCGACGGCGACCCGGCCCGCTTCAAGCGCCACCTCGACCGCATGCTCGACAGCGTGCGGACCTTCCTCGACATCGACCGGGTCGAGCACCACCCGATGTCCGAATACCGCCTCGACGCCGGCTAGCGGGGTCGCGCGGCCAGCGTGGTTCGGCTGACTGGAGCCGATCTTCACTCTCCCTGCCAATCACTCGATCGTAGAAGGCCGATCCGACCCGCGCTCGCGTATCCTAGATCGGGAGTCGTAGTCGATCTCCGATCGCGGCGATCCGAGTTTCGAGGCCAACGTGACCAGGAAGATCCTATCTCCTCTGGCTGTCTGCTTGCTGGTGGTTGCCATCGCGCCGCAGGCGGCCGCCTTCTCCGTCTTCGGGGAGATCGGCGTCACGGTGCCGGCGGTGATGGCATGGACGCCGCGCTGGTCCGCGGAGCCCGATCCCTTTGGGCTCGGGACCGGATTGCACGACGGGATTCAGGTCGGCGTGGACGCGGGGTTCGGGGCAGCGATCGGTGTGCCCGAGATCGCTTTGCTCTACGGCATGAGCGAAGCGTTCGTCACGTTCGACGCGACGCTTCCGGGATCGTTCGAGATGACGATCGCCGCGGAGCCCTTCCCGGCAGGCAGCGAGAAGTTCTTCGGCCGCGCGTTCGTCTACTACCAGCTTGCTTCCGATCGCCTGCTGACGAACGGCCAGCGCTTCGACGGCCTCGTCATCACGGACGCCAGGATCCAGATCAACAGCACCCGCATCTCCGAAGGAATCTGGTTCCTGCACGCGATCGGGACCTCGCTCGCCGGAGCTCAGAACGGTGCACCTCGACGAGCTGCTCGATCGAACCGGGAGCGAGTTCCTTCCGCAGGCCGAATGCAAGGGCCTGGCGCTGCGCGTCGCGTCCACGCCTTGTCTCGTGAGGACGGCCCCACAGCTGCTCGAGCGAACTCTGCGCAACCTGGTCAGCAATGCGGTTCGCTACACCGAGATCGTGGGGTCTATTGGTGCGTTCTTGGCGAGCGTCCGATAACAGGTTTTCGGTCAAATCTACGCAGGACGAGGGGAAAGGCCTCCCGTGTGGGGCGGCTGGTGAACGTGGTGGCCTAGCAGCGCGCGCTGCGAGCGGCGGGGAGCGAAGTCACGCGGGTAGCGACGCGGTTCCCCGTGTACCTCCTGCATCTGCTAGCGTTCGGGGAAGCTGACTCGTGTTGGCTGTTCGCTGAGGTGGTGCCGATGTCTCCTCGCTGCTGCAGGGCCGCTCTTCAGGCCGTTCTCTTCTCCCTCACGACCATCTGTGCGATCCCGAACGAAGCGCGAGCGCTGATCATCGGCCAGACAGTCGATGCTGGCGAGGAGCTGATCGTCGAGTTCCAGCTAGATCCCGCTCGGGTCGATTCGGGTGGTCTAGAGCCCGATGTCGTCGCCTATCTGGCTGTTCTCGTCGGTTGGTCGTACAGCGACAGGGGGCCGGTCATCAGCGAGCTGTTCGATTCGGACGGCACGTTCCTGGACGATCACGCGTATCCCCGGATCGACTTCAGGGCGCTGGGCACGCAGTTCGGCTTCTTTCACCTGGGCGATGTCTTCAGCGATCTCGGCGGGACCTTCACCTTCAAGAATCTCGCTGATCCGCCCCTGTACATCGAGGATCTGGAATTCGATGCCTACTACAAGGCAGGTGGAGCGTGGGCTCTTACGGGCACTACGGGCTCGTTCACCATCGTGCCTGAGCCGGGTACTGGGATCCTCCTGGCTCTGGGCCTGGCTTGTGGTTCGCTAGCCGACAGACAGCACCGCCCTCGGCGCTCCAGCTGACGACTGCGTCCTCCTTCGCTGAGTCGACTGAGGGACCGGCGCCTCGCGGACGGGAAGGTGGCGACGCGAGGCACGCTGCTACCTCGACCCGCGCCTCATCGGGGAAGGGGAGGGACCGCCACACCGGCGGGCATTCCACCATGTGCGACCGCCGTCGCGCACTTCCTTGGAGAGCCGCCGATATCCCGCTTCTCGCGCTGGGCCGTCCTGCCCGAACGCTCGTTCGCGTTCCTGCTCCTCGCTCTCGCCCCGCTCCAGGCTGCCGCCAACTCCGTCGCGGACTTCAACCTGACCGCGTTCGGCAACGTGACGGGCACCAGTGAGGTCGAGGGTCACGGCGCCATCTTCGGGGACCGACCGGAGCGGGGGGCTGCTGCACGGCCCGGACGACTACGCAGCCGTGCCCGAGCCCGGCACGGGGCTTCTGGTCGCGCTGGGCACTGCGGGGCTGCTCGCGAGCCGGCGCCGGCTGGCGCGCGCGTAGGCGGGCCGCTCAGGCCCGCCCGCGCACCAGCAGCTCGCCGATCTGCACCGCGTTGAGCGCGGCGCCCTTGGCGAGCTGGTCGCCCACGACCCACAGGGCGAGTCCGCGGCCGTCGGGGACCGAGACGTCCTGGCGGACCCGGCCCACGAACACCTCGTCGCGCTCGGAGGCCTCGATCGGCGTGGGGTAGACGTCGGCGGCGGCGTCGTCCTCGACCACCAGGCCCGGCGCGTTGCGCAGCGCCGCGAGCGCCTCGTCGCGGCTCACGGCGCGCTCGAGCTCGAGGTTGAGCGACGCGGCGTGCGAGCGGAACACCGGCACGCGCACGCAGGTGGCGCTCGCCAGCAGCGCCTCGTGGTGCAGGATCTTGCGCCCCTCCCAGAGGAGCTTCATCTCCTCCTTGGTGTAGAGGTTGTCCTGCACGGCGTCGATGCGCGGGATCAGGTTGAAGGCGATCTGCTTGGGCTGGTGCTTGACCTGGAGCGGTCGGCCCGCGGCCCAGTCGCGCACCTGCTGGTCGAGCTCGTCCATCGCCTGAGCGCCCGCGCCGCTGATCGCCTGGTAGCTCGACATCACCACGCGGCGCACGCCGAACGCGCGGTGCAGCGGCGCGGTCGCCATCAGCGCCACGATGGTGGTGCAGTTCGGGTTCGCGATGATGCCGTTGTGCGCGAAGGCGTCTTCGGGGTTGATCTCGGGGACCACGAGCGGGACGTCGTCCTGGTACCGGAAGGCGCTCGAGTTGTCGATCACCACCGCGCCGGCGCGCGCCGCGGCCGGCGCGAACTGCTTCGAGGTGCCGCCGCCGGCGCTGAAGAACGCGTGGTCGACGCCCGCGAAGGAGTCCTCGGTGAGCTCCTCGACGACGAACTCCTCGCCGCGGAAGCGCAGCGTGCGGCCGACGCTGCGCCGGCTCGCCAGCAGGACAAGGCGGCCGATCGGGTAGTCGCGGGCCTCGAGCAGGCGCAGGAACTCGGCGCCCACGGCGCCGGTGGCGCCCGCCACGGCCACGGTCAGAGCGGTGTTCGGTTCGGCCATCGGAGTCTCTCCGCCGGGCCCCCGCGGCCCGATCGACCGGCCGAACATACGGAATCGGCCCGTCGTTGGCGACGCCGCGCGCGCGGGCAGCAGGTCCGAAAAGCGCCAGAACCGCGGGCGCATCGGGGCGATGCTCCGCCCGCGCCCCGGAGGTCCCATGCCGTCCAGACACATCGAGTACACCGTGGCCGCGACCCGGCTCGGACTGCTGCTGGTCGCCGCCACCGAGCGCGGCGTGTGCCACGTGCGCTTCGGCGACCGGGCGCCCGAGCTCGAGGCGGGGCTGGCGCGCGAGTTCCCGTATGCCTCGATCCGCTGCAACGAGGTGGCGCTGAAGCCCTGGCGCGACGCGCTCGTGAGCTACGTGGAGGGCCACAGCGCGCGGATCGACGTGCCGCTCGACGTGGGTGGCAGCCGCTTCGAGCGGCGCGTGTGGGACGCGCTGCGCCGCATCCCGCGCGGACACACGCGCAGCTACGGGGCCGTGGCGGCCGAGATCGGTGCGCCGCGGGGGGCGCGCGCGGTGGCGCGCGCGTGCGCCCGCAACCCGGTGCCGCTCGCGATCCCGTGTCACCGCGTCGTGCCGGCGCGCGGGGGCAGCGGGGGCTACCGCTTCGGAGCCGAGCGCAAGCGGGCGCTCCTGGCGCTCGAGAGCGCCGAGCCCGCTCAGCCGCCCGAACCGGCCTCGGCCAGGTAGGCCTCGAGTGAGCGGCGCACCTGCGCCGCCCGCTCTCCCTGCCAGCCGCGCGTGGCGACCAGCAGCAGGTAGGCCTGCTGCGGCAGGACGCCGGCGCCCTCGCGCTCGACGACCGCGAGGCCGTGCTCCGCCGCGGTGCGCACGGCCCCGCTCGGGCACTGGTTCATGACGGCGTGGAAGCACTCGATCACGCCGAGCGGGCGCGGCTCGCGTTCCTCCGCCACCGCTCAGGCCGCGTCGAGGGCGAAGCCGAGCACCTCGGCCAGCTCGCGCAGCGCGGTGCTCGGCTCGTCCACCTTGATCGTCGCCATGCCCATCGCGCGCGCCGGCTTGAGGTTGCGGCCGATGTCGTCGAGGAACACCGCGTCGCGCGCCGCGACCTCGAGCTGCTCGCAGGCCAGCTCGTAGATGCGGGGGTCGGGCTTGCGCAGGCCCACCACGCTCGACTCCACCACCACGTCGAAGTGCGGGGCGAGGGCGCTCCCGGCGCCGCTCGAGTCCTCGGTGGTCCAGTTGTTGGTGAGCGCGCCCGTGCGCAGGCCGCGCGTGCGGATCGCGCGAATCGCGTCGAGCATCGCGGGTCGCGGCTGTGCGACCTCCGCCATGCGCGCCATCATCTCGCGTCCCGAGAGCGGGTGGCCCGCGTCGAGGCACTCGCGGTCGAAGAGCGGGTAGAAGGACTCGAGATCGAGCTCGCCCCGCTCGAGGCGCGACCAGGAGCCCTCCCGCCCCGTCTCGACCACCAGGCGGTTGACGAAGCCCTCGGGCACGCCCTCGTCGCGCTCGTAGGCCGCGATCGCGTGCAGCGGTGAGCCCATCACCACGCCGCCCAGGTCGAAGATCACCGCGCGGTAGCGGCTCATGCCGCCGCCGCGCCGGCGCCATCCAGGCGCAGGTGGAAGGTGTGGGTCGAGCGCACGGTGAGCGACATGGCCGCCCATCATACAACGCCGGCTCGGACCGGGGCAGGCGCCTCAGTCGCGCCGCACGTCCAGGACGGCGCCGTTGGGGAGATCCTCCCGCGCGACCAGTGCCCACAGCTCGCGCGCCACGTCGGCGGTCGGGCGCAGCACGCCGTCGTCGTGGAGGGCCTGGAACTGATCGACGCTGGGGAACTGCTCGGCCGGCGTCTCGCGGATCTCCTCCTGCATCGCCGTCGCCACCACGCCGGGCGCCACGCACAGCACGCGCTGGCGGCCTCCGCGCCGCTCGCGCTCGGCGCCGACCGTGCGCGTCCAGTGGTCGACCGCCGCCTTGCCACCGCAGTAGCCCGACCATCCTTCGTAGACCGAGGTCGATGCGCCCGAGCCGATGAACAGCAGGGTGGCGGGGACGTCGCACCCGCGCGCCGCGCGCAGGAAGGCGTCGCCCAGCACCTGCGGCGCGGCGGAGTTGAGCAGCACGTTGCGCCGGTAGCCGTCCGGGTCGATCTCGCCCGCGAAGCCGATCGGCGTGAGAATGCCGGCCGAGTGGACGAACACGGCGCGCTCGCCCGCGAAGCCCGCGAGCTGCGTCTCGAAGCAGGCGGCCGCCGTGGACCAGGCCTCGGGCTGCGCCAGGTCGACCGCGACGTGCTCGCTGTCGGGTGCCGCGCGCCGGCTCAGGTTGAAGACGCGGGCCGGCCGGTGGGGCAGGGCCTCGATCATCGCGCGCCCGATGCCGCTCGACCCGCCCGACACGAAGATCAGGCTCTCGTCGCTCACGTGTCCTCCCTCGAGTGCCGCCCCGCAAGGCGGCCGATCGGCCGCCGCGCAGCGAGCCGTAGGCGAGCGAAGTCTAAATGATGGGCGTCAGCCAGCGCTCGACCTCCGCCACCGGCAGGCCCTTGCGCGCCGCGTAGTCCTCGACCTGGTCGCGGCCGATGCGGCCCACCGTGAAGTAGCGGGCGTCGGGGTGGCCGAAGTAGAGGCCCGAGACGCTCGCCGCCGGGAGCATCGCGCACGACTCGGAGAGCCCGATGCCCGCCTCGTCGGCGCCGAGCAGGTCGAAGAGCCGCCGCTTCTCGCTGTGGTCCGGACAGGCCGGGTAGCCGAACGCGGGGCGGATGCCGCGATAGCGCTCGGCGATCAGGTCGTCGAGCCCGGGCGCCTCGGTCTCGTGGCCCCACTCGCGCCGCACCCGCGCGTGCAGCCACTCGGCCAGCGCCTCGGCGAGGCGGTCGGCGAGGGCCTTCACCATGATCGCGTGGTAGTCGTCGTGCTCGCGCTCGAAGCGGGCGGCGAGCTCGTCCGCGCCGATGCCGGCCGTCACCGCGAAGGCGCCCACTGCATCGACCCGCTCCCCGGAGGCCGGCGCGACGAAGTCGGCGAGCGAGCGCAGCGGCTTGCCGGGCGCGGTCGGGCGCTGCTGGCGCAGCATCGGGAAGCGCGCGACCTCGGCGCTGCGGGTGGCGTCGGTCCACAGCACCACGTCGTCGCCGTCGGCGTTGGCGTGCCAGAAGCCGTAGGTCGCGTTCGCGCGCAGCGCGCCCTCGTCGAAGATGCGCTCGAGCAGGGTCTGGGCGTGCTCGTACAGCTCGCGGGCGGCCGCGCCGTACCTCGGGTGGTCGAGGATCTTCGGGAACTTCCCCTTGAGCTCCCAGGCCGAGAAGAAGAAGGTCCAGTCGATGTAGCGGGAGACCTCGCGAAGGTCGAGGTCCGCGAGCAGGCGGCGCCCGTGGAAGGCCGGCTCGCCGCACGCGTCGGCGCCGAACGAGAGCTCGGGGCGCTGCGCCCGCGCCTCGGCCAGCGCGATCAGCGGGCGCTCGGCGCCGCCGGCGTGTGCCTCGCGCACGCGCTCCTGGGCGGTCCGCGTCTCGGCCACGAAGGCGTCGGCGCGCTTCGGGTCGAGCAGGCTCGACACCACGCCCACCGCGCGCGAGGCGTCGAGCACGTGCACGCTGGCGCCGCCATAGGCGGGCGCGATCTTGACCGCGGTGTGCTGCTTGCTGGTGGTGGCGCCGCCGATCAGCAGCGGGCGCGTGGTGCCGCGCCGCTCCATCTCGCGGGCCACGTGCACCATCTCGTCGAGCGACGGCGTGATCAGGCCGGAGAGGCCGATCAGGTCGGCGCCCTCGCGCTCGGCCGCGTCGAGGATCTGGTCGCACGGCACCATCACGCCGAGGTCGATCACCTCGTAGTTGTTGCAGCCCAGCACCACGCCCACGATGTTCTTGCCGATGTCGTGGACGTCGCCCTTGACGGTCGCCATCACGATCTTCCCGCGCGCCCGGGCCTCGGGCGACTCGGCCTTCTCCTCCTCGAGATAGGGCGTCAGGTAGGCCACGGCGCGCTTCATGGCGCGGGCGCTCTTGACCACCTGCGGCAGGAACATCTTGCCGGCGCCGAACAGGTCGCCCACGATCTGCATGCCGGCCATCAGCGGCCCCTCGATCACGTGCAGCGGCCGCTCGTAGTGCTGGCGCGCTTCCTCGGTGTCCTGCTCGATGAAGTCGACGATCCCGTGCACCAGCGCGTGGGCCAGGCGCTCCTCCACCGCCGCCTCGCGCCACGACAGGTCGACCTCGCGCTTCTTCCCGCTTCCCCGCACCTGCTCGGCGAGCTCGACCAGCCGCTCGGTGGCGTCCGTTCGCCGGTCGAAGAGCACGTCCTCGACGCGCTCCAGCAGCTCGGGCGCGATGTCCTCGTACACCACGAGCTGCCCGGCGTTGACGATGCCCATGTTCATGCCGGCGCGGATGGCGTGGTAGAGGAAGGCCGAGTGCATCGCCTCGCGCACGGCGTCGTTGCCCCGGAACGAGAACGAGAGGTTCGAGACCCCGCCGCTCACGCACGCGCCCGGGCAGCTCTCCTTGATCTGGCGGGTCGCCTCGATAAAGGCGATGGCGTAGCGGTTGTGCTCCTCGATGCCGGTGGCGACGGCGAAGATGTTCGGGTCGAAGATGATGTCCTCGGCCGCCAGCCCGGCCTGCTCGGTCAGCAGCCGGTACGCGCGCTGGCAGATCTCGACCTTGCGCTCGACGGTGTCCGCCTGGCCCGCCTCGTCGAAGGCCATCACGACGCAGGCCGCCCCGTAGCCGCGCACCAGGCGGGCCTTCTCGAGGAACTCCGCCTCGCCCTCCTTGAGGCTGATCGAGTTCACGATCGCCTTGCCCTGCACGCACTTGAGGCCGGCCTCGATCACCGACCACCTGGAGCTGTCGATCACGATCGGAACGCGCGAGATCTCGGGCTCGCCCGCCACGAGCTTCAGGAACGTCTCCATGGCGGCCTCGGAGTCGAGCATCGCCTCGTCCATGTTGACGTCGATCAGGTTGGCGCCGCTGCGCACCTGCTCGGCCGCGACCTCGAGGGCCGTCTGGTAGTCGTCCTTCTTGATCAGGTTCGCGAAGCGGCGCGAGCCGGTGACGTTGGTGCGCTCGCCGATCATGATGAAGTTGCTCTCGGGCCGGATCTCGAGCGTCTCGAGGCCCGCGAAGCGGGGGCGTGGCGTCGGCGACGGGGGCACGCGCGGCGGCAGGTCGCGCACGGCCTCGCCGATCGCGCGCACGTGGTCGGGGGTCGTGCCGCAGCAGCCTCCGACCAGGTTCACCCAACCCGCCTCGGCGAACTCGCGCAGCAGCCCGGCGGTCACCTCCGGCGTCTCGTCGTAGCCGCCGAAGGCGTTGGGCAGGCCGGCGTTCGGGTAGCAGGTGACCAGCACTGGCGCGGTGGCGGCCAGCTCCTCGACGTAGGGGCGCATGTCGGCGGCGCCGAGCGAGCAGTTGAGGCCGACGGAGAGCGGCCGGGCGTGCGCCACCGAGGTCCAGAAGGCGTCGAGCGTCTGCCCCGAGAGCGTCCGCCCGCTCTTGTCGGTGATGGTGCCCGAGATCATCACGGGCAGGTCGAGGCCGCGCTCGCCCAGCAGCTGCTCGATCGCCATCAGCGCGGCCTTGGCGTTGAGGGTGTCGAAGATCGTCTCGACCAGCAGCACGTCGGCGCCGCCGTCGACCAGACCGCGCACCTGCTCGGCATAGGCGTCGCGCAGCTCGTCGAAGTCGATCGAGCGGAAGGCCGGGTCGTTCACGTCGGGCGAGAGCGAGAGCGTCTTGTTGGTGGGGCCGATCGCGCCGGCCACGAAGCGCGGCCGGTCGGGGGTGCGCTCGCTCCAGGCGTCGGCCGCCTGTCGCGCCAGGCGGGCCGCCTCGACGTTCAGCTCGTAGCAGATCGCCTCGAGCCCGTAGTCGGCCTGGGAGACGCGGGTGGCGCTGAAGCTGTTGGTCTCGATCAGGTCGCTGCCGGCAGCCAGAAACGCGTCGTGGACCTCGCGCACCACGTCGGGCCGGGTGAGCACCAGCAGCTCGTTGTCGCCCTTCAGGTCCTGCGGGTGGTCGGCGAAGCGCGCGCCGCGGTAGTCGGCCTCCTCGAGCCCGCGCTGCTGGAACATGGTGCCGGTGGCGCCGTCGAGCAGCAGGATGCGGTCCTGAAAGGCGGCGTCGAGTCGCGCGCGGCGCGGGGTCGGACTCATGGACAGGCTCCTGGCGGGGAAGATCATCACTATATCCGAATAGACGGATACAGCAATCGGTGCGGCGCAGCCGAAGCGAGCGGACTCGATTCCCCGCGGGGCCCGCGGTCAGCTATAGCGTGCTTCCACGCCCCGCGACACGCCGGCCCCTTCCACGGCGGCGCGCAGGTCGGCCACGAACCCGTCCACCACCCGGTCGTGGATCGGGCTCACCATCAGGTGGAGCGCGTCGGGCTCGTTCTGGCGGTCGAGGTGCCAGCCGCGGTCGTCCATGCCGTCGCCCACGGCCATGACGTCGAGGCCGTCGGCGCCGAAGGCGAACACGCTCATCACGGGCTCGCCGAGCACGTGAAGCGGGCCGATGGCGGCGATGCCCGCCTGCAGGCCGCGCGTGGCGGCGCGCACGCGGCGCGCCAGCGCCACGTAGCCCTCCTCGCCCAGGTAGTTCATCACGGCCCAGGCGGCGGCGATGGGTCCCGAGGGCCGCGCGCCGGCCATCGCGAACGAGCCGTACACGCCGCCGGGCCAGTCGCGCCAGATGAACAGCTGGTAGCGCCGCACGGTGTCGGCATCGCGGTGCAGGACCACCGACGCGCCCTTGGTCGCGTAGCCGTACTTGTGGACATCCGCCGACATCGTCGTCACGCCGGGCACCCGGAAGTCGAAAAGCGGGACCGGCTCGCCGAGGCGCTCCCAGAACGGGAGCAGGAAGCCGCCGAGGCAGGCGTCGGTGTGGAACCACACGTCGCGCTCGGCGGCGATCGACGCCAGCTCCTCGATCGGATCGACGACGCCGAACGGGTAGCAGGGCGCGGAGCCCACCACGACCGCGGTGTCGTCGTTGATCAGCTCGCGCACCGCCGCGGGATCGGCGCGGTAGTCGTCGCGCAGTGGCGCCTGGCGGAGCGTCATGCCCAGGTAGTGCGCCGCCTTGGCGAAGGCGGGGTGGGCGGACACGGGCGCCAGCAGCTCGGGCGCTTCGATTCCCTTCTCGGCGCGCGCGCGGTCGCGGGCGCTCTTCATCGCCATCAGGATGCTCTCGGTGCCGCCCGAGGTCATCGCGCCGCCCGCGTCGGCGCCGCCGTTCAGCAGCGAGGCGGCCATCTCGACCACCTCGGTCTCCATCGTGCGCAGGCTCGGGAAGCGGAACGGGTTGAGGGCGTTCTCGTACAGGTAGAGCAGGTTCGCGTCGCGCAGCACCGCGTCGACGTCGTCGCCAGCCGGGTAGACCAGGCTGAAGGTGCGCCCCGCGTGCCAGTCGGCGTCGTCCCGCTTGCGCTCGCGCATGCGGGCGAGCAGGGCGTCCGGAGGCGTTCCGGTCTTGGGCAGCGGCATGGAGCTCCCTCCTTCACCAGGCGGACCACTGTCCGCTGTAGAGCACCCAGAGCGCGAGCGTGACGTTCGTGGTGCCGTGCGCGACCACGCAGCTCACCAGGTCCTTGCGCCAGATCCACAGGCCGGCCATCAGCAGGCCGTAGGCGATCGCCGCCGGCCACTCGCCCACCGCGTGGCCCGCAGCGAACGTGAGCGAGGAGAAGACCACGGCGAACGGGGTCCAGGCACCCGCCGCCACCTCGCCGACGTCGTGGTCGTGCAGCGTCGAGGCGAGCGGCTCGGCGTGTCCGGCGCGGCGGAGCTCGTCCCACTGGAGCGCACCGCGCAGCACCAGGCCCCGGAACAGCAGCTCCTCGAACACGGCCACGACCGAGCCCGACACCAGCAGCCGCATCCAGAAGTCCGCGGGCGCCCAGGGATCGCCGCCCGCCTCGTAGAACGGCGCCTTGATCACCACCCAGAGCGCCGTGCCGGCGACGCCGCCCGCGAGACCGGCCGCGATCGATCCGGCCAGGGAGCGCGGGCCGCGCAGCGGCACGTACCAGCGCCAGCCCCACGCCAGCGCCCCGGTGGCGAGCACCAGGGCGAGGCCGTAGGCGGCCGCCTTCGGCACCAGCGTCTCGGGCAGCATCAGGGCGAGGATGTACGCGAAATACGGCAGGACGTAGGTGAAGACGAGCTGGTAGTTGCTCGGGCGCCGTCGCTTCGCCATGGGCGCGTAGCATAGGGGAGTTCAGGGGCCGGGGAGAGCGTCCGATACGGACGTGTGGCCGAGCGATCCAGCGAACCGATCCACTCGACGCGCTCCGACGACGAGACCCTCGAGCGTCTCGACGGCTTCGTCGTCCGGCTCGGCGAGCACATCGACGGCATCCAGGAAGCCGACCGCACCGGTGATCTCGAGGCCGCCGCCAAGCGCGCCGTCGACCTCGCCGAGGAGGCCGGCCCCCTCGGTCTCCCCGCCCTGGTGGCGGCGGCCCGCGCGGCGGCGGCGAGCTGTGGCACCGGCGACGCGGAGTGCGCCCACGGCGACATCGTGGAGCTGACCGACGTGGTGCAGCGCGTTCGCCTCGGGCACCGCGGCGGCCTGTAGCCCGCTAGCTGATGGACTTCGCCTCGCCTGCGGCTCGCTGCGCGCGCCCTGCGGGCGCTTGCAGGGGGCTTCCGTCGCGCACGCTCCTAGCTGTTGGACTTCGTTCGGCTTCGCCTCACTGCGCGCGCCCTCCGGGCGCTTGCAGGGGGCTTCTGCCG
>JASJBO010000409.1 GCA_030066475.1 Myxococcota bacterium
CCCGGGGTGGGGGCGGGGGGGGGGGGGGGGGGGGGGGCCCCCCCCCAACATTTGGTCCACCGCGTCACCCACTGCCCCCCCCCCCCGCCGCCGGTTCGAATCGCGGCCTCCGCCTGGTTGTTGCGCTCGTCCGGGTCGGCCTGGTCGAAGGGGGGCGGCTCCGGCGCGCGGCGCGCCTCTACCGGGATCTCGCCGGTCGCGACCGGCCCGACCTCTGCCAGAATCGTGAGTGTCGCCGCGGGCGCGCCCGGGTCCTGGCTGGGCACCACCCAGCTGACCGTGCGCCCCAGCAGGTCCAGCACGCCGGCGCCCGGGTCGACGACGTCGATGTCGGTCGGGAACTCGACCTCGATGGCGATCCCGGTGGCCACGTCGGGGCCCCCGACGTTGGTCACGGAGACGGTGTAGGAGAGGGGGTCTCCGCGCTGGGGAAGCGGCTCGCTCACGTCGATCGCGACGGCCACGTCGGCGCAGCCGACCGAGGGGACGACGACCTCCTGGGTCGCAGTGTTCGGACCGCCCCGCAACCCGAGGTCCTCCTGGTCGGAGCGCACACGCGCCGTCATGGCGACCAGCCTGCACTCGACCGCCGGGTCGAGGGTGGCCTGGAACGCCATCGACTCCACGGCCGAAAGCGCAAGATCGTCGATCTCCCAGGTGAGGCTTCGCGCCGCCGGATCCAGGATCACCCGGCTGATCGGGGAGCCCAGCACCAGGGGCGGGAAGAGGATCTCGTCCGGCAAGGGGACCGTGACCTCGACGTTGGTGGCGGGGTCCGGTCCGAGGTTCTCGACGCGGACGGTGTAGACGACCTGGCCGCCCGCGGGCGGGCGGTCGTCGTCGACGCTCGAGGCCAGGGAAAGGTCGCTCCGCCCCACTGGCAACACCACCGTGATCGGGTCGCTGCTCTCGTTGTCGGCGAGGTCGGCCTCGGGCTCGTTGCTCGTGACCGTGGCGGTATTCAGGAAGTCGCCTGCGGCGAAGGGCGTCACCGTGATGAAGGCGGTCGCCTGGGTGCCGGCGGCCAGCTCGCCGATCCGACAGCGCAGCGGGGCCGTCTGGGTCACCGTGCAGCCCACGGCCGATCCGAACAGGAAGGAGGGCTGGTCGAAGCCGACCTCCACTCCCGTCGCATCCGCGCTCCCCTCGTTCGAGACGGTGAGCTCGATCTCGAGCGGCGTGCCGCGGCTCACGGGATTCGGAGTCAGAAGCTGAGCGAGGGAGAGGGACACGCTGGCGGTTCGCACCGCTGCGATCCCGGTCACGATGCCCAGACCCGAGGCGATCAGGGTCTGATTGCCGCCCAGGCCGTCGTCCGGGATGCTGGGATCCACCCGGATGACGCTGTTCCCTACGCTTCCCCCGAGATTGGTGACGAAGAGCATCCCGTCGTCGGCGATCGTGATGGCACCGGGCTGCTCGAGCCAGCCTGCGGAAGAGACCACCGAGACGGCGCCCGCCGGGGCCACGCGCACGACCCGTCCCGGAGGCGCCTCGAGCTGCTCCACCACGAAGAGATCGCCGTTCGGGGCGGGCACGATGCCGACCGGATTGGCGAGTGCGCTGGTGAGCCCCGTGAAGTTGCCCGGCGGGTCGGGCTCGACGATCAGGATGCGCCCGCGCTCGCCCGTGGTGTCGATCGCATCGGTCACGCGGAGACTGCCGTCCGCCGCGATGGCGATGCCGTTGGGCTGGTTGGGGGGCACGGTGGAGCGCAGGACCGTCTGGACGCCGGCGGGGCTCACGCGGATCAGGGGGTTCTCGGGGACGAAGTTCGCGACGAAGAGTGTGCCATCCCTTCGCACAGCCAGGGCACCCGGGACGACCAGACTGCCGCCCGAGGTCAGGACCGAGCTGGCACCGCTGCCCGAATCGACCCGGTAGACGGCAGGCAGGTTCGCCGGCGGCGGCGTGCTGGCACTGACGAAGAGCTCGCCCCCCTCGCTGCGCGCCATGCCCTGCGCGCTCGGCAGGCTCCCCGTCGGCAGGACCTCGATCAGGTTCGAGCCGTCGGGCAGCGCCGGGTCGATGTGGGCGAGCCGGCCGAAGAACTCCACCACGAACAGGTCGCCGGGCGTCGAAACGACCTGGGCCGCTGTCCTCCCCGCGACCAGCGCCGACGTGGCGACGAGCGCCGCCACCAGTCGGAGCGATCTCTGCCACATCCTCGCCGTCTCCCGCTCTCCACGATCTCGGCCGCAGCGCCAGAGCACACGGCGGTGCAAGCCGCGTACCCGCTGGATCGAACTCCGGGGCGGACTCAGGTGCGCATGGCAGCCCGGCGGGACGTCGTGCCCCCGCCGCTGGGGCGTGCTGACTCGCCCGCAGCCGCCGGAGGGGGGACCGTGGCGCGCGGTCTTGTCGCTTGACCGACGCCCCTCGGGATGGACCTGTTCCCTTGACTCCCGCACTCCTTCGATCGAGAGTGGTGCACATCGGAGGGAGTTCGCCATGGGCCGTCACGCACGCGTGTTCGCGAAGCTCGCCATCTTCGTGGTGGCGCTCGGGGCGCTGCTGGTGGCGGCGCCGGCCGGCGCCCAGGATCGCGACGCCGACGGTGTGCCCGACGGCGCCGACAACTGTCTCGAGGTGGGCAACCGCGACCAGCGCGACACCGATTCGGACGGGTTCGGGAACGCCTGCGACCCCGACTACAACGACGACGGCCTGGTCGGCATCCCCGACTTCAACGTGCTGCGCGGCCAGTTCGGCAAGGACGACGGCGATCCCGACTTCGATCCCGATGTCGATGCGAACGGTGACGGCGCGGTGGGCATCCCCGACTTCAACGTGCTGCGCGCCTTCTTCGGCCAGCCGCCGGGCCCGGCCGGCGAGCCGAGCACGACGGAGGGCGGCAGCGGACCGCCCCAGATCGCGCCGCCCGCGCAGCGGGATCCGGCGCCGCTGAAGCCCGACCCGCGGCTGCTGCCCGAAGGGGCCCGCGCGCGCTTCCCGGCCTTCGACGGCGACTCCTTCTATGTGACCCTGCCGATCAAGGCAGGGCTGCCGGGTGCGCAGCTCCAGGAGCTGCTGGGATCGATCCTGAACGGCGTCGGCTACGGGCGCGCCTCGCAGTTCCTGACGCCGCCGCCCGACGGCGGCGTGTCGCCGCCGCCGGCTGACTTCGACGGCCTCGCGCAGGTGGTGGCGTTCGAGTACGAGAGCATGCCCGAGTTCCTGCGGCCCCGGACGCGGAACATGATCGAGGCGTTCCTGACCCGGAAGTCGAGCCCCGAGATCGACGCCGCGCTCGAGACGGGCGAGGGGATGGACTTCGCGCAGTTCGTGGCCGGGATCGAGCGGCGCCGCATCCTGTTCCCCTTGATGCAGCGCCTGGGCGACGTGCCGATCGAGCACGCCGGCGTGATCGCGGCGGCCTGGGAAGGGCAGCTGGTGAGCTCGGTCTACGGCTCGCTCTACAACGAGTTCTCGGTGGAGAACAGCCCGTCGATCCCGCAGGAGGAGGCCGCGAAGGCGGGACTCGAAGCGCTCGATGCGCTCGACGACGTGGTGGCGGCCCGGCCGCCCGAGCCGAACGACTGCGGGCTCGACTACCGGCGCGTCAGCGTCGACGTCGGGGGGAGTGGCTTCTTCGCGGCGGTGTTCGAGCAGATCTCGGACTTCGCGCTGCTGCGGCGCGTGGTGCGCGGCTGCCAGACCGGGGGGCCGGCGTCGGCGGGCAACGATCGCTGCGACGGCCAGGGCGGTGGCGAGCTGCTCGACTTCGTCGTGCTGCAGGGCGACCTGCGCGACTCGAACCTCGATCCGGACGGGCGCGGCGTGCCGGGCGGCGCCCGCGACGTCACGATCCGCGTGGCGAACCACGGGCGGCTGGGGGGGCCGGGCTGCGGCAGCACGGGCGTGCTGGGCTGGCTGGCGCCCGAGGGCTTCGACTGCCTGCGCGACACGCGCGACGACGCCGGCGGCAAGGGCGTGTTCGGCGCGGAGGGGAGCGGCCTGCCGGGCGCGGACGGTGTGCCCGGCACCGCGGACGATCTCGCCGCACCGCTGGTGTCCTGCCTCACGCGCGTGGTCGAGCTGCCGAACGGCACGGAGCTGACCGACGACTTCCAGGAGCAGTGCGTGGTGGACTTCGACCAGGATGCCGACGGCGACGTCGAGAACGCGGTGCTCGGCAATCCGTCGAGCGGGCCGACGATCGGCGAGACGCCGGGCAACGAGACCAGCAACGCGCGGCTCGCGTGCCTGGTGGCGCCGCTGGGGACGCCGGAGCTGGTGCTGCTGCCGGCGGGCGACGCGGGCGGCGGTGGGGTGCGGCTCCAGTACGCCTGGCGCATGCTGCTGACCGGCCTCTACGAGGGGCAGGTCGGCGAGTTCCTGCTCTGGCTCGACGCGGAGTCGGCGCGCATCCTCAAGCTCAACCCCCTGCTCTGGGACACCGACGCCCGCGGCATCGTGTTCAATCGCGACCCCGGCATCGGCAGCATCTCGCAGAGCCTCGAGGTCGACCCGGCGTCGGGCGGCCAGTACGTGCTGAAGCTCACCGGGCTGGTCAACCGCGTGGACTACCTGGGTGACGGCTTCGACGCGCTGGACGTGAGCATCCCCGACGTCGGCGGCGGCAGCTCGGCGACGTTCGCGAACTTCGACCAGGCGCCGATCAACGACGCCGCCGAGGCGTTGTGCGCCTCGGGAACCAACAAGGGATTCCAGCAGGTCAACTTCTTCAGCGTGTTCTACCGGCTGTGGCGGCGCACCCTCGACCTCGGCGTCTTCAGGCCGTTCCCGACGACTCCCTGGAGCCCCAGGGTCGAGTCGGCCTCGGCCGGCTGCAACGCCTGGTCGAGCATGAACTACGGGGCCTGCCAGGGCTACTACAACGCGGCCTGCCCGAGCTACACGAACGGGCTCGACATCCCGACGGCCGGCTTCGCCGACAACCGGATGAACTACGCGCACGACAACACCGTGGTGGCGCACGAGCTGGCCCACAACTCGACGGCCCGCTTCACCGAGAACCGCCCGACGAACTGGTGCGGCATGCCGGCCTGCGCGATCCCGGTGGGCTACGGCGGGCGGCGCGGCCACGACCTGGCGGACTTCTGGGCCGACACCTTCTACTCGACCAACTGCACGGGGGGCTGGGTCTCGAAGAACATCGGCGGCGTCGACAACCGGCTCTACTGCGCCAACAACGACGACGCCAGCGAGAACGGATACACGCCGCGTCTGCATCAGGTGACGGTGCCCTTCAATCCCGCCAGCCCGGGCGATCACTTCCCCGAGCACCGGGCGATTTCGACGGACTCCAGCGGCTACTCCGACGCGCAGATCTACTCGGCGGCGCTCTGGGAGGTGCGGCTCGGGATGCGCAGCAAGTGCCGCCCCTCCGGCCTGCCGCAGTTCGAGGTGCGCTTCGCGCGGGCGCTCAAGGAGGCCGGCTTCCTGCCCGACCCGCCGACCGCCGGCGGCGTGCTCCAGGACATCGGGCTCTACGCGCTGCTGCTCGACCTCGAGATCCAGATGATCGAGCAGTGGGCGACCTCCGGCTCGCCCGGCGGCCCGCCGGCCTTCCGCCACAACGGCCCGCACACCACCAGCAAGGTCACGGCCGGCTTCGCCAAGGCGGGCGTGTTCGTGCTGCCCGCCGCCTGCCTCGACGGCGACGGGGGCACCAGCGACCCGGCGTCGTGTCCGGGCGGCGAGAACGGCGGCGACGCCGTGATCGACATCGACGACATGGACCCGGGCGACGACCTCGACGTGCAGGGGGTGAACCATCCCGAGGTCGACTTCCTCGAGCTCGGCGGCCCGGCGCCGCGCTTCCACGTCTGGACCGGACCGCGCTACCGGCTGTCGGGCGCCAGCGGCGCGGCCACCTTCAGCAACCCGTCGCCCTGCAACGCCCGGTTCCAGGTCGAGGTGGCGACCGATCCGGCGTTCCCGGGCGCCACCACCATCCTGAGCGGCTTCACGACGGTGGACCGCAACCCCGGCACCGCGGGGTCGGCGGAGTGCTACGGCACCTGGACGCCCTCGGCGGGCGAGTGGACCACGCTCCAGGCCGGCGGGGCGGGAACGCGCATCTACTATCGCGCGCGCACGACCGACGGCGGGGGCGGGAACGAGCGCCTGTCGACCGAGCCGGGCAACGGCCTGTACACGGTGCCGCCGCCGTACGCGGTGATCACCAGC
This sequence comes from Myxococcota bacterium, assembly GCA_030066475.1. The sequence continues at coordinate 6,157 of JASJBO010000409.1, forward strand.
GACGGGCGCTCGGACTACTAGCCCCGTGCAGGGC
>JASJBO010000049.1 GCA_030066475.1 Myxococcota bacterium
ATGCTAGACTGCGCCGTCAAGATGGCCATCCAGCAAAGAGCCCAGCGGACGCGGGAACGACTGCTCGACACCGCCCTTCGGCTGATCTCGGAGAAGGGATCGGGCGAGACCACCTTCGAGGCGATCTCGGAGGCGTCCGGGATCAGTCGCGGGTCGATCCGCTTCCACTTCGGGAGCAAGAGCGGCCTGCTCTTCGCGGTCGTCGATCGCGCGTTCGACGTCTTCGAGAACGAGATCCTGGCCCCGCTCCTGGGAGACGATGGCCCGACGACCTTCGCCGAAGCCATCGAGGCAAATCGTGACTTTCTCCGCGACCACCAGGAGGCCGGGCGACTCTTCCTGGTTCTGATGTCCGAGTCGCTTGGGCCGCGCCGCGAGCTCCAACCCCAACTCTCGGAACTCTACGAGCGCTTTCGACGCTTCATCCGCGTCTGGGTGCAAGCGGCTCAGCGGAATGGCTCGGTCGCCCCGGGAGTCGACGTCGATTCGGCGAGCGCCGTCATCCTCGGGGCGCTGGTCGGCCTCCACTACCAGTGGCAGCTGGATCCCGAACGCGTCGAACTGGATCGGGTCTATGCCACGTTGACCGAGGTGCTCGACCGGGGATTGGCGAGCTAGCGCAACCAACCATGGCCGGCGCTTCGTCGGGTCGACCGCCGAACCACGAGGCCGACGCAGCAGGACCACCGAGATATGAAGCTCGCCATCGAGCTCGGCGCCGTATCCCCCCCTCGGCATCTTTCGTCGCCCGGGGAGCAACCCGGCAATCTCGACCTGATGACGGAATGGGTGCAGCACGCGGAACGGCTGGGGGTGTCGATCGCGTTCTCCGCGGAAGCCTGGTGGAGCGACGCCGTCACCCCGTTGGCCTACCTCGCGGACAAGACGCATCGCATCAAGCTCGCGACAGGCATCATGCAGACGTCCGCCCGCACGCCCGCGATGACGGCGATGACGGCCCTCACCTTGCACGACCTCACGGGGGGGCGCTTCGCGCTGGGTCTCGGGGCGAGTGGACCGCAGGTCGTAGAGGGGCTGCACGGCGTGGCCTACACCACTCCCCTGGCGCGCCTGAGGGAGACCGTCGAGATCTGCCGGATGATCTTCGCGGGAGAGAAGGTGCGCTACCAGGGAAAGGTCTTTCAGCTGCCGCTGCCCGGCGGCGAGGGGAAGCCCATTCGCGTGGCTCACGAGCCCGTGGAGATCCCGATCTACCTCGCAACCCTGGGGCCCCAGTCGCTCCGCTACACCGGCTCCAGCGCGGACGGCTGGCTCGGAACGTCCTTTTCGCCCGACCATCCCGACGCCCATCTGTCGTTCATCCGAGAAGGCGCGCGGAAGGCCGGCCGGGAAGCAAGCGATCTCGACCTCTGTGTGTCGGTGCGCGTCGAGATCGGGGATGACGTCGAAGGGATCATCCGACGCCGCAAGAAGGGCGTTGCCTTCAACATGGGCGGCATGGGCTCGGCGACCACCAACTTCTACAATGACGCGTTTCGGCGCGCGGGCTACGAAGAGGACGCGCGAGCGATTCAGTCGCTCTGGCTCGAGGGCAAGCGCGACGAGGCGACCCGCCGTGTTCCCGACGCGATGGTGACGGAGTTCCAAGCGGTCGGAACCCGCGAGATGGTCGAAGAGCGGTTGCGGAGATATCGCGACTCGGGCGTGACGACCCTCAAGCTCGGACTCGATAGCGCTCCCCTCGGGCCGGAGCGCTTCGAGCTGCTGGAGAACATCGTGGACCTGACGAAGGGGCTCTCATGAAGCTCTACATGGTGCCGCTGGCGCCGAATCCGACGAAGGTCATGCTCTACATCGCCGAACGCGCCGAGCTCGGCGTGGAGATGGGGATCGAGCAGGTCGTGGTGAACACGCTGAAGGGCCGCCACCGCGAGCCCGAACACCTGGCGCGGAATCCCTTCGGCACGGTACCCACGCTCGAGCTGGACGACGGTTCGTATCTGGTCGAGTCGCTCGCGATCATCGAGTACCTCGAGGACAAGTTCCCCGAAGCCGCGATGCTGAGCGGGGACGCCGAGGAGCGAGGCCATGCGAGAGACGTGGAGCGGATCGTCGATCTGCGCATCGCCGGCCCGATGGGCGCCTACGGACACGCGAAGAAATCACCGCTCGGGCTGCCTCCCGATCCCGAGAGAGCCGCGCAGATGGAGTCCGCCATCCAGACGCCGCTCGACTACCTCGAGAAGCTGCTGTCCGACGACCGGCCGCTGCTGCTCGGTGAACGGGTCTCCATTGCCGATTGCACGCTGCAGGCCTCCCTGCAATTCCTGCGCTACATCGAAGCGGATCTCTTCGGTGATCGTCCGCTGCTGCGCGCGTGGGACGAACGCTACCGCGCACGGCCCGCTGCCAAGAACGTCCTGCGTTGGTAGGAGAGGACCGTATTCGTCGAGCGCAGGCGGCCCTGGGACACCCTCATGGAAGAGGTAGATCGATGAAGATCCCGGGCCGCGTCCACTACGAGATTCCGGGAGCTCCGGAGCTCCTCCTCCACATGGAGGAGGAGGCCTGGTTCCGGGGTGACCGCATCGCGCGGCTCGTGGATACCATTCCCGAAGCCGAGGCTGCGAAGATGGCGAGCCACGTGGCCAAGCACCTCGCCTAGACGATTCCCACTCGACGAAGGAGGGGCGCTACGCACATCAACGAGATCCAGTTTCGGCCCGTTCGCCTGCGGTCGGCGTGAAGACGAAGCCTTCGTACCCCTTGTCGGCCACCTCGGCGATGCGATGGAAGTACGCAGGGCCGCCCAGGTGCACACTGAAATGCCGGGGCTTGCCCGGGATGTTTGCCCCCGTGTACCAGGAGTCCGTCCGGGGGAAGAGCGTCTTGTTGGCGATCTCATTGACTTCTCTGTCCCAGTTCAGCTCGGCGGCGTGCGTCGGCTCGACCGCGCCCAGCCCCTGTTCGCGCATGTGGCGCACGCAGTTGGCGATCCACTCCGTCTCGAGCTCGGCGCCGAGCGGCATGAGGTAGAGGACTCCGGGCGTACCTGGGCCGTGGATCATGAACAGGTTGGGAAAGTCGCTGATCATCAGGCCGAGGTAGTTGTGGAATCGGCTCTCCCACTTCTCCTTCAGGCGGATGCCACCGCGACCCTTGGGATCGAGGCGGAGCATCGAGCCGCTGATCGCGTCGAAACCCGTTGCGAGCACGAGCATGTCGATGGGGTGTTCGCCCTTCGCGGTGCGCACGCCTGTCGAGGTCATTGCTTCGATCGGGTCTTCTTGGAGGTCCACCAGCGTTACGTTGTCGCGGTTGTAGGTTTCGTAGTAACCGTCGTCGAGGATCGGACGCTTGGTGCCGTAGAAATGGTCGGGCATCAGCTTGTCGACCGTCTCGGGGTCGTGGACGATCTTGCGAATCTTGCCGTGCAGGAACCCGCAAACCTCGCGGTTGATCTCCTCGTTCACCAGGAGCTCCGGATAGTTGCCGTACACGAACCCCAGTGTTCCCCGCTCCCAGAGTTCCTCGTACAGCGCGTGACGTTGCTCGGGAGTCTCGTCGAACGCCGAGCGCCCGTTGCCCGGCATCATGGGGAGCTGCGCATCCGGGGGCGGGGGCGCGATCATTCCGGCGCGGACCTGTTCCCAGTTCTCTCGGACGGCCGCGAGCTCCTCGGGCGCGAGGGGGCGGTTGCGGGCGGGAACGGAGTACTGCGGCGTGCGCTGGAAGACCGTGACGTGATCGGCCTCCTTGGCGATCTCTGGGATCGCCTGGATTCCCGAAGAGCCGGTCCCGATCACGCCCACGCGCTTGCCCGAGAACGACACGGGCTCCTGCGGCCAGTTGCCGGTGTGGATGCACTCGCCTCCGAAATCGTCGATCCCGGGGATGTCGGGCTTGTTCGGCGTGGACAGGGCGCCGACGGCACAGATCAGGAACTCCGCCGATACGCGGAGCCCGGTACTGGTTTCGACCGTCCAGCTCTGCGTGGCTTCGTCGTAGCGAGCGCCTTGCACCCAGGTCTCGAGTTGAATGTCGCGACGGAGGTCGAAGCGGTCCGCGAAGTGCTCGAGGTAGGACAGCACCTCCGACTGGGAAGACTGGGACTCGGTCCAGTCCCACTCCTTCACGAGCTCGTCGGAGAAGGTGTAGCCGTACAAGGGGGCGCTCGGACCATCGACACGCGCCCCCGGATAGCGGTTGTACCACCACGTGCCCCCGACTCTGGGGGCGCCGTCGTACGCCCGCACCGACAGGCCCATCCCGCGGAGATGATGGAGGGCGTACATGCCGCTGACGCCCGCTCCGATGATGACGGCGTCATAGTGCTCGGTCGCCCCGTCTTGCTGCGGGTGAGGCGTCGTGCTCGTCACGGTGTGCTCCGGTTCTTCGCCCCGACTCTAGGACTCGTCGCCGAGACGCGCCAAGTACCGCTCTAGTGTGGAAGTCGGTCCCAGAAGACGACCTCGCGAGTGATTACGGCAGGGTCCGCCGCGGAGAGAAGCTTGGCCTGTTCGCCGGCGAGCGCGCTCGCGAGCGAGGCGATGCGCCCCGCGGAGAGCTCGACGACGGCAGCGTGGGGAAGCGTGTTCGCGCGTGGGCCCAGGGGGCCGTCGTCGCAGCGGACGTTCACCGTGATGCGATCGAAGCCGCCAGCGGCCAACGCGCTCTCGCCCGCCTCCCGTGCCTTCGCGAGCTCGGTGAAGAAGAGAAACGCCGTCGCACCGCCCAGCTCGCCCTCGAGGACTCGCTCTTCGTCCACCCAGAGCGTCGTCGCCGGAATCGGCGCCGAGAACGTCTCGAGCTCGTCCTGGGCGATTCGATTCGCCTCGGCCGCCGAGGGAGGCTCGTCGAACGCGCGGTCTCGGACCATGTAGCAGGCGATGGCGTCGAACTCCTCCGAGGTTCCGGGGACCGGCGTGGGTCGAACCGGTTCGGCCTGCACGTAGCCGATCGCCTGATTCCAGAAATGGCCTTCCATCCCCCTCGCCCCGTGTAGTCGCCAGCGTCGAACGAACTCGTCGAAGGAAGCGAACTTCGGGTTCCTGTGAGCGAGATAGATCAGCTTCAACATGGGCATCGTCCCTCTTTCGGTGTGCTAGGGCACCGGATGCACAATCACGCGCACGTGACGATTCGTCTCGACGGCGCTCGAGAACGCCTCCACCGAGTCCTCCAGCTTGGCAACCCCGGTGATCCAGCGGCGCGGATCGATCTCGCCGTCGCCGACCGCCCGGAGTGCAGCGTCGAAGTCCGCGGGCATCGGGATCGCGCCGAACTGGACGTTGAGGCCTTTCGTGTGCGCGGCGGCCGCGAAGATCGGGTCGGGCTCGAGGCACACACCCGCGATCACGATGCGCGCCGCGAAGGGCGCCTCGCGGAGGATCTCGTCCAGCACGCCGGGGACACCGACGCACTCGAAGGCATACGGCGTGGCTCCCTTCTTCCGGCCCGCCATCGTGGCCCATGCCGTGAACGGCCGTTCGGACGACGGGTCGAAGACCTCATCGGCCCCCGCCGCCAGGGCCAGCTCGCGGCGGAGCGGCGAGAAGTCGGAGGCGAGGATCGGGCCCGCCCCGAGAAGGCGAAGTGCGCTGATCACCGCGAGCCCGATCGCGCCGCACCCGACGACGAGCGGGACGTCGGACGCGGTCACTCCCGAGCCCCGCCGATACGTGAAACCCACGGATACCGGCTCCGTGAGTGCGGCCACGTCGGTGGGAACGCCGTCCGGCACGGCGCGGACCAGGTCCTCGCTGAGCAGCATCTGCTCGGCGAAGCCGCCGGGATAGACGTTGCTGTACCCGAGGACCGCGAACCCGCCACTCGTGAGGAGGGTCGGAGCAGACGTCACTCGCGTTCCCGTCGCCAGGGGCCGACGGCTGCCGGGGCCGTAGTCCAGGATCTCCCCACAGAACTCGTGGCCCATCACGAGATCCCGAGCCATCTCCATGTCGAAGGGCCCGCCGAAGTCTCGCGACCACTGAGCGAGCCGCTCGCCGTGCGCCAGCAGGTGCGTGTCCGAAGCGCAGATCCCACACGCGAGCGTGCGAACGAGGACTTGCCCCTTCTGCGGCTCCGGGTCCGCGACGTCGTCGACCCGGAGTGCCTTGTCCTTCATGACCAGCGCACGCACGCAGACCTCCTTCGGTCGCTCGTCCTGGCCCTACGGCGTCTCGGCCTTCGGATGCAGTGCCGCACCGAGGGCCTCGGTGAAGACGCGAATGGCCTGGGCCGCCGCGCGCGGGTCGACCGGATCGGCGCCGTGGTAGCAGCCGGGCGCGTTGTAGAGCTCGACCGGGATGCCGGCCTCCATCAGACGCAGGCCGTAGAGGATGCCTTCGTCGCGCAGCGGATCGATGCCGTTGGTCTGCACGACGGCCGGCGGCAGACCTGAGAGGTCTTCTGCGCGGGCCGGCGCAGCGTAGGGAGAAGTCTGGGAACGGTCGTAGTCCTCACCCAGGTAGTGGAGCCACATGCCCTCGTTGCCGTCGGCACTGAAGCCGGGGCGGCCCCGGCTCTGCTCGTGCGACGCAGTCTGCAGGCGATCGTCGAGGACCGGGATCAGCAGTGCCTGGAGTGCGATCTTCGGCCCCTTGCGGTCGCGTGCCATCAACGCCACGGCAGCGGTGAGTGCACCGCCTGCGCTACCCCCCGCCACGACGAGGCGATCCAGGTCGACGTCGAGCTCGTCGCCGTGGGCTGTGATCCACAGCAGCGCGGCGTAGCAGTCCTCGCTCCCAGCAGGAAAGGGATGCTCGGGTGCGAGTCTGTAGTCGACGGCGACCACGACGCAGCGGTGCAGGACCGCCCAGGCCACGTCGATCAGCTCGAAGGTCTCGGGGTGGGCGAAGCAGAACGCACCTCCGTGGATGCTGAGGATCACGGGCAAGGTCCCCGCCTCGCCCCTCGGGCGGTACACGAGCGCGCGCACGTCGGGTGCGCCGTCGGGTCCTGGGAGAAACCGCTGCTCGACGGTCACCTGCGACTTGAGCTCCGGCGGCGCGAGCATGGGCAGGAAGCCGTCGCTCGTGTCGATGTCATGGCCGCCTCGGGGCGGGATGGGCAGTAGGTGATCGGCTCGGGACAAGTTCACTCCTCCGCTCAGCTCTCTCGCAGGTGCCGGTCGCCGAGACGCCTCCTCACGCTGGGAGCGAGACGGTGGCGGTCCCGTTGACGTGGGCTCCGAGCTCCGTGGACGCCTGGAGGTTGACCTCGACGACGCCCTCGTCACCCTCGGTCCGGACCGATTCGACCCGTCCGGTGAACCTGAGAACGTGTCCTGGGATGGCCGGCGCGCCGAGGCGAACCTTGATGCTGCGGAGGATCGCCTCCGGACCTGCCCAGTCGGTGAGGTAGCGCGCGACGAGCCCGTTGCTCGTCATGATGTTCAGGAAGATGTGCGGTGCCCCCTGCGCGATCGCGTACTCCTTCTCGTGGTGCGCGGGCATGAAATCGCGCGAGGCAATCGCCCCTGCCACGACGCGGGTATAGGTGAGAGGCAACTCGAAGGGCGGGACCTCGTCGCCTTCCTTCAGGTCTGCGAACCGCTGCGATCGAACGGGGGTCATGCCTGCGCCTGCGACAGCAAGGCGGAAGGATCGAACTTGAACATCCGGGAGAGCTGCCTCCCGACCTCCTCTCCGTGCTGATCGAAGTAGGTCGTCACCCAGGTGAGGAAGTATCCGTAGCCGACCCCAGTCTTCTTAAGCTCCGAGATCGACTCGACGAGGGTCTCCGAGCTCAGGTGGTCGCCGGGCCGCAGGTAGCGCACGAAGTCGAGCTCCGAGTTCGTCATCAGCGATCCGATGTAGCCGGCGCGGTCGAGCACGCAGATGGGATTCTCCGAGTCGTCCTCGGTCGGCATGCCGCGCCGCTCGCCGATGCCATCGATCTTCGGCCGTGGGAAGATCCAGGTCTGGAGCATGGCCGGGGGCGCAACGATACCGCCGTGGCGTGTCTTCGATGCCGCCTCCTCATCGAGGTAGATCGGGTTGTGGTCGTCCAGCGCGTCGACCCAGTGACGAATCATCGGAATGTTCACCGGGTCCGGCGCGTGAGCGGGGCCATCATGACCGAGGGATTTGCCCACCCATGCGAGCAGCTCCTCTCGCAGCTCGTCTCGTTCCTGGTCACTCATGCAGAGCGTTCCCTGTGTGGCTTCGCGGGCCCATTTGTAACCCAGATTGACAGGATTGCAAATGTAGGTTGCACACCAGCCGGTCGGGCAGTACTGTTTCTCCATGGCTCCCCCCGCCGCAGCCGAAACAGGTGACCCGGCCCTCGAGCGCGCTGCAGAAATCGAGCGCTACCGGGACAACTGGGTGCACCACCTGCTCGGGATCGCCGGGGGGCTCAGCCGCCGGGTCGTCGATCGACTCGAGAGGGAGTGTGGCTACGAGCGGATCCGGCCGAGCCTCGGCCCGTTCATCTCGCTCGTCTGGCGAGAGCCGCGGCCCCTGACGGAGCTTGCCCAGCAGCTCTCGATCAGTCGCCAGGCCTGCAGCAAGGTGGCCCGGCTCGCCGAGCAGGATGGCTACGTCGAGCGTGTCGGAGGACAGAACGGCGATCGCGCGCAGCGCGTCCGTCTGACGGAGCGGGGGCGCGAGCTCGTCGAAGACAGCGTGCGGCTGATCTTCGAGGAACAGGCCACCTACTCGGAGCGGATCGGGGCAGACCGGCTGCGTCGCTTCAACGCGGCCTCGTCGTCGCTCTTCTTCGGACTCGGGCTCCAGGAGCAGACGGATGCGGGGCTCGGCGAAGCCGCCCGTCAGTCGATCGGCGTCCTGCCGATCGTCGCGGATCGCGTCGAGGAGGAGCTTCTGGAGCGGATCCGCGCAAGAGGGCACGAGGGTTTGCAGCTCTCCCACGCGCGCCTCGTCGCTCTCATCGGCGACGCAGAGATGAGCGTCTCCGAGGTGGCACGACTGCAGGGCGTGAGCCGCCAGGCGACCGGGGCGACCGTGAGCAGCCTCGAGTCGCTCGGCTACGCCCGGCGCGATCCCCACCAGACCGATGGTCGAGCGGTGCAGGTGCGCCTGACCGAGCGCGGCGAGGAGCTGATCCGGGACTCGCTCGAGGCGCTCGAGGACCTCGAGGGTGGCATCCGCGAGCTCCTCGGGGTGCGGCGCTTCGCCGATCTCGTGAGCGTGGCGGCGGAGCTTCACGGAGTGCTCGCTCTCGAGGAGGAGCTCTTCGAGGCACGCGGCTTCGTGAATCAGGGGTCCATTCCGGTCTCTCGCGACGGTCGTGCGCCGCCGGACCGTGAGCTCCGTGCGATCGCTTCACTCCTCCAGCGGCGACTGGGCGCTGGAGGTGCGACACGACTGGGGCGGATCCTCACCGGCAAGGGCGCGGTGCAGCGTGCTTGATCGCCGCCCGGAGAACCGCCTGAACCACTGACTGAACGGATCGGGCGGGAACGTTCCGACCCGTGAATTCATCAACGAGGAGAGCACTCATGAGCGCCAGCTACCAGTTCGACGCGCACCAGATCGACTGGACCGAGATCGACGATCCGAGCCAGAGCTACCCCTGCCGGTACTGGATGTCGATCCTCGGAGCCGACCCCGAGACCGGCCGTCTCGACCTGATCGTCAAGTGGCCGCCGAACTCGTACTGCCACTTCCACCGCCACGTCGCGGACACCGCGATCCTGGTGCTCGAGGGCGAGCAGCACGTGATCGAGATCCACGAGGACGGGAGCGAAGGCGAGCACAAGGTCCGCCCCGCCGGCACCTACGTGATGAGCCCGGGCGGCGAGGCCCACATGGAGCACGGTGGCCCCGAGGGCGCGATCGTCTTCTTCTCGCTCTACGCCGGAGACGGGCCCGTCTTCGAGACGCTCGACAAGGACATGAACGTCCTGGAAGCATCGACGGTCGCCGAGATGGCGGCGGTGCCGACTCTCGGCGCCCGTTGAGCAAAGGCAAGGAACCGATGGAAAGCGAGAACCACGATTCGACCGTGCCTCGATCCGAGGCCCCTGCTTTCGACCCCGATCAGCTTCGCGCGAAGTACGCAGAGGAGCGGGAGAAGCGCATCCGCGCAGACGCCAACGATCAGTATCGCGAGCTGAAAGGCGAGTTCGCCCGTTATCTCGAAGACTCCTACGTGGAGGCGCGCATCGATCGCGAGCCGCTCCACGACGAGGTCGAGGTGGCCATCATCGGCGGCGGCTTCGGGGGCCTGCTGACGGGCGCCCGGCTGCGGGAGGCCGGGGTCGAGGACGTCCGGATCATCGACGCTGCCGGCGACTTCGGGGGCACCTGGTACTGGAATCGCTATCCGGGCATCGCCTGCGACATCGAATCCTACATCTACCTGCCCCTGCTCGAAGAGACTGGCTACCTCCCCACGCAGAAATACGCCACGGGCGCGGAGATCTTCGAGCACTGCCAGCGCATCGGCAGGCAGTACGACCTCTACCGCGACGTCTGCTTCCAGACTCGCGTGACGGAGCTGCGCTGGGACGACGCTGCCGCCCGCTGGCTCATCTCGACCGACCGCGGCGACCGGATGCGCGCCCACTACGTGTGCATGGCGCTCGGCGTGCTGAACCATCCGAAGCTGCCCGGCATCCCGGGCATCGAGGACTTCGAGGGCCACTCGTTCCACACCAGCCGCTGGAACTACGAGTACACGGGTGGCAGCTCGGACGGCAACCTGACGGGGCTGCGAGGCAAGCGCGTCGGCATCATCGGCACGGGCGCGACCGCCGTGCAGTGCGTTCCGCACCTGGCCGAGACGGCGGAGCACCTCTACGTGTTCCAGCGCACCCCGTCCTCGATCGACGAGAAGCACAACCCTCCCACCGATCCGGAGTGGGCGAAGAGCCTGGAGCCGGGTTGGCACCAGAAGCGGATGGACAACTTCCAGATCCTCACCCAGGGCGGCTACCAGGCCGAGGACCTGGTGAGCGACAACTGGACCGACATCATCCGCAAGCTCGTCGCGCAGGTCCAGCAGCAGGAGTCGCCAGACCTGTCACCCGAAGCGCTGGAGAGGCAGATCGAGCTGACCGACTTCGAGAAGATGGAGCAGATCCGCGCTCGCGTGGACGCCATCGTCGAAGACGAGGCCACGGCAGAGGCCCTCAAGCCCTACTACCGACAGTTCTGCAAGCGGCCGTGCATCCACAACGAGTACCTGCCGACCTTCAATCGCGAGAACGTCACGCTGGTGGACACCCAGGGCAAGGGCGTGGATCGCATCACGAAGAAGGGTGTCGTGGCCGGTGGGCTCGAGTACGAAGTGGACTGCCTGATCTACGCATCGGGCTTCGAGGTGGGGACCGACTACACGCGCCGGGGCGGCTACGAGGTCTACGGGCGAGGGGGCCGGACCCTGACGGAGCACTGGGCCAGGGGCGCGCGCACCCTGCACGGCATGCACTCGCACGGCTTTCCGAACTGCTTCTTCATCATGAGCATGGTCCAGTCCGGCTTCGCCGTGAACTTCACGCATGGTCTCGGAGACACGGCGAAGCACCTCGCCTTCATCATCGCGCGCGCCATCGACGAGGGCGTCGAGGCGCTCGAGGTGTCCGAAGCAGCCGTGAGCGAGTGGGTGGAGCGGGTCGTCACCCTGGCAGGCCAACGGGGCGAGTTCATGCAGAACTGCACGCCCGGCTACTACAACAACGAAGGCAAGCCCAGCGACACGAGTCGCCAGAACGGGTTCTTCTTCGGCGAGCCCGGGGAGTTCATGAGGATCCTCGAGGAGTGCCGAGTGGAAGGCGGAATGACGGGCCTGGAAGTCCGACACCGGGACGGCGGCAAGATCGCTCACGGCTAGCTACATCGACGATCACGGAGACAACCAATGGGTCAGAAGCTGTTCGAGAAGTACAAGGTCATCGACATCGATACCCACATCACGGAGCCGGCGGACGTGTGGACGGACCGCGTTGCCAGCAAGTGGGGCGACAAGGTGCCCCACATCCGGAGGATCGATGGGCGCGACATGTGGTTCGTCGGCGACGCCCCGGTTGGCGGCCCGGGTTTCTACACGATGGCCGGTCACACGGGCAGCTATCCCGATACCCCGATGGGTTACGAGGACATTCCCGCGGCGTCATACGACGCGAAGGCGCGGCTTCAGCTCATGGACGAGGAGCGAATCCACGGGATGGTCCTCTATCCGAACCTGGGCGGCTTCGGGTCCGGCGGCTTCCTCCGGCTCGGTGAGCCTGAGTTGATGCTCGAGTGCGTTACCGCCTACAACGACTTCCTGGTCGAGTGGGCGAGTGCCGACCTGAACCGCCTGCTGCCCGTGATGGCGCTGCCTTTCTGGGACGTCGAGGCGTCCGTCAAGGAGATCCAGCGTTCGGCGGGAAGGGGCCACCGCGCGGTGCTCTTCGGTAGCCGCCCGGAAACGTTCGGTCAGCCGCCTCTCGCCCACAAGCACTGGGATCCGATCTGGGCCGCCACGCAGGAAGCCGGCCTTCCGATCAGCTTCCACATCGGCGCCGGGGACCTCGGCGACCTCATGAACGACGCGGCCGAGATGGGATTCAAGGCGAACTTCGCGCGCGGGAGCTCACTCGCGCTGCTCGACAACCAGAGCTGCCTGGCGAGCTTGATCTTCGGCGGAGTCTGCGCGCGCTTTCCCCGCCTCGACTTCGTTTCGGTGGAGAGCGGTGCGGGCTGGCTCTCGTGCGTGCTCGAGATGTTCGATTGGCAATGGGTGAACGGCGACGTGGCGAAGGAGCATCCGGAATACGATCTGATCCCGTCCGAGTACTTCGAGCGCCAGATCTACGGGTCGTTCTGGTTCGAGAAGCGTGCGGTCGGCTCGGCGATCCAGGCCTTTCCGAACAACGTGATGTGGGAGACGGACTATCCGCACCCGACCAGCCAGTACCCCAGCCCGAACAGCGTCGCGGTGCGCCCGGCCGACTATGCCGAGGAGGCGCTCTCGGGCATCGACGAGTCGGTAGCGCGCGCGATTCTCCAGGACACGCCGGCACGGCTCTACAACGTCGAGATCTAGCGGGCGATCTCCAGAGGCACGATGAACCAGTCCGTCTCCGACGCCGAGCTGGTCGAGCGCTTCCCGTGGGTCCAGATCTCCCACGATTCGAAGCACCACTTCCGTGGCTGGCTCGACAAGCGGCTCCTGATCAACCGCTGCAGCGACTGCAGCAGGTTCCACCACCCGCCCAAGCCGATCTGCCCGGATTGCTGGTCCGAGAACCTCGTGCCGACCGAGGTCGAGGGGAGGGGCACGGTCCATCTCGCGATGCACCTGCACCAGGGTGCGCCGGCGCCGGGGGTGGACTACGCGCAGGGGCCGCATCCCGTCGTCACCGTCGATCTCGACGGGACGGACGGTGTGCGCTTCACCAGCACCGTGGTCGGCCTTCCCGTCGGAGAGGTCGTGATCGGGTTGCCTGTCGAGCTCGATTGGATCGAGCGCTACGGGCATCCCTTCCCGGTCTTCCGGAAGCGGGAGGGCTGAGCTTTGGCCAGCCGAAATCCGATGCGAGACGAGATCGCGATCGTCGGTGTGGGCTCGACCGAGTTCAGCCGGGACGCGGGTGGGATCTCTCCAGCGAAGCTCGGAGCCGAAGCATGCATCGCGGCGATTCGCGACGCGGGGATCGACAAGAGCGAGATCGACGGCGTGGTGGGAGCGCTCGAGCCGGGCGCTCCGCGGGCGAACCAGATGTCCGCGATCCTGGGCCTCACGGACATCACGCACCACTCGAGCCCGATGCCCGTCGCGATCTTCGGGCTCGTCGATGCGATGACGGCGATCTTCTCGGGGCAGTGCGACACGGTCCTCCTCTACTACGCCTTCATCCGGGCACCGTGGAACTCACGCTCCGCGGCGCAGGACCCCTTCCGCGGCTATCTCGCGGGGATGATGAGCGGCGGGCTCAAAGCGCCGCCGATGCCCGAGTCGATCGACCCGGCGGCGGCGTACACCGCGTGGGCCGCGCGCTACATCCACGAGTACGACGTCCCGCGTGAGACCTTCGGTCGTGTGGCGCTCAATATGCGTGCGAACGCGGCTCGGAACCCCAAGGCCGTCATGAAGAGGCCGCTCACGATGGAGGCGTATCTCGAAGCGCGGATGATCCGCGACCCGCTGTGCATGCTCGACATGGACATTCCGATCGACGGGGCCGACGCGTTCATCCTGACGACGACCGAGAAGGCCAAGAAGCTCACGAAGAACCCGGTCGTGGTTCACGCGGCAACCGCCGGCATGGTCGGAAAGAACGAAGAGGACCAGCTACCGTCCCTCGAGCGACACGGTCAGCACGTCGTCGTCGAGGCGCTGAGAGAGCGCAGCGACATCTGGATCGACGCCATCGACGTCTTCTTCCCCTACGACGGGTTCAGCATCATCACCCTCGGCTGGATCGAGAACATGGGCTTCGCGAAGCCTGGCCAGGCCGGTCGGTGGATGCGCGACAACTGGGACGACGCGCGCGGTTGCGTGATGATCGACGGTCGCGTGCCGATGAATCCGCACGGCGGATCCCTGTCCGAAGGGGCTTCGCGCGGAACGGGTCATCTGCGCGAGGCCGTGACACAGCTGCGCGGCGAAGCCGGCGAGCGGCAGGTGCACAATGCTTCGACCGCGCTGATCGGCTGCGGCGGCTTCTTCTTCAACTCGCAGGGCGCGGTGCTGAAGCGGCTCTAGGCGCACGGACCCGGGTCCTTCGGTACTTGCTGGACAAGCGGTGGCCAGGATACGCTCCGACTGGCCCGGCTTCATCGTGCGGAGAGGTTGCCGAGCGGTCGAAGGCAGCGGTCTTGGAAGTCGTTCAGCCGATCCAGCACCGTGAATCACCATGCCTGATACATATCTCCCTATGCGAGTCGCCACATCGCGTGCGTTGGCGGCCGGCGTTCGCGCGCACCCGAGAGGTCCGATGTCCGAGAGCCCGTTCGATCCTGAGTACCGATCCGTCGCGCGTTTCCTTCCGCGAGGAATCGCGCGATCGTGGAGCCTGCCCCTCATTCGTCTGCTCGACGTCCTGGTCGGTCTTCGCTCGGATCCCGAGAACGTCGACATCGAAGAGACCGGTGCGGGCCCCGTTCGCGTCCATCGGCCGACGGCGGCTGGCGGCGACCGGCTTCCGGCGGTGATGTGGTTCCACGGAGGTGGCTTCCTGATCGGGACACCCAAGCAAGACGACGTCCTCTGCCGCCGGATTGCCGACGAACTCGGCGCGATCGTCGTCGCCCCCGAGTACCGGCTCGCACCGGAGCACCCGTTTCCGGCGGCGCTCGATGATGCCTATGCAGCGCTCCGATGGCTGGCGAAGCGCGACGAGGTCGACGAGAGTCGGATCGCCGTCGCGGGTGCGAGCGCGGGGGGTGGGCTCGCCGCCCAGGTCGCGCTTCACGCTCGGGACCGGGGCGAGGTTCGGCTGGCGGCGCAGATCCTTGTCTACCCGATGCTCGACGATCGGACGGTACTTCGCACCGATCTCGACGAGAGCGGGCACCGGCTCTGGGACAACCGGTCGAATCGGATCGGATGGTCGTCGTATCTCGGTCACCAGGCCGGCGCGGTCGCAGCCAGCCGGATCGCCGTCCCGTCGCGAAACGAAGACCTCCGTGGCCTCCCGCCCGCATGGATCGGGGTCGGGGCTCTCGATCTCTTCTACGACGAAAACATGGCCTACGCCGACCGACTTCGAGCAGCGGACGTGGCCTGCGAGACCATCACGATCGACGGAGTCTTCCATGGCTTCGACGGCATCGTCCAGGACTCGTCGGCGACGAAGCGATTCCGGGAGTCGATGTTCGAGGCGATGAGGAAGGCGCTAGGCCCTACTTCTTGAACCAATTCTTCTCTGTTGCGGACGAGCCTTCCAGACACAGGGCACAGAAGAGTAGAGCCGGAGGTTCAGGTCTAGGCGGCGCTGCGTCACGGCATCGTCATGATTCGCGTGCACGCGCGGCGTGTCCACTTCGGCGAAGTCGAGTGCACCGAGAACGCCGACAGCGTGATCCTCCACGCGCCCACGCTCGACGGAAGCTGGTGGAGCTGACCAGGCACCTCGCACGATCGCATCGGAATGCTGGGCGACGTCGACGCGATGACCCCCGCTCAACGAGGCCTTCGCCAGGCTCGAGGCCGGTGAGAATCGAGCCCATGCCCCACGGCCCGTGATCGAGGAGAGGCGCAGACCCCGGCCAGCTGAACTTCCGCGAGGAGCGATTCGTCCGGCGGCGCGCGCCCGACTCCGCCATCTGCACGGCGAGCAGCCTTCGCCGGCTGCTAGGCTCACGTCCAGGCGCTCGGTGCCCGCGGCATCCTGCCGCGGCCCCGATTCGGGTGCCCGGGCGTGCGGTTCTTCGACATTCGATTCCCATCCCGAGCATCGAGGTCGAGACAAAGGAGGCTCCAGCCCATGGATGCGATCGAGACGGATCTGAACGCGAAGCTCGAAAGCCTGCGCGCGGCACAGCTCTCGGGCGGAATCCCGAGCGTCGCGGTGCGCAAGGCACGCCTGCAGAAGTGCATCGATCTGCTGGTCGACAACCAGGAGGCGATCGTTCGCACCCTCGACGCGGACTATGCCGGCAGGCCCGAGCCCCTCACGCTCATGTCCGAAGTGATGATGCCGATCAATCACCTCAAGGACGCGCTCAAGAACGTCTCCCGCTGGATGAAGCCCGAGCGCCGCAAGGCACCCTTTCCGCTCGGGCTCTTCGGTGCACGGGCAGAGCTCCGGTATCAGCCCAAGGGCGTCGTCGGCATCATGTCGCCCTGGAACTTCCCGATGGCGATGATCTTCAACCCGCTCAGCAACGCATTGGCCGCCGGCAACCGCGTGATGATCAAGCCTTCCGAGTTCAATCCGGCGACCGTCGATCTGCTCGAAGAGCTCTTTCCCAAGTACTTTGCCGAGGACGAAGTCGCGCTGGTCACGGGTGGCCCAGAGGTCGGCGCAGCCTTCTCGAGGCTTCCCCTCGATCACATCCTCTTCACCGGCGCGACGAGCATCGGACGAAAGGTGATGGAGGCGGCCAGCCGCAATCTGACGCCGGTTACGCTCGAGCTGGGCGGAAAATCGCCGGTGATCGTGAGCTCCTCGGCGGACATCGGAGAAGCGGCTTCCCGGATCATCACGGGCAAGTGCAACAACGCCGGCCAGGTCTGTCTCTCACCCGACTATGCCTTCGTGCCGGCGGGCTCGGTCGATGCCTTCATCGACACCTGTCGCGAGACGCTTCGGGCGCAGTATCCCACCGTCCTGGGCAATCGCGATTACACGGCCATGATCAACGATCGACACTACGCCAGGATCAACATGCACCTGGCAGAGGCGCGCGAGGCGGGGCTGCGCGTGGAGAATCTCGGCACCGAGGAGCCCAAGGAAGGAGATCGGCGAATTCCCGTCCACCTGGTGGTGGACCCGGGCGAAGAGCTGGCGGTGATGAACGACGAGATCTTCGGTCCGATACTGGTCGTCAAGTCATATGAAATCATCGATGAGTGCGTCACATACATCAACGCACGTCCCACACCGCTCGGGCTCTACTACTTCGGCAAGGATCGCGCCGAGAAGGAGCGTGTGCTCGAGAGCACGCGCTCTGGTGGTGTGACGGTGAACGAGGTGATCATGCACGTCGCCTGCGTCGATATGCCCTTCGGCGGCGTCGGGAACAGTGGTATCGGCAACTACCACGGCCGAGAGGGCTTCAAGACCTTCAGCCACGCCCGAGGCGTATACACGGAGGGCAAGCTCAATCTCGCGAAGCTGGCGGGATCGCTGCCCCCTTACGGGGACAAGGTCAAGAGGATGCTGGCGTCACAGATCAAGAAGTAGCAACCCGATGGCCGAGCCGATCTTCGGCGCCTCACTTACCTCGGCGACGAGTCCTAGGGTCGGGATGGAGAATCGGAGCACGCCGTGACGAGCACGACGCATCATACGCCGCAAGACTGGGCGACCGAGCCTGGGTGGCCCAGCAAGCTCGTCGTTCGGGAAGCGCGAGAGGACTCAGGGGGAGATTCATGGGCAATCTGATCGTCAAGAACGGCCTCCTGATCGATGGCACCGGTCGCCCGGCGCGTCCCGCCGACGTGCGCATCCGCGACGGGCTCGTTGCCGAGGTTGGGCCCGATCTCGCTCCGGACGGGGAAGAGCTTGTCGACGCGGGCGGCGCCTACGTCTGCCCCGGTTTCATCGATTCCCATACCCATCTCGACCCGTCGATGTTCTGGGATCCCGGCTGCGATCCCATGCCGCAGCACGGCGTGACGACGGCGCTGATCGGCAACTGCTCGCTCTCCCTTGCGCCGGTCAAGCCCGAGAACCTCGAAGAGGTGATGGACGTATTCTGTTACATCGAGGACATGCCGATCGAGGATTTTCGTAGTGGCATTCCGTGGAACTGGGAGACCTGGCGAGAGTATCGCGACTCGATGAACGAGAACGGGGCAGCGCTCAACATGGCGTCGCTGATCGGTCACTCGATGCTGCGGATCTACGTCATGGGTCCCGACGCTTGGGAGCGGGCGGCCACGGACGAAGAGATCGAGGCCATGTGCGCGGAGCTCGCGGAAGCGCTCGAGGCCGGCTGCTTCGGGATCTCGACCTCGTTCTTCGACGTGGACCGCGCCGGCCGCTTCGTGCCGACGCGTTTCGCCGAGCAGAAGGAGTTCGAGGCGCTGGCGGCGACCATGGGGAAGGCCGGCCATGGGCTCGTCGAGTTCATCCCGAACTTCACCGGCGAGACGCCGCTCGAGGAGATCAAGCAGATGGCCGACGCCACCGCGCCGCACGACGGCGTGATCGCGGTCTGGAACGGCCTCCTCCACACGGAGATGGCGCCCGAGCGGAGCGACGAGCTGATCGCCTACTCGCAGGGTCTCCGCGATGAAGGTGCCGACATCTGGCCGATCGCATCGCCACGGACCGTGGATTTCAACATCAACTGGGAGCAGACCATGGTCTTCATGATGCTCCCAGAGGGCTGGAACAAGATCATGCTCGTCCGGGGCGAGGAGCGGGCGGCGATGCTCCGGGATCCCGAGTGGCGCAAGGTCGCGCGCGAGGAGTGGGATCGCGTCGACAAATCGCTGTTCCCGAATACGCGAATCGAGCACGCGCGGTTCACGTCGGTCACGAAGCCCGAGTATGAGCGCTGGCTCGCGAAGAGCCTCAAGGATCTCGTCGAGGAAAGAGGCGGTCATCCGAGCGACGTGTTCGCGGACTGGATCCTCGAGAACGATCTCGAGCCCGGTGTCGTCGCCGCTGGTGTATCCAATAGCGATGTCGAGGGCGTGGCGAAGATGCTCGTCGACGATCGCGTCATCGTCTCCGCCAGCGACGCAGGCGCCCACGTCCAGATGATGTGCGCGGCGGGCGATACGACCCTGCTCCTTACCCGTCACGTTCGTGAGCGGGGTGACTTCACGCTCGAGAAGGCGATCTACGAGCTGACAGGTGCCCAGTCGGAGCGGCTAGGGTTCAAGGATCGCGGGATTCTCGCGCCGGGCTACGCGGGCGATCTCACCGTCTTCGATCTGGACGAGTTGGCCTGGGAGCAGGACACCTTCGTTTCCGATCTGCCGAGCGGTGGCGCGCGCCTGCGTCGGCCGCCGGGGGGCTACCGGCTGACCGCCGTTGCCGGTGTCATCACCCAGCGAGATGGCGTGCTGACCGGTGAGAACCCGGGCCGGGTGCTCGACGGTGGAGCGGAACGCCCGGTCTGACTCCCGCCAGCGAGACGCGGTCGAGTTCCGCCCTCTGCTACGCTCGCCACCATGCCGAGCTTCGACACCGTAGACAGTCTCGAGATCGACGCGCCCGCCCAGACGCTCTTCGACATCATCCTCGACTACCCGCACATGCGCGACTGGTACCACCGGTACGAGATCGACGTTATCGGTGGTGGCGACGTGGTCGAGGGCGCGCAGCTGCAACACGTGCTCGCCGCCAAGGGCTCACCCGTGAAGTCACGGTTCACGCGGACCATCCAGCGCATCTCACCCCCAAAGGAGATCGAGGAGACCTATGACGATGGAGACCTCGTCGGGAAGGGGCGCTGGGTCTTCGAACCGCTCGGCGACGATCGCACGAAGGTCTCCTTCTATTGCGACGTGCGCTCGAACAGCTTGCTGATGCACATCGGCTTCCTGCTCGGCGGTGAACGCGGGCACAACATGGTCTATCAGGAGCTACTCGGAGCCCTCGCCGCCCATGTCGCGAAGCCCGCGGCGACCAGACGGGAGGGCCCGATGGAACCGGTCAACCTCTAGGACTCGGCGACCTACGGGCGCGAGATCCCGCACGAGTACTTCAGGTGGTTGCGCGAGAACGAGCCGGTCAGAGGTCCTTTGGTGTCTCGAGTCGGTTCGCCGCGTTCGCTGGATGAACAGCGGAGTTGCTGGATAAGCCCGGCCCGAGATAGGCTCCAACTGCCCGATATTTCTCGCGGAGAGGTGGCCGAGCGGTCGAAGGCAGCGGTCTTGAAAACCGCCAGGGCGCAAGTCCTCGTGGGTTCGAATCCCACCCTCTCCGCCAGGCTCTGCGCCGCCCACGCCACCAGAGAGGAGACCCGAGATGTCGAACGCCCCCGACGCCCCGGCCGCCCTCGAGGGCCTCGGCCTTCCGCCGATCGACCAGGTCGGCTTCGTCGTTCGGTCCGTCGCCGACTGCGAGAAGCGCTACGGGGCGCTCTTCGGCCCCTTCCAGTCCATGGACGGCTCGGTGCAGGGGGCCACCTACCGCGGGCGGGTCTGCGACGTGAAGCTCGCGATCCTCTTCGGCCGCTCGGGCGACCTCGAGATCGAGTTCATCGAGTGGCAGGACGGCGAGAGCCCCCACCGCGAGTTCATCGAGGCCGGCCGCGAGGGCATGCACCACCTGCGCTACCGCGTGCAGGACACCGACGGCTGGATCGAGAAGCTCGCCCCCACGGGCTACCGCCCGATCTGGTACAAGAAGCTCACGGACGAGATCGTCTTCGCCTACCTCGAGCGCGAGGGCGATCCGCTCCTGATCGAGCTCCTCCAGATGCCCTGAGCGGCCACGGGAACGGCCGCGGCGAAGGTCCCCCCCATGAGCCCCGCCGAGAAGATCCGGATCGAAGACCTCCGCAGCCCCGTCCTCACGGACCTGCAGAAGGCCATCCTCGCTCACGGCGAGACGAACCCGGTGGAGCTCACGCGCGACGCGGTGCTGGCCGCCGCCGTCGAGGCCACGGGCCTCTCGGACTTCGGCCCCGACGACTTCCACGAGCGCCTCGACCTGATGCTCTCGGAGACCGACGCCGACCCCGAGCGCACGGGGCTCGGCCGCCTCACCCTCTGGGGCGACGCGGTGCGCTGGGCCTCCAACCGCCTGCGCATCCACGACCTGCTCCAGCGTCACCCCGAGATCCACGACGTGGAGATCCGGCGGCCCATCATCGTGATCGGCCTGCCGCGCTCGGGCACCACGCACCTGGTGAACCTGATCGCCGCCGACCAGCGGCTGCGCTCCATGCCCCTCTGGGAGGGCCAGGAGCCGGTGCCGGGCCCCGACGACGCGCCGGGCGAGGACGGCGTCGACCCGCGCTGGGCGCGCTGCGAGGCGGCCTGGCAGGGCTTCAAGGCCAGCTCGCCGCTCATCGCCGCCATGCACCCCATGAACCCCGACCACATCCACGAGGAGCTCGAGCTCCAGCTCCCCGACTTCTCGAGCTACAACCACGAGTGGATCACGCGCTGCCCGCGCTGGCGCGACTACCTGCTCTCGCACGACCAGCGCCCCCACTACCGCTACATGAAGACGGGACTCCAGATTCTGCAGTGGTACACGCCGCGCGAGCGCTGGGTGCTGAAGTGCCCACAGCACCTGGAGCAGATCGGTCCGCTGATGGAGACCTTCCCCGACGCCACCATCGTGGTGACCCACCGCGACCCGGTGTCGGTGATCCAGTCGTCGGCGACGATGCTCGCCTACGGCGCGCGCATGACCTACAAGTCGCCCCGCCCGGAGTGGTACCTCGAGTACTGGACCGACCGGATCCGGAGGCTCCTCGAGGCCTCGGTGCGCGACCGCCATCTCCTCCCGGCAGACCGCACGATCGACGTCCTCTTCCACGAGTTCATGGCCGACGACGTGGCCATGGTGGAGCGCATCTACGAGATCGCGGGCCTCCCCATGACGCCCGAGGCCCGCGCCCAGATCGACACCTACATGGCGGAGCACCCGCGCGGCAAGGAGGGGCAGGTGGTCTACGACCTCCGCCGCGACTTCGACGCCGACCCGGCCGACCTGCGCTCGGGCTTCGGCTTCTACATCGACCGCTTCGACGTCCGGATCGAAGTGAAGTAACGCACTGAACCAGCGAAGCGAAACCACAGGAGACACCGATGACCCGGCTCGGCTACCAGATCCCGAACTTCACCTACCCCGGCGTCGCGCCCGACGAGATCTACGCCAACGTGGTCGCGCAGGCGAAGGCGGCAGAAGCGGCGGGCTACGACCGCGTCTTCGTCATGGACCACTTCTACCAGCTCCCCGGGATCGGAGCGCACGACGAGCCCATGTACGAGTGCTACGCCATGCTCTCGGCCCTCGCGCAGCACACCGAGCGCGTCCGGCTCGCGGCGCTGGTCACGGGCAACACCTATCGGAACCCGGCACTGCTGGCCAAGGCGGTCACGACCCTCGACCACGTCTCGGGGGGCCGGGCCACGCTCGGCATCGGCGCCGGCTGGTTCGAGAAGGAGCACCTCGACCTGGGCTTCGAGTTTGGCACCTGGACCGACCGCTTCGAGAAGCTCGAGGAGGCGCTCCAGATCATCATCCCCATGCTCCGGGGCGAGCGACCGACCCTCGACGGCAAGCACTACCGGGTGAGCGAGGCGACGAACTCGCCCGCACCCGTGTCGAAGATCCCGATCATGATCGGCGGGCAGGGCGAGAAGAAGACGCTGCGCATGGTCGCGCAGTACGCCGACGAGTCGAACCTGGTGGGCGCGAACGCGGACATCCCGCGCAAGCTCGAGGTGCTGGCCGAGCACTGCGAGCGCGTCGGCCGCGACCGCTCGGAGATCACCGTGACCAAGCTCCTGATGGTGGCGGTGGCCCCCACCCAGGAGGAGCTCGACGCCGACTTCGCGGCCGTCGCGGAGGCGAAGGGCTGGGACGACGCCACCGTCGCCGGGGCGAAGAAGGCGCTCATCACCGGCGATCCAGACACCGTGGGCGAGATCATCCAGGACGCCGTGGCGAAGGGGCTCGACGGCATCGCCGTCGACCTCCCAGTGAACGGCCACGACACCGAGCGCATCGCGCTGCTCGGGGAGATCGCGAACAAGATCCTGCGCTGACGCATCGGTCGGCCGGACGCAGGTCCTCCGCTTCGGAAGGGCCGGCGAGAATTCGACGAAGGAGGTACGGGAATGGAAGTCGAGGGTGGATGCTACTGCGGCGCGCTCCGCTACAAGGCCACGGGCGACCCGCTATTCAAGGGGCAGTGCCACTGCCGCGAGTGCCAGTACATCTCGGGCGGCTCGGTCAACGTGACCATGGGCATGCCGGAGGCGGGCTTCAGCTACACGAAGGGGGAGCCGGCGCGCTTCACCCGCAGCGATCTCGAGAAGCCGGTCACGCGCGAGTTCTGCGGGAGCTGTGGCACGCACATCGCAGCACGGCCGCCGGGCATGCCGGCCGTGCTGCTGAAGGTGGGAACCCTCGACGACCCGGCTGCCTTCGAGGGGCCCCAGATGGCGATCTACCTCTGCGACAAGCAGAGCTTCCATCAGGTGCCGGATGGCGTCCCCACCTTCGACCGCATGCCGGGCTGAGGGAGTCGGCGCTCTCGTCGGCTAGCGGGCGGCCTCGGCCTGGCCCTGGGCCCGCCCGCGATCGTAGGCGTCCTGCTCGGCTTCCTTGTGCTTGCCGTAGAGGTACCCGCCGCCTGCGCCCGCGGCGGCGCCGATCGCGGCGCCCATTCCGGCGTTGCCCGCCATCGCGCCGATGATCGCGCCTCCGGCGGCGCCCATGGCGCCCCCGCTCACCGTACTCTGCTGGGTCTTGCTCATGTTCGTGCAGCCCAGGCCCAGTGACAGGGCGAGGGCTACGGTGATGGCGACTCGCTTCATGGCGGACTCCTTTCCAGACGCTCGGTTCACTTGCAGGGCCACGCGTTCACGAGGAAACGGAACTCGGTCTCCACCGGAGGCTCGTCGTGGTACTGCGGATGCGCCATCGCCCACTCGACGAACTGGGCGACGGATTCGTCGCGGCTCGGCTCGGGCTCCGGCGGGCACAGGAAGGGCGACTTGCCCGGGCCGGTGTTCGAGGCGACGTGGTAGTCGTAGGCACCGACGAGGTAGCCGTGGCAGAAGTGGATGGCCGCCTGGGCGCGCGGGTGGTCGGCCGGGACGGTGCAGAGGTTCAGCAACTGCTTCGTGGTCCGGACCTCGAAATCATCCTCCTCGGCGGCCCCCGCCGGCCCCGCCAGCAGCAGGCCCAGGAGGCCGAACGCCACACCCGCTCTTCTCGTCATCGTCACCCCTCCGGCGCGCTCGACGGCACCGCTACTCCGATATAGCCCGGGCGGGCGGAGTCAACCAGGGCGGGCGTTCAGGCCGTGGCCATGCGGCTCCGCGCGCGCCCCAGGCGCGAGTCCATGCGCACGTTGAGCAGCTGGACGCCCAGCGAGAACCCCATCGCCGAGTAGATGTAGCCCTTCGACACGTGCTGGCCGGTGCCCTCGGCGATCAGCATCACGCCGATCAGAACCAGGAAGGCCAGAGCCAGCAGGCGGATCGAGGGGTGGCGCTGGATGAAGTCGCCGATGGGCCCGGCGAAGATCATCATCACCACCACCGCCGCCACGACCGCCGCCACCATCACCGGCACGTGCTCGGCCATGCCGACGGCGGTGATCACCGAGTCGAGCGAGAAGACCACGTCGAGCAGCATCACCTGGAACAGGATCGAGGCGTAGAGGCGTCGCCCGCCCCGGGCGCGCGACTCGGCCATGTCGTCCGCCACCGCGTGGGCCTGGTGCTCCTCGGGTCGCTCGACGTTCTCGTAGATCTCGTGCGTGGCCTTGGCGAGCAGGAAGAGACCGCCGCCGAAGAGGATCAGGTCCTTGCCGCTCCAGTCCTGGAAGAAGTGGAAGAGCGGGTCGGTGAGCCGCATGACCCAGGTGATGGCCAGGAGCAGGATGATTCGCGTGACGAGGGCCACGGCGAGGCCCAGCTGGCGCGCGCTGCGCTGCTGATGGGCCGGCAGCCGACCACACAGGATCGTGATGAAGACGATGTTGTCGATGCCGAGGATGATCTCCATCACGGCGAGCACGCCGAAGGAGACCCAGGCGTCGGGCGAGGCGAGGAGTTCGAACATGCGGCGGACGGTAGCAACGGGGCTTCGCGAGCCACCGGGCTTTCGCTGCTGCCCACGGCCGGGTTAGTCTGCCCCCATGCCGTATCGAGTCGCCGTCTGGGGGCCGGGCAACGTGGGAGTCCCCGCCATTCGCACCGTCGTCGCCAACCCGGCCCTCGAGCTGGCCGGCGTGGTGGTGCACTCCGAAGCGAAGGAAGGCAGCGACGCTGGCGAGCTGGTGGGCCTGCCGGCCACGGGCGTGCGTGCCACGCGCGACGCCGGTGCCGTGCTGGCCACCCGCCCCGACGCCGTCGTCTACGCCGCGAACCAGGACTTCCGCCCCGCCGACGCGATCGACGACATGGTCCGCTGCCTCGAGGCCGGGGCCAACGTGGTGACGGCCGGGCTCTACGCACTGCTCCACCCCGCCAGCGCCGATCCCAAGCTGCGCAATCGCTTCGAGGCCGCCTGCCGCCGGGGCGGGAGCTCCTTCCTGTGCTCGGGGATCGACCCCGGCTGGCTCCACGATCTGCTGCCGATGGTGCTCTCGGGCGTCTGCGAGGAGATCCGCGAGATCCGCATGGTCGAGAACTTCAACTACGCCAGCTACGAGGTGCCGCCGGAGGTGCGCAAGATCATCGGCTTCGGCTCGCCCATGGACCAGCCGCCGCTCATGATCCTGCCCGGTGTTCCCACGTCGGTGTGGGGCGGCGTCCTGCGCGCGCTCGCGGCGGAGCTTGACGTCGAGCTCGAGGACGTCACCGAGAAGACCGAGCGCCACGCGCTCGAGCGCGACGTCACCCTCGCCGACGGCACCCGTCTCGATCAGGGCACCCTCGGCGCCTTCCGCTTCGAGGTGAAGGGCGTGGCGGCCGGCCGACCGGTGCTGGTGGTGGAGCACGTGACGCGCATCGTCGACGACACGGCCCCGCAGTGGCCCCGGCCCGAGGGCGTGGGCCAGCACGAGGTGCACGTGACCGGCCGCCCCAGCCTGCACCTGCGCTTTTCGTGCGACGACGGCTCGGGCGATCACGTGGCGGGCGGCAACGCCACCGCCGCGGGCCGGCTGGTGAACGCCATCCCGGCCCTGTGCGAGGCCCCGCCCGGGCTCCTCTCGGGCGCGGATCTGCCGCTGGTGACCGGCCGCGGCCTGGTCCGGACGGCCTGAGGCCCGCCCGGACGGCCGCGGGCCGCGCTATCCTCAGCCGCCTCCGGAGAGGTGGCCGAGTGGCTGAAGGCGCTCCCCTGCTAAGGGAGTATGGGCTAATCCCCCATCGAGGGTTCGAATCCCTC
>JASJBO010000410.1 GCA_030066475.1 Myxococcota bacterium
AGCGCATCGATCTCGTCTTCGCGACCGGCGAGCTCGACGAGGGCGAGGCCGAGGTGATCGGAGACGAGCCCATCGGTGGCCTCCCGAACTGGGCCTCCGACCACGCCGGCGTGGTCGCCGAGCTCGAGTTCGATGATGATGACGACGACGACGACGACGACGATTGAGGTCCAGGCGAAGCGCACCGAGCCCGCCCGCCCTGCCTAGGCAACACGGACCAGCAGCCGACCGGCAAAAAGGGGGGGGGATTCACCCCTGATCTCGCGTCGCCGGCCTGGTAGAGGGCTGGGCGATTCTGCCCCACTGATACTCTCGTCCGCGTTCTAATGGTGTCGTGGGAGCTGCACTTTTCGGGGCCGACCGACGCCGAAGCCGACCTGCGGCGGGATCTGACCTCCCGCGCCGTACGGGTCGGGATCGGCATCCCCTCGCCGGAGGCCGAGTTCGATCATGAGCGATTCCGAAGTCACGAACCCAACGGCAGAGACCATCGGGCAGCGCGTGAAGTCGTTCTTCACGCCGTTCCGCGACGGCCGCTACGAGGACATGCGGAGCGGCTGGAAGCAGGCCGTGCTCCGGGACTTCACGGCGGGCCTCATCGTGGCGATGGTCGCCATTCCCCTGGCGATGGGATTCGCGATCGCCTCGGGACTCAATCCGATCCACGGGATCGTCGGCGGGGCCTTCGCCGGGTTCGTCGGCGCGCTGTTCGGCGGCTCGAAGTACCAGGTCTACGGTCCAACCGCCGCCTACATCCCCATCATCTTCGGAGTCATGGTCACCTACGGTGGGGACGGCAACCAGATCCTGCCGGACCAGTACCAGATCGGGTACGGGATGCTGATCCTCTGCGCCGTGTGCGCCGGCGCGATCCTCATGCTCATCGGATTGTTCGGCGGCGGACGGATCGTCGCCAAGGTCCCGCACTCGATCGTCGTCGGCTTCACCATCGGGATCGCCCTGACCATCGCCCTGACGCAGCTCGGGGACGTGCTCGGCATCAAGACGAAGCTGCCCTATCCGCTGATCGGCAAGATCCAGGGGATCGCGGCCAATTTCGGCGAGTTCAACTACTTCGCGCTCTTGCTGGCGGTGGGGACGTTCCTGGTCACCAAGTATCTGCTGAGGATCAGTGTCTTCATCCCGGGGCCGCTGATCGCGATGGGGATCGGGTTCGTGCTGTGTCAGACGATCCTGGCCGAGCAGGGATTGACGGTCGCCGCGGACAAGTACGGACCGATCCCGAAGGAGGACTTCTTCAAGTTCACGCCTCCCGCCCTGCCGGACTGGTCACCGACGGTGGCCTTCGATCTCGTGTTCTACACGGTGGCCATCGTGTTCGTAGCAGCCATCGAGTCCCTGCTGTGCTCGCGGATGGCCGACCGCATGGCGGAGAACAAGGGAACCCCGTACAACCCGAACAAGGAGCTGTTCGGCCAGGGCATGGTCAACGCACTCGTTCCGCTGATGAACGGGTTCCCTCACACCGGAGCGTTGGCCCGGACCGCGACCAACATCAAGGTCGGCGGCATGACTCCGCTGGCGGGCATCACGAAGTGCTGGCTGAAGCTCGCCATGGCGTTCTACCTCGCAGCCTACCTGGACCTCGCGCCCATGGCGTGCATCGCCGGCATCCTGGCCTACGTCGCCATGAACATGGTCAAGTGGCAGGAGATCCGCTCGGTCCACGCCATGAACGGGTTTCACGTGTTCCTGATGTACCTCACCGCCGTGCTCGTGCTGCTGAGGGACTTCCTGACCGGCGTGCTGACCGCGGTGATCCTCTACTTGTTGCTGCGCAGGTTCTTCGACAAGGTGTCCGAGGCGAAGGTGGCGGAGCAGCCGGTTTGATTGCTGCTCCCTTGAGCGAGGGGTAGGATCTCGGGGGATGTGCCGCGAGTGCACCGTCGCTTCCGCTCCCTGACCGGAGACGCGTCCGTTGCAACGCTTCCGCCACATCATGGTTGCTCTGACGCTCACCGAGCGTGACTCCCATCTGTTGCGCTACGCGGCCATGGTGGCGCGGCTGTGCGCCGACGAGGTCCGCTTCGTCCACGTGCTCGGCAAGACGGACGAGCGCGGCCGGAAGGAGGCCCTGGCACGTTGCCAGGAGTTGGTCGACGAGCACTTCACCACGCCGTCGGACTCGGTCACGACCTGCTGCGAGGTCCTCAAGGGGCCCTTGATCGACCGGCTCCTCGTGTGCGCTGCCGAGCAGGAAGTGGACCTGCTGATGGTCGGTCACACGCCCGATCACCGGCCTGGTGGAGGCTCGCTGGTGCGCCGGATGGCGATGAAGGCGCCGTGCTCGGTGTGGATCGTGCCCGACGACTCCCCGCTGGTCCTCAAGAAGATCCTCGTCCCCGTGGATTTCTCGGGTCCGTCGGCGGACGCCATGGTGGTGGCGCTGTCCCTGGCACGTCTGGTCGGAGAGGTCGAAGTGCTGCCCCTGCACGCGTACTCCAGCAAGGCCGTCCTGGCCTACGAGGAGGATGAGCCCATCGTGCGCGGCGAGGAGGAGAGGCACTACCGCGACTTCGCCAAGGAGCTCGACTTCTCGCGCGTGAAGACGCAGCCACTCCTCGTGGAAGGAGGCGCCGATGTTGCTCGGACCATCCATCGGGTGGCGTCGGAGCAGGCCGTCGACCTGAAGGTGATGGCGACGCGCGGACGCAGCCGTTCCGCGGCGATCCTGCTCGGCAGCGTGGCCGAGGGCGTCATCACCGAAGCGCGCACTCCCGTGCTCACGGTGAAGCACTTCGGTGCCCAGCAAGGACTGCTGAGAGCCCTTCTCGAGCGGACCCGCCGGTCGGACGGGGAGCCGCATTTCTGAACGAAGCTGGCCGCTGTTCCTCGGCCGGCACTCCCTCTGCGATTGGCTGCGCAGTCCCTATCGCCGCTTGGGGAAGTAGCCGCGGTCTTCCAGCTCCGCGGCGACCTGCAGGGCCAGGGCGTTGGTGGTCTGCCTGGGATCGCCCTTGAACTTCGTCTCGAGCACCGCGGAGAAGCGGAGATCCTCGCTCCTCGCGTCGAACAGGCCCGTCTCGACGAAGAACCTTGCGTCGCCGGGAGCGACCTCGCTCGCCATTCCCCATGCACCGTACCAGCCTGCGAGGCTCACGAGCGGAGGAACATAACGTCGCGGCGGCTCGGTGGTGGTCACCCGGGTCACGATCACGCCATCGAGGCTGAACTCAGCGAGCCAGGACTCGACCGTCTCGCGGTCGATGTCGGCGAGTTCCGGCACCACATTGATGCTCGCTACCGCGACGACTCCGTATCCCGCGAGCTTGTCCACGAAGGAGTTCTCGTAGTGAGCCCGAGCCGCCGGGTTGCCCGCCAGGCCCACGACCATGAGCCGCCCATAGGTCGCTTCCGAGGTCTCCTCTGGAGTCCAGGTGCGGAGCAGCCGCGTCTTGGGGGTCGAAGAGCAGGCCAGCGCGATGAGCGCCGCAAGGACCAGCATGGTTCTCCAGTTCACGGGAAGAGCGTGTCCTGGCTCGCCGCCCGCTCTAGGCGACCTTCACCATCATCTTGCCGTCGTGGTCGCCGGTGAAGAGCCGCATCAGCGCCTGCGGCGCGTTCTCCAGACCCTCGACCACGGTCTTGCGGTACTTGAGCCGGCCCTCGCCCAGCCACTGGCCGAGCTGGGCGGCCCCCTCCCCGAAGCGGTCGAGGTAGTCGAGGATGACGAAGCCCTCCATGCGCGCGCGAGACGAGATCAGGTTGATGTAGTTCTTCGGGCCGTACACGTCGTCGAAGTCGTCGTACTGCGAGATGGCGCCGCAGACGACCACCCGGGCCCGCAGCCTGAGCTGCGCCAGCACCGCGTCGAGGATCGGCCCGCCCACGTTGTCGAAGAAGACGTCTACGCCCTTCGGGCACAGCTCGCGAAGCCGCGCCGCCACGTCCTCGCGCTTGTAGTCGATCGCCGCGTCGAAGCCGAGCTCGTCGGTCAGCCACGCACACTTCGCCTCGGTGCCCGCGATGCCCACCACGTGGCAGCCCAGGTTCTTGGCGATCTGCCCGGCCACCGAGCCGGTCGCCCCCGCCGCGCCCGAGACGACGACGGTCTCGCCCTCCTTGGGCTGGCCGATGTCGGTCATGCCGAAGTAGGCGGTCATGCCCGTGATGCCGAAGATGCTGAGCGCATCCGTGGGATCGATGCCCTTCGGCACCGGTAGCGCCATCGCCCCAGGCCCCGCGACCGAGTACTCCTGCCAGCCGACGGTCCCGAAGACGAGCTCGCCCTTCTGCCAGGCAGAGGAGCGCGACTCGACGACCTCGCCGATGCCTCCGCTCCGGACGACGTCGCCCACCGGCACCGCGGGCAGGTAGGTATCGCGCTCGATCCAGCCCTTGATCGTGGGATCGATCGAGAGATAGAGCGTGCGGACGAGCGCCTCGCCGTCGCCGATCTCGGGCAGGGGCGTCTCGACGAGCTCGAAGTGACGATCGGCGACCGCACCGGTGGGGCGCTCGCGCAGCAGGATCTGGCGGTTGACGTTGGACACGAATCCTCCTTTGCGTTCCGTTCAGCGGGGTCTCGGCAACAGGAAGACTAGCCGCCGCGCGCGATACGCGATGGGTGGACGCGTCCTGCCCCCGGCGCGGCCGCTGGGGCGCCCCCACTCTACCCCGAGCCGCCCCGGGTTTCCGGACGCTGCTCAAGGGATTCTCGGGCTCCACCGAAGAGCGCTCGAGAGCATGCGATCCGTCTACTCGGTGGTCTTCTGCACGATCGTCTCGCTCGGCTGCAGCGCCGACACGCCTCCGGCCGACCCCGAGCCCGAAGAGACCCTCCGGAGGTTCCAGGACGCCGTCGAAGCCCAGGATCTGGCCACGCTCCGGGGCCTGTTTGCGGACGAGCACCGCGCAGAGGTCGAGAAGCTCATTGCATCGGATCCGAGTCCGCTGGCGGTGGGGCTCGCGTTTCTCCCCAACGTCCGGCTCGAGGATCAACGGGTCGGGCCAACGATCGTCGAAGGGGAACGTGCGGTCGTTCCCTACGAGGGCTTCGGCGATCTGACCGGGAGCTTCGAGGTCGACCTGGGAGATGTGGAGGGTCTCGAGCGGGCGGTGCACGAGCCGATCCGTACGCGGGTCTACGGCCGCACGTACCTGGTCCGAGAGAACGGCTCCTGGAAGATCTCCGCGACCGCCCTCGACCTCTATGCGGACCCACGCGCGCTGTACAAGGAGCCGGGTGGGGACGGCATCAGCGAGTGGGGACCCGGACACCACTGTGCCTTCCGTCGCGAACCTTCGTCGTGCGGCGAGATCGGCCTGTGTTGGGAGTGCTTCGCCAAGCTTCGCATGGATCCGGCACTCTGCGACCAGGTCGAGCGCCATGCGGAGCGGGTGGATTCCGAGTTCTTCCGGGAGAGCATCGCGGCGGCTCGCGGCTCGTGTCGGATCGCCGTGGCGAGGCTGGTGGGTGATCCCTCGATCTGCGAGAAGGTTCCGGATGTCGCGCATCTGGGGAGGTCGCTGCGCCAGGAATGCCTGGGGGCGGTCGAGTCCCACGACTTCCTTGCGTCGCAGCACGTCTTCCTGGTGGACTCCGACGGTGACGGGCTCACGGACCGCATGGAACGCTTCTTCAACACGAGCATCTTCGACCCCGACAGTGACGCAGACGGCGTTTCCGATGCCGAGGAGGTGGCGGCAATGACCAACCCGCTCGGCCCGGGCCGCCTCGGCGATCACCTGCGCTGAATCCGGCCGGCCACCCGCATCGTGAAGGTGGCGATGCGAGGCTGACCGGCCTCGCATTCCAACCGGAGCGCTAGTCGAGCGCCGACCAGCGCCGCCCGGGATAGAGCGCGTCGACGGCGGGCTGGTGCAGCCACTCGTCGCGCCAGGCCTTGCGCGCGAGGTAGGGTACGAGCGAGGCGTCGTCGAAGCGCTCCTCGCGAATCCCCTCTACGAGCGCGGCGTTCCCGGCCTCGACGCTCTCCGGCGGGGTGCCGAGCAGCGCCGCCATCTCCTCGCAGGCGATCGCACCGAGCGCCGCGCCGTAGCGCCGCCGGCGGTCCATGCACCTGACGAGCGTCGCCACGTCGCGAGCACGCTGGGCCGCGAAGGGCTTCTCGATCGCGGGCTCCACGTCCTTCTCGAGCGCGTACACGGCGGCCTCCGCGAGCACGTCGCGTCCCGCGTCGTGTTCGCCGTTCTCCTCGGG
>JASJBO010000411.1 GCA_030066475.1 Myxococcota bacterium
ACCGGACGCTGACCGGGGGCCTGGTCTACTATGCGGGACGCCGGGTCGTGCCGCTCGGGGACGGCGAGGCGATCCGACGGTTCGTCGACGGCGGGGGCCGAGCCCTCGTGGTGCGCGAGCGCAAGCTCGACCGCGTAGAAGCCGTTACACCCGTCGAGGAGCGCTTCCGGTCCCGGCGGGGACGGAGGACGCTGCTGCTCGTCACGCCGCGCCGCGTCGACGCGGCGCGTTGATGAACCCGGGTCACACTCGGCTAAATTCCCCGCAATCCCTTGAGATTCCAGACGAAAGGAACGCCCACATGGACGAAACAGCCGAGCTGCGCATCGGCGACAAGACCCTGTCGCTCCCGATCCACGAGGGCAGCGAGGGCGAGCGGGCGATCGACATCCGGGCGCTGCGCGCGGAGACGGGTCACATCACCCTCGACACCGGCTACGCCAACACGGGCTCCTGCAAGAGCGCGATCACCTTCATCGACGGCGAGCAGGGCATCCTGCGCTACCGCGGCTACCCGATCGAGGACCTGGCCGAGAACAGCACCTTCCTCGAGGTCGCCTTCCTGCTGATCTACGGGAGCTTGCCGAGCAAGGACCAGCTCGACGCCTTCACCGGCTCGATCAGCCGCCACACGATGCTGCACGAGGACTTCAAGCGCTTCTACAGCGCCCTGCCCAAGGACGCCCACCCGATGGCGGCCTGCTCGGCAGCGGTCGGCGCCCTCGCCACCTTCTACCCCGACTCGCTCGATCCGCGCGATCCCCGCCAGGTCGAGGTCTCGGTGCACCGGCTGCTGGCGAAGCTGCCCACGATGGCCTCCTACGCTTTCAAGCACTCGATCGGCCAGCCCTTCATGTTCCCGGACAACCGGCTCGACTACGTCGAGAACTTCCTGCACCTGATGTTCGCGACGCCCTGCGAGGAGTTCGAGGTCGACCCGGTGGTGGCCCGCGCGATCGACCTGCTGCTGATCCTGCACGCCGACCACGAGCAGAACTGCTCGGCCAGCACCGTGCGGCTGTGCGGCTCGTCGATGGTGAACCTGTTCGGGTCGATCTCGGCCGGGATCAACGCGCTCTGGGGCCCGCTGCACGGCGGCGCCAACCAGGCGGTGATCGAGATGCTCGAGGCGATCCGCGACGAGGGGCTCACCGTGCGCCAGTTCGTCGAGCGCGCCAAGGACCGCGACGACACCTCGCGCCTGATGGGCTTCGGCCACCGGGTCTACAAGAACTTCGACCCGCGCATGAAGATCATCAAGAAGGCCTGCTTCGACGTGCTCGAGAAGATGGGCGTGAACGACAAGCTGCTCGAGATCGCCATCGAGCTGGAGGAGATCGCCCTCAAGGACGACTACTTCGTGCAGCGCAAGTGCTACCCGAACGTCGACTTCTACTCGGGCGTCATCTACACCGCGATCGGGACGCCGCAGAACATGTTCACGGCGATGTTCGCGATCGGGCGCCTGCCGGGCTGGATCGCCCAGTGGGTCGAGATGCACCAGGACCCGGACTTCAAGATCGGCCGCCCGCGGCAGATCTACGTCGGCGAGACCGAGCGGGAGTACGTTCCCTTCGACCGGCGTTGAGCGTCCCCGACGTCTGCTGGATCGACGGCCGGCTCGCCCGCACGGACGAGCCGGCCGTTCGCGTCGACGACCTGGCGTTCCGCGAGGGGCGCGGCTGCTACTCCACCACGAGCACGCGCGACGGACGCCCGCTGCGGCTCGATCGCCACGTGGCTCGGCTGGTGCGCGACGCGGCGCACATCGGCATCGGCGCGCTCGATTCGGAGCGGTGCCGTCGGGCCTTCACCGAGCTCGCCCGTGCCGCCTTCCCCGAAGCCCCGGGCATCGTTCGGGTGCAGGCGAGTGTCGACGCCGCCGGCCGGCCCCACCTGGCCGGCACCGTGCGCGGCTTCGGCGCCGATGCCCCCACCTGGACCGCCGTGACCGCGTCCTGCGCCCACGAGGGCCCCGGCCCCTACGCGGGCGCCAAGGTCACCAACCACCTGCGCTTTGCGCTGGCCGCTGCCGAGGCCCGCGAGCGCGGGGCCGACGAGGCGCTGCTGCTCGATCCGGCGGGGCGGCTGGTGGAGGGGAGCCGCTCGAACTTCGTGGTGGTGCTGGCCTCGGGAGACGCCGTCACGCCGCCCCTCGCCGCCGGCTGCGTGGCGGGCGTCGCGCGCGAGCTGGCGCTGGAGCAGCTGCCCGAGCTGGCCGAGGCGCACGTCGAGGCGGCGGAGCTGGGCGAGGCCCGCGAGCTGGTGGCCATCAACGGGGTGCGCGGCGCGCGGCCCGTCGTCGCGCTCGACGGCCGCCCGGTGGGCAGCGAACGGCCCGGTCCGCTCGCGGAGCGTCTCGCCCGCGCGCTCGAGGCGGACTGCTAAGCTGCTGCGCTCCACGTGCAGCGGAGGTCCCGTGGATCTGGGTCGCGTCGCCCTCAGCCTGCCCGCGCCGGGCCTCTCCGCGCGCGAGTCCGTCGAGCTGGCCGCCCACGCGGAGCGCAGCTGGGGCTACGACGCGATCTGGCTGGCCGAGACCAGCGGCCCGGATTCGTTCTCGCTGGCCGGTGCGCTGGCGATGGCGACCGCGCGCTCGGCGATCGGCACCGCGATCGTGCCGGTCTACAACCGCAGCCCCGCCGTCCTGGCGATGTCGGCGGCCACGCTCGACCAGCTCTCGGGCGGTCGCTTCGTGCTGGGGCTGGGGTCGTCGAGCCACGCGATCATCCGCGACTGGAACGGCATCCCGTTCGAGAAGCCGCTCACCCACGTGCGCGAGGCCGTCGCGATCGTGCGTCAGGCGCTGGCGGGGGAGAAGACGAGCTTCGAGGGCAGCGTGCTGCGCTCGCGCGGCCTGCGCCTGGGCGCGCGGCCGCGCGGCCGCGTCCCGGTGTACCTGGCGGCGCTGCGCGAGAAGATGCTGCGGCTCGCCGGCGAGCTGGGCGACGGCCTGATCGTGAACCTGTTCCCGGTGACCGCCCTGCCCCGCATGCTCGCCGCCTATCGCGCCGGCGCCGAGGCTGCCGGCCGCGACGCCAGCGGCGACGAGGTGGTGTGCCGCTTCCAGGTCGGCGTCACCGACGACGTGCCGGCCGCGCGCAACGTGATCCGCATGGTGTTCGGCCCCTACGTGGCGCAGCCGGTCTACAACAAGTACTTCGCCTGGTGTGGCTTCGAGGACGAGGCGCGTGCCGTGGCCGACGCGTTCGCGAAGGGCGACCGCGCCGGCGTCGCCAAGGCCATGACCGACGAGCTGGTCGATCGCATCGCGATCCTCGGGAGCGCCGACCAGTGCCGCGAGCAGGTGGCCGAGTTCGTGGCGGCCGGCGTCACCACGCCCGTGCTCCAGCCGCTGGCGATGGACCGCGCCGGCGCGGAGGCCGTGTTCGAGGCCTTCGCGCCCAACGGGAAGCCCGGGAAGCAGGCGGGATGACGGACGGCGCGCGGATCGCTCTCGTCAGCGGTGGCACGGGCCTGGTGGGAGGGCGCCTGCTGCCGGCCCTGGGCGACGCGGGCTGGGCGGTGCGCGCGCTGACGCGCCGGCCCGAGGGGGCGCGCCTGCCCGGCGGAGCCGAGGCGGTCGGCTGGGATGGCACGCAGCCTTCCGCCGAGGCGCTGGCCGGCGCCGAGGCGGTCGTGCACCTGTCGGGCGAGCCGGTGTTCAACGCGCGACTCGGCGCCGCGCGACGCGAGCGGGTGTACACCAGTCGGGTCGACTCGACGCGGGCGCTGGTGCGTGCGATCGGCGCGCTCGCGGAGCCGGAGCGCCCGCGGGTGCTCGTGTGCGCGTCGGCCGTCGGGTACTACGGCTCGCGCGGCGAGGAGCCGCTCGACGAGGCCGCCGGGCCGGGCAGCGGCTTCCTGGCCGACCTGTGCGTGGCCTGGGAGCGCGAGGCGCAGGCCGCCGCGAGCCTGGGCGTGCGCGTGGTCTCGCTGCGCATCGGCGTCGTGATGGCGCGCGAGGGCGGCGCGCTGCCGGCGATCGCGCGCGTGTTCCGGCTGGGCCTGGGCGGCCGCCTCGGCAGTGGCGACCAGTGGTTCCCCTGGGTGCACGTGGACGACGTCGTGGGCCTGATCCGCCTGGCACTCGACGACGCGCGCGTCCGGGGCGCACTCAACGCGGTCGGAGCGGAACCGGTCCGCAACCGCGAGCTGACCGCCGAGCTGGCGCGCTGCGTGCGCCGCCCCGCCTTCTTCGCGGTGCCGCGCTTCGCGATCCGCACGGCGCTGGGCGACCTCTCGGAGGAGCTGCTGGGAAGCCGGCGTGTGGTCCCCGCCCGCGCCGCGGAGCTGGGCTACGCCTTCGCGCACGCCGAGCTCGCCTCGGCGCTGACGGCCGAGCTGGAACGCGTCAGTCGGTGAAGACGGCGGGCAGCACGCGCTTCACGGTCAGCTCGTCGGCACCCGGCTCCACCTCGAAGTAGCGCACGTGCACCGGGAGCTCGCGCAGGGTGGCTGCCTCGCCGCGGAAGCCCTCGACCAGGCGCTCCACGATCGACTGGGCGTCGTCGCGCGGCACGTCGGAGAGCACCAGCACGGCCCGCTCGCGCGTCATGCGGAACACCGCGTCCTCGACGCGCAGCTCGCTCTCCACGTACGAGACGAAGTCCGGGAACATCCGGTCGCCCTCGGGCGCAGCGAACCCTACCACGACCGACGGCAGGTCGTGATCGGCCGCGAGCTGCTGCGTGCGCGCGAGCAGCTCTCGGAGCTGCCGCGGATCGTCGGTCAGCGAACGGTTCATGGCCTCCGGCATCAGCCTCGTATCGTCGGGGCGGTCTTCCCGCTGTAGCGAATCGGAGGCGGGGGAGCGAGGCGGGGGAGCGCGCTGAGGAATTGTTGCGTGCGGGGCCATTGCTTAGCCTGCGGGGGTGCGCGATGCCCCCAGCGCTGCTCTCGAGCCCGCCGACCGTCCCCGCGGGCCGGGGGCCGCCCTCGCCTTCGTGGTGCTGGTCGCCCTGACCAGCGGACTGATCGTACTGGGGGCGCTGGTGCGCGCGCACGACGCCGGCCTGGCCTGCCCCGACTGGCCGCGCTGCTTCGGCGTGTGGCTGCCGGAGATGGATCTCCAGGTCGCGTTCGAGTGGACCCACCGCCTGGTCGCGGGCTGCATCTCGCTGCTGTTCGCGGGCGCCGCGCTGTTCGCGCTGCGCCGGCCGGCGACGCGACGCGCCGCCTGGCGCCCACTGGCGTTGGGCGCCGTCCTGCTCGCAGTGCAGATCGTGCTGGGCGGTCTCACGGTGCTGCTGCAGCTCGCGTCCTGGACAGTGACCGCGCACCTGCTGACGGGCAATGCCTTCAACGCGACCCTGCTCTGGACCGCGCTGGCGCTGCGCGAGGCAGCGGCGCCGCGCGCGCGCCCGACCGCGGGGCGCGGCCTGCGGCTGGGCCTGTGGGCGGTGGCGGTGCTGGGCGCACTCCAGATGGCACTGGGCGGCCTGGTCTCGTCGACCTACGCCGGCATGGCCTGCCCCGAGTGGCCCACCTGCAACGGCGGCGCCTGGTTCCCCACCTGGAGCGGCCCGGTCGGGTTGCACCTGCTGCACCGCACCAATGGCTACGGGTTCGCGCTGGCACTGCTCGCGCTCGCGTGGGCCGCGCGCCGCCACGCGACGCTCGCGCGTCCACTCGCCGTGGCGGCCGGGCTCGTCCTGCTCCAGATCGGGGTCGGGATCCTCAACGTGCGACTGGGCATCCCGGTGGAGGTGACCGGCCTGCATTCGGCGCTGGCTGCGGGGCTCGTTCTCGCGTTCGGCTGGACGTTCTACGAGGCGCGAGCGGCGGCGCACACGCAGGTCGATCGCGCCCCGGTCGGGGAGTCGCTGGCCGCATCGCAGCGATCGACACTGGGCACCGCCTGACGGGCGGCCTCGCCGATCTGCTAAACCCCCGCCGAGGTACCCGATGCGCCCCTTCCAGATCTTCGCGGCGATGTCCGATGCGCAGGCCGAGGCGACCATGGAGGCGCTCGCCGCGAACGCGCCGGGTGCCTACGGGCAGGCACTCGCCGTCGCCGCCGCGGCGATGAAGGCGCGCCCGGTCTTCCTGCAGAAGCAGCCGGCCGAGCGCCGCGCCCGCGCCATCCGCCGCGCGCTGTCGCGGGTGGCGGCCGACGCGATTGCCGAGGAGATGCTGGCGGTCTACTTCCTCGAGTGCCGCAACGCCCTGCTGGT
>JASJBO010000050.1 GCA_030066475.1 Myxococcota bacterium
GCCGTGCCGCACCGCCCACGCCTGGGTGCTGCGCCACCGCGGCCCCGAGCGCCCCTGGCTGCTCTGCATCAACGGCTACCAGATGGGCACGCCCCTGGTCGACTTCGGCGCCTTCCGCCCGGAGTGGCTGCACCACCGACTCGGCATGAACCTGGCGATCGGCGTGCTGCCGATGCACGGGCCGCGCCGCATCCGGCGCGTGAGCGGCGACGGCTTCCTGGCCGGCGACCTGCTCGACACGGTCCACGGCTTCGCGCAGACCGCCTGGGACCTGCGCCGTCTGCTGTCGTGGGTGCGCGCGCAGGGCGCCACGCGCGTCGGCGTGCACGGTCTCTCGCTCGGCGGCTACAGCACGGCGCTGCTGGCCAGCCTGGCCGACGACCTGGCGTGCGCCATCCCGGGCATCCCCGCCACCGACTTCGCGCGGCTCTCGTGGCGCCACGGCCCGCAGCGCGAGCTGCGCCGGGCCGAGGAGCTGGGCCTGGGGCTGGGGGAGACGCGGGAGCTGAAGCGGGTGGTGTCGCCGCTGGCGCTCACGCCCAAGGTTCCCGTCGAGCGCCGCTACATCTACGGAGGCAGCAGCGACCTGCTGGTCCCGCCCGACCAGGTCCGCGACCTGTGGCGGCACTGGGAGCGCCCGAAGATCTGCTGGTACCCCGGCGCGCACGTCACCTTCGGCTTCCACCCGCAGGTACGCCGCTTCGTGCAGGACGCGCTGCGGGAGTCGGAGCTGGCGGTCTAGCTGGGCGCGCGCCCTGCGGGCGCTTGCGGTGGACTTCGCTCGCCTGCGGCTCGCTGCGCGCGCCCTGCGGGCGCTTGCAGGGGGCTTCTGCCGCGCGGACTCCCAGCTCCAGCTCAGCTCGCGGCCGGGCGCTCCTGGACGGGGCTGCCCGCCAGCCGCTCCGACTCGCTCTCGAGGATCGGCTCGAGCTCGTCGCCGGCCGGGGCGGGTGCCGCCTCCGCGTCGGGCGCGGCCTCCGACGCCTCGGCCGGTGCCGCTGCCTCGGACGCTGCGACCGGCTCGGACGCCGGCTCCGGCTCCCTGTCCGGGGCCTCCTCCTCCGCCGTGGCGGGCAGCGCGGCGTCGGCCAGGCTCGGGGCCAGCTCCACGGCGCCCTCGGGGCACAGGTTGCGCGCGCCGTCGGCCAGGTGCTCGTAGACACCGCGGTACTGGAGGGTCAGGTCGCGCAGCAGCCGCGAGGTCTCGGTGAAGTGGTCGGCGACCTGCTCGCGATAGCGCGAGATCTCCTCGCGCGAGGCCTCCAGCTCGGTCTCGAGCTCGTGCACCCGCGCCGCGCTCTTGCCGCCGCGGCGGCCGAAGGCGAGGCCCAGCAGCAGGCCGACGATCAGAGCCGCACCGGCGGCGATCCAGAGGTTGGGGTCTTGCAGCTGCAAGGGGCGTCTCCTGCGCGATGGGTCGCGATCGGGCCCGGTTGGCCCCAATCGATACAGTTGGAATCGCGAATTCTAGGGAATCTCGACCCGCGGGACAGGGCGGGTAGGATCTGCGCGATGCCGTCCCGCTACGACGCCGTCTACGAGCGATCGCTCCGCGATCCCGAGTTCTGGGCCGAGGCGGCCGAGTCCGTCGACTGGCTCCGCCGCTGGGATCGCGTGCGCGATCAGGCGGGTCCGTCGGGCGTGCGCTGGTTCCCGGGCGCGACCACCAACACCTGTTACAACGCGCTCGACCGCCACGTCGCGGCCGGCCACGGGG
This sequence comes from Myxococcota bacterium, assembly GCA_030066475.1. The sequence goes on from JASJBO010000050.1 coordinate 1,718, forward strand.
CGCGCACGGCGCTCGTCTACGACAGCCCCGTGACCGGGAGCGGGGCGTCCTGGTCGTACGCGGAGCTGCGCGACGAGGTGGCGCGCTTCGCGGGCGCGCTCGCGGGCCTCGGCGTCAAGGCCGGCGACCGCGTGCTGATCTACATGCCGATGGTGCCCGAGGCGGTCGTCGCGATGCTCGCCTGTGCGCGCATCGGCGCGATCCACTCGGTGGTGTTCGGAGGCTTCGCGGCGAAGGAGCTGGCGACCCGCATCGACGACGCGCAGCCCGTGGTGGTGCTCACCGCGTCGTGCGGGATCGAGCCGGGCCGGGTGGTCGATTACCACCCGCTGCTCGAGGGCGCGCTCGAGCTGGCCCGCAGCCGGCCCGCGCGCTGCGTGGTGCTCCAGCGCCCGCAGGCGGAGGCGCGCCTCCGGCCCGGCCGCGACCTCGACTGGCGCGAGCTGCACGCGGCCGCGTCCCCGGTGGACTGCGTCCCGGTCGGCGCCAACGATCCGCTCTACGTGCTCTACACCTCGGGCACCACCGGCCTGCCGAAGGGGGTGGTGCGCGACACCGGCGGCCATCTGGTCGCGCTCACCTGGAGCCTTCAGCACGTCTACGGGATGCAGCCGGGCGAGGTGTTCTGGGCGGCCTCGGACATCGGCTGGGTGGTGGGGCACTCGTACATCGTCTACGCGCCGCTGTTCCTGGGCTGCACCACGGTCCTGTACGAGGGCAAGCCGGTCGGCACGCCCGACGCCGGCGCCTTCTGGCGCGTCTGCGCCGCGCACGGCGTCCATGCGCTCTTCACCGCACCCACCGCGATCCGCGCGATCAAGCGCGAGGATCCCGAGGGGCGCCAGGTCGCGCGCGCGCGGATGCCCGACTTCCGCACCCTGTTCCTGGCGGGCGAGCGGGCCGACCCCGACACCATCGAGTGGGCCGAGAAGATCCTCGGCGTGCCGGTGATCGACCACTGGTGGCAGACCGAGACGGGCTGGCCGGTCGCCGCCAACTGCATGGGGATCGAGCCGCTGCCGGTGCGGCGGGGCTCACCCACGAAGCCGGTGCCCGGGTTCTCGGTGCGCGTGCTCGACGCCGACGGCGCGCCCGTACCGGCCGGCGAGACCGGCAACATCGCGCTCGAGCTGCCGCTGCCGCCCGGCTGCCTGCCCACGCTGTGGAACGACGACGCCGGCTTCCGGCGCGCCTACCTCGAGCGCTTCCCCGGCTACTACCAGACCGGCGACGCCGGTCACTTCGATGCCGACGGCTACCTCTACGTGATGGGGCGCACCGACGACATCATCAACGTGGCGGGCCACCGGCTCTCCACGGGAGCGATGGAGGAGGTGCTGGCGCGCCACCCCGACGTGGCCGAGTGCGCGGTGATCGGTGTGGCCGACGGCCTCAAGGGGCAGCTCCCGGTGGGCCTCGCGGTGCTCAAGGCGGGCGTCGAGCGGCCGCCCGGCGAGATCGAGGCCGAGCTGGTGCAGCGGGTGCGCGAGGAGATCGGCCCGGTGGCCGCCTTCAAGCAGGCCCGCGTGGTCGAGCGGCTGCCGAAGACGCGCTCCGGAAAGGTGCTGCGCGGCACCATGCGCCGCATCGCCGACGCGGAGCCCTACCGGGTGCCGCCCACCATCGACGACCCGGCGATCCTCGACGAGATCCGCGCGGCGCTGCGCGGGCTGGGCTACGCGCGGGAGTGATCGCGCTCGCGCCGGGCGCGCCGCTCGGCGCGGTGGGCGATGGTGACGAGCGCGCCCGCCAGCTCGGCGCGCGCCACGGCGCGGGGCGCGCCGATGCGCTGTGCGACGCGGCGTTGGGAGGCTTCGATCCGCTCCACCGCGGCGTCCGTGGCGCGCCGCGCCTGGGCGGACCCCTCGGGCGCCGCGGCGTCGAGGCGCCGGGCCCAGTGGAGCGACTCGTGCAGCGCCGCGTGGGCGGTTCGCGCCGCCACGGCGTCGGCGCCGGGCGGAAGCGCGCGCCGGCCGCGCCAATCGCTCCCGCTCAGCAGCCGCCAGATCCTGCGCAGCATCGCAGCCTCCCCGGAAACCCATCGGACCGGGCTGCGCCGGCCTTGACCCCCGGCGCCCTTGATCTCGCGGTCCGAGAGGAGCTACAAGCGGGTGTGGCCGACGCCTCGAGTCCGACGCCGCCGCGCTTCGCCTTCACCACGGTGCTCGTGGCGCTGCTCGTGCTGCTGATCGCCTATCCCTTCTTCGAGTTCTCGGCCCGCAGCCAGCTGGCCTTCGACGCGCTCTCGACGCTCGTCATCGTCAGCAGCGTCCGGGTAGCGGCGCAGTCCCGCAGGCTGATGTTGATCGCGGCCGTGCTCGGGGTCCCGGCCCTGATGATCCGCTGGAGTGCGTTCTACACGGGCTCGTTCGTGATCGAGGGGCTGACCCACGCCCTCTCGGTCCTGTACTTCGGGTTCGTCACGGGCGTCATCCTCATGAACGTGCTGCGCTCCCAGAGCGTCACGACCGACACCATCGTCGGAGGGGTGGCCGTCTACCTGATGACCGGCGTGATCGGCTCGCAGCTCTTCGCGCTGGTCGAGCACCTGGCGCCGGGCGCGCTCTCGCAGCCGAGCCACGGCCGGGATGATCCCGCTCTCTTCCTCTACTTCTCCTTCGTGACCATGACGACCCTCGGCTACGGCGACGTGACGCCGACCCATCCCGTGGCGCGGACGCTGGCCTACCTGCTGGCGGTCTTCGGGCAGCTCTACGTCGCCATCCTGATCGCGCGCCTGGTGGGCATGCATATCTCGACCGATCGCGACTGAATTCGGCGGGGCCGGCGGCCGTCTATGGGCTGTCGATCGGGGCGCGGTCGCCCCGATGGCGTGGAACTCGTCGTCTGGAACGGCCCTCCGGGGGGTACACACCGCCTCCCGTTCGGTGATAGACTGCTCCGGCCTGGGCAACCAGAAGGGGGAAGGCACCGTGTCGATTCGATTTCTCCGCCCCAGCCTCGCTCCGTGGGTCGCGGCGCTGGTCGCGCTGACGGCCGCACCGGCCTCGAGCCAGGTGGCCACCTGGAACCAGGAGCGCGTGACCGCGATGGCCGTGGAGCTGTCGGTGGCGGTCTCGAAGCTGCGCGAGTCGGTGCGCCGAGAGCCCACCAGCGGCAACGTCGCCAGCCTCCAGTCGCACGCCCGGATGGTGCTGCTCGACACGCTGCGGCTTCTCCGCAACGAGTCGCGCTTCCTCGCCAACGAGCTCCAGGCCGGGGCGGGCTACGCCGAGACGGCGCCCACCGCGCTGCGCATCGGGGTGCTGGCGCGCGACGCCGCCGAGCAGGCGCGCCGCATGTTCATGCCGGAGCCGATCATGGACAAGATCACCGCGGCGGGCAGCATCTGGCAGCGCATGCAGCCCTACTACGATCCGAACTGGAACAAGGGCGACGCCCGGCCGAATCCGTAGGCGACGCGCCGGGAGCCTCTCGGGGCTCCTGCTCTCGGGACTCCTGCTGCTCGTGCCGCTCGCGGCGCGGGCGGCACCCGCCGGCGATGCGACGTCCGACACGGCGCCGGCGCCCGAGTCGACCGAGGAGCTGGACAGCGCGACGAGCTCGTCCTTCGAGGAGCCCGAGCGGCGCTTCACCCTGTTCCCGGGGCTGAAGCGCCGGCTCGCGAACCTGCCGCCCTTCATCCGGGATGCCAGTGCGCTGATCCAGTTCCGCACCTACTGGCTCGACCGCCGCAACGACGACGCCACCAAGAGCGAGGCGTGGGCGATCGGCGGCTCGCTCGACGTCCGCTCGGGGCGGGTGCTCGACATCTTCTCGGTCGGCGCCGTCCTCTACACGTCGCAGCGCCTGCACGGCCCGCGCAGCAAGGACGGCACCCTGCTGCTGCGCCCGCGCCAGCGCAGCCTGACCGTGCTCGGACAGGCCTACGTGCGGGCCGAGTGGGAGCAGCAGCGGCTCACCCTGTACCGCCAGGCGCTCGACCTGCCCTACGTGAACCGGCGCGACAACCGCATGGTGCCGATCACCTTCGAGGGCTATACGCTCACCGGGGCGTTCGATCCCAGCTTCGGCGGGGTCCAGTACGTCGTCGGCTGGATCGACCAGGTCAAGCTGCGCGACGACGACGAGTTCCGCTCGATGTCCGAGGCGGCCGGCGTGCCCGGGAGCAGCGACAAGGGCATGGCGCTGGGCGGCGCTCGCTGGCAGCCCCTCCCCGATCTCTCCGTGGGCGGGTTCGCGTACTACATCGACGACGTGCTCGCCACGAGCTTCGCCGAGGTGGACTACAAGCGCGAGTTCCCCAACGGCTTCGGGCTGCGCTTCCAGGCGCAGTTCACCGACCAGCGCAGCGTCGGCCGCGACCGGCTGACGGGCTCCTCGTTCGACACCCGGCTCGGCGCGGCGCGCCTGGCACTGAGCTACGGCGGCGCCATCCTGACCGTCGCCGGCTCCACCACCCACGACGAGGCGCCCGTTCGCAGCCCGTTCGGCAGCAACGCCACCTACCTGTCGCTGATGCAGAGCTCGTTCAACCGGGCCGACGAGGACGCCTGGCTCGTCGGCCTGTCCTGGGGCCTCGAGCGGTACGGGCTGCCGGGCATCTCGGGCTTCGTGAACGTGGCGCGCGGCAACGGCGCGGTCGAGCCCGCCACCGGCGACTCGCTGCCCGACCAGACCGAGTACAACGCCACTCTCGACTTCCGCCCCGAGCGCGGCTTCCTGCGCGGCTTCTGGCTGCGCCTGCGCAGCTCGATCATCGACTTCGACGGCGGCTCGAGCCGCACCGAGCACCGCATCATCTTCAACTACGACCTGCCCGTGCTGTAGGTCCGCCTAAGGAGTGCCGGTGCCGAGGTAGTCCTCGAAATCGCCGAGCAGGGCGCCTTCGCGGTCGAAGACCTGCTGGCAGCGGGGCTGGGAGTCGGAGGCGGCCATCACCATCGCCAGGACGCGGTCGCTGTCGGGAACCGCCTCGCGGTAGACCCGTGCGACGCGTTCGCAGGAGAAGGCCTCGTCGGCGGCCACGACGCACTGAACCATCGTGAGGCTGGCCAGCGCCTCGAATTCGGCGTCATCGGCCCCCTCGGCCTCTACGAGGAGATCCGCGGCACCGCCCACGTCGATCACGGTGGCGACCTGGCAGCCCGCCTGGCGCAGCTCCTCGGTGCCCGGCGCGGTCGTGGCGGTCATCACGGAGTTCACCATCTCGCGCATTCGCGGGTCCTGCCAGGCGCGGTACGCGACGACGCCGCAGGTCAGCACCAGCGCGCCGCCGATGCCGAGCAGCACGTAAAGGAAGACGACGAAGCCGCTCCGCCGCGTGCGTCCCATCTCTTCGATCGGTCCCGGCCCCGTGCTCATTCCTTCCCCCCGACCATCGCCCTAGCGCCGCGCCGGGGCGACGCGCTCTGGCGCCCCCGACCAGGTCCAGGCGTAGGTGTCGCGACTCACGCCCAGCAGCGCGCCGTGCAGGGCCTTGGGATGCACCCACAGATTGTCGGGCGCGTTCCCCTCGCGCGGTCCCGTCCAGTCCGCCGGCGCGTGCTCGAGCAGGCGCTCGCGCAGCGCCCCCGTGTCGTGGCACTCGGCGTAGAACATGTAGACGCTCGGCCCCTGGCGCGCGAAGAAGCGCCCCATCGTGTTGCTGCGGTCGCTGGGCGTGATGGCCTCGATGCGATCGAGCTGGCCGGCGCGGAACAGGGTGAGCGAGCCGCGGTAGCCGAACTGCTCGCTCTCGATCGGCACGAAGTGGGCGGGGTCGAGGTCGAAGACCTTCACCAGCCGGTCGACCGCGTGCGTGTAGTCCTGCATCAGGTGCGTCGCCTCGTAGACCCGCGACAGCAGGCCCGCCGGCTCGCGCTCCTCGTCCGCGCCGAGCACCACCCGGAGCCCGGGGATGCCGATCCACTCGCCGCGCAGGCGCAGCTGCTCGCCATCCACCTCGTGGTGCACGGCGCGCGCGTCGAGGTCGGCGCGCAGACCGTCGAGATCGGAGGTCGCGAGGCCGACCGCGAAGATCGGGCTGCGGCTGCGCGACACGTGCTCGGCCACGTCGCCCAGGCCGCGCGGCTCGAGCAGCTCGATCTCGCTCGCGCCGACGCGCAGCACCGTGCGCTCGGCAGCCAGCGACGCGACGTGATCCTCGCGCACGACCTCCGCGCCGAACAGGCGCTGCCAGGTCTCGCGCGCCTCGCGCCGGTCCGGCGCCGCCAGCAGGATCCGGTCGAGTCGCGTGATCATGGCTCCTCCCCGCGTCGCGCTGCCATCGTAGCGCCCACCACGGGACGCTACCTTCTTCCGCTCCACGGGAGGAGCCCCCCATGCAGCGCGACGTCTTCAGCGAGGAGCACGACCTGTTCCGACAGCAGGTGCGCCGCTTCGTCGAGAAGGAGATCGAGCCCAAGATCGAGCAGTGGAACCGCGATGGGATGCCCGACCGCGAGACCTGGAAGCGCCTGGGCGAGGAGGGCTTCCTGGGCGCCTCCGCACCGGAGGCCTACGGCGGTGCGGGCGGCGACTTCCTGTACGACGCGATCACCATGGAGGAGCTGTCGTACGCCCGCGCCCACGCGCTGATGTTCTCGCTCCACGCCGACATCTGCCTGCCCTACATCCGCGACTTCGGCAGCGAGGCGCAGAAGCAGCGCTACCTGCCCGGCGCCATCTCGGGCGAGCTGCTGCTGGGCGTCGCGATGACCGAGCCCGGGGCCGGCTCCGACCTGGCCGGCATCCAGACGCGGGCCGACCGCGACGGCGACGAGCTCGTGCTGAACGGGTCCAAGACCTTCATCTCGCACGGCCAGATCGGCGACCTGTTCATCGTGGTGGCCAAGACCGACCCCGACGCCGAGCCCGCCCACCGCGGCGTGAGCCTGATCCTGGTCGAGGACGGCACCCCCGGCTTCACCAAGGGCCGCCGCCTCGACAAGCTCGGGCTCAAGGGCCAGGACACCAGCGAGCTGTTCTTCCAGGACTGCCGCGTGCCGGCCGAGAACCTGCTCGGCGCCGAGGGCGCCGGCTTCAAGATGCTGATGAACGAGCTGCAGCAGGAGCGCCTGTGCATCGCGGTCGGCTCGATCGCCTCGTGTCGCCGCGCGCTCGACGATACGCTGGACTACGCGCGCGAGCGGCAGGCCTTCGGCCAGCCGATCGGCCAGTTCCAGCACCTCGCCTTCAAGCTGGCCGAGCTCGCCACCGAGGTCGAGGTGGGGCAGTCGTTCGTCGACCGCCTGCTCGCCGCCCACGTGCGCGGCGACGACGTGGTGAGCGAGGTGAGCATGGCGAAGTGGTGGGTCACCGACCTGCAGAAGCGGCTCACGGCCGACTGCCTGCAGATCCACGGCGGCTACGGCTTCATGGCGGAGTACCCGATCTCGGCCGACTACGCCGATGCCGCGGTGCAGTCGATCTACGCGGGCACCAACGAGATCATGAAGCGCATCATCGCCCGGCGCCTCGGCCTGGGGTGAGCCGGGCGCCCTGGATCTTCGGCTATGGCTCGCTGGTGTGGCGGGCCGACTTCCCGTTCGCCGAGCGGCGTCCGGCCCGCATCGAGGGCTTCGCCCGCCGCTTCTGGCAGGGCTCGACCGACCACCGCGGCACGCCCGCTGCGCCGGGTCGCGTGGTGACGTTGATCCCGCGCCCCGGCGCCTCGTGCTTCGGGATGGCGTACCGCCTCGCGCCCGCGCAGGCAGACGCGGTGCTGGTCCACCTCGACCACCGCGAGCGCGGCGGCTACGCGCGCAGCGCCGTCTCGCTGTGCTTCCCCGAGCACGGCGCGGCCGAGGCGGACGGGCTCGTCTACCTCGCGACGCCCGAGAACCCCAACTACCTGGGCCCCGCCCCGCTCGAGTCCATCGCGCACCAGGTGCGCGGCGCCACCGGTCCGAGCGGCGCGAACGTCGAGTACGTCGTGGAGCTGGCCGCCTTCCTGCGCGAGCACGGCGCCGAGGACGAGCACGTGTTCGCGCTCGCGGAGCTGGTGGTGTCGCCGAGGAGGTCGTGATGTCCGAGCACCGCGCCACCGTCGCCTGGGCCCGCGAGGGCGCCGAGTTCACCTACGACGGCTACTCGCGCGACCACGAGTGGCAGTTCGCCGGCGGTGTTCGCATACCGGCCTCGGCGGCGCCCGCCTACCTGGGGAGCGAGGAGCGGGTCGATCCCGAGCAGGCGTTCGTCGCCAGCGTCGCGAGCTGCCACATGCTCACGTTCCTCGCGATCGCGGCGCGCCGGCGCCTGGTCGTGGAGCGCTACGAGGACGCCGCCGTGGGCTTCCTGGAGAAGAACCAGGAGGGCCGGCTCGCGGTGACCCGCGTCGAGCTGCGCCCGCGCATCGCCTTCGGTGGCCGCGAACCCTCCGCCGACGAGCTCGCTCGCATCCACGAGCTGTCGCACAAGCAGTGCTTCATCGCCAACTCGGTGCGGACGCGCATCACGGTGGAGTCGGACTAGTTGGTGGACTTCGCTCGCCTACGGCTCGCTGCGCGCGCCCTGCGGGCGCTTGCAAGGGGCTTCTGCCGCGCAGGCTCCTTCTAGCCCTAGTCGCTCGAGCCGGAGTCCGCGGAGTCGGCGGCGCCGCGCAGCCAGGCGAGCGCCTCGTCCGCGCGGCGGAAGACCTCGATCAGCGCGTCGCTGTCCTCGGAGAAGGCCTGGTACATCCGCGACAGGCCGAAGATGACGGGTACCGGGGCCACGATCGCGACCCGCCCCCGGCCGAGCTGCTCGCGCTTCGAGGCGAACGCCTCGACCAGGCCGCGCAGGTCGTCCGCCGACAGGTCGGCCCCCGTGACGTGCGTGAAGTCGCAGAGCTGCGGCATGCCCGGCCGGTAGCCCGGGTCGCCGATGATCCGCGCGAGGCCGTCCAGGAAGTCGGCGGCAGCGAGCCGCCCCCACGCGACGATCCGGACGAGGTCACCATCCTTGTCGACCTCGATCGACTGCGGCACGCACCCTCCCGTCCCTGCTGGCGCGACCCCCCCGTTGAGTCGCGCGGGTGTCGCCTCGCCGGCCGTCCCGCTCTCGATTCCAAGCGCCCACAGCGCACCGCCCGCGCCTCGACGAGGGCTACGCACGTGCGTTCGACGCGATCGCGTGACATCGTATTCGCAACATAGCGGAACCGAGTTTCCGCCGTGTCGAACCGACGGAGAGCCCGATGCGCGCAGACGCTCCCTCGCTTCCGATCCGGCGCAGCAGCGCGCTCTCCGGGCGCGAGGTCGAGGCATTCCTGGACACACAAAGGCTGCCGATGCGGCTGGCCTGTCACGGCGCCGACGGCTTTCCGCTGGTGGTGTCGCTCTGGTTCCTGTTCGAGGACGGCTGCCTGTGGGCTGCAACCCACGAGGGCGCCGCGCTGGCGAAGCGCCTCAGGGCCGACGCGCGCTGCGCCTTCGAAGTCGCAACCAACGAGCCGCCCTACCGCGGCGTGCGCGGCCAGGGAATCGTGTCGTTGAGCCCACAAGGCGGAGCGCTCCTGGGCCGACTGATCGACCGCTACCTGGGCTCCCGCGACTCGCGGCTCGCCCGCTGGCTGCTCGCGCGGGCCGACGGCGAGCTGGCGCTGCGCATCGAGCCGCGCTGGATCTCGGCCTGGGACTACACCGAGCGGATGCGCGGCTGACGCGGGCTCGCGGTTCGCCAGCTTGCGCAGTGCCCGCGGCGCCTTTTTTGAAGCATGATTTGGCTCGATCGAACTACATTGATCTCATGTCCGGTCGAGCTCACCGCCGGCCCTACCAGAGGGGGGTCGAGACGCGCACGCGGCTCGTGGAGGCTGCTCTGCGCGAGTTCACCGAGAAGGGCTTCGAGGGCGCCTCCACCCGGGCGATCGCGGCCCGCGCCGACGTTGCGCAGTCGGCCGTCCGGCATCACTTCGAGACCAAAGACGCCCTCTGGAGAGCGGCGGCGGACCAGGTGTTCGGCCAGCTGCGGGAGCGCTACGAGACGCGGCTGGCCGGCCTCGAGGGCGTCGACGTCCGGACGCGCGCCCGGCTCGTACTCCGCGACCTGCTGCTGTTCGCCGCCGCGCATCCCGAGCTGCCTCGCTTCATGGTGCTCGAGGGCAGCGCCAGGACGCCGCGGCTCGAGTGGCTCGAGGCCCGGCACCTGCGCCCGATCTTCTCCGACCTGACTGTGCTGTGGCGGGAGGTGGAGACGGAAGGCGTGCCGCTTCCCTGCTCCGTCGCGCTGCTGCAGTACATGGTGATCGGCGCGTCCTCCATGCCCTACGCGGTCGCCGTCGAGTACCAGCTCACCACGGGCGAGGACCCGTTCGCGAAGGAGGCGATCGAAGCCCACGCGGACGCGCTGGTCGCGATCTTCCTACCCGAGACACGCGACGCCCGAAGGCAGGAGTCATCGTCATGAGCACCGCCACGGCGATCGAAACCGTCCCCGTCCTGATCGTCGGCGGAGGCCCGACCGGCCTCGTGCTCTCGATCCTGCTGTCGCGACTCGGTGTCGAGTCGCTCGTGGTCGAGCGCGATCCGTCCACTTGCGACCACCCCCAGGCGCACGTCGTGAACGCCCGTTCGATGGAGATCTTCCGGCTGCTCGGCATCGACGCGGGGATCCGTGCGGAGGCGCTGCCGCTCGGACGCGGTGCCTTCGTGCGCTGGGTCCGCTCGATGGCAGGCGACGAGCTGGCGAGGCTGCGCATTGGCCCTCCGCCGGGCGCGATCGGCGGACTGGCCGCGCTGAGCCCCGCGCCCCCGGCCTCCTGCGCCCAGGACCGGATCGAGCCGCTGCTCGCGGCGTTCGCCGCGAAGGGGCCGGGGCGGATCGAGTTCGCCGCCGAGCTGCTGTCCTTCGAGACGGACGCCGACGGCGTGACGGCGCGCGTGCGCAGCGCCGACGGCGAGCGAGACGTCCGCGCCGCCTGGCTCGTGGGCTGCGACGGCGCCGCGAGCACGACGCGCCGCCTCGTGGGCGTCGCGATGGAAGGCCCGGAAGCGCTGGCCCACGTCGTCGGGATCTACTTCCACGCGGATCTCGAAGCGCTCGCCGCCGAGCGCCCCGCGGTCCTCTTCTGGACGATCGACGAGGAGGTCCCCGGCACCTTCATCGCCCTGGACGGAAGCCGGCGCTGGGTGTTCCACGTGGCCTGGGACACCGAGCGGGCGTCCCTCGAGAGCTACACCGACGAGCGCTGCCGGGAGATCCTGCGCCGCGCGATCGGGCTCCCCGTGGAGACCGAGATCCGTTCGGTGCGGCCCTGGACCATGACTGCGCAGGTGGCCGCGCGCTACCGCGAGGGCCGTGTCCTGCTCGCCGGAGACGCGGCCCACCGCTTCCCGCCCACCGGCGGCTTCGGCATGAACACGGGCGTGCAGGATGCGCACAACCTGGCCTGGAAGCTCGCGGCCGTGCTGCGCGGTCAGGCTGGCGAGGCGCTGATCGACACCTACGAGAGCGAGCGCAGGCCGGTCGGCCAGGACAACTGCGCGTGGAGCGCGCGCAACGCGGCGGGCCTGGCCACGGTGATCGGGCCCGGCGCGGCCCAACAGGCGCGACGCCTGGCCGCGGGCGAGCTGAGCTTCGAGGCGCTGTCGGCCGAGATCCAGGCGCTCGCCGAGCGCGAGGCCGCGCACTTCGGTGCCCTGGGGCGCGACCTCGGCTTCACCTACGAGCGGGGCGCGCTCGTCGCCGACGGCAGCGCACCGCCGGAGCGCAGCGATCCCGACCGCGAGTACGTCCCGCACGCCCGCCCGGGCGCCCGCGCGCCGCACTTCGGGGTGCTCTCGGACGGCGCCCTCCGCTCGAGCCTCGACCTCTTCGACGGGCGCTGGACGCTGCTGGCCGGCCCGGCCGAGGGCGAGGCGTGGAGACGCGCGGCGTCCGCCCAGCGGCTGCCGATCGCGGTCGCGATCGTGGGAGACGACGTCGAGGATCCGTCGGGCGTCTTCCCGTCGCTCTACGACGTGACCGACGGCGCGGTGCTGGTGCGGCCGGACGGCCACGTGGGCTGGCGCGCGCGCGAGATGCCCGCAGACGCAGAGGCCGCGCTCCGCCAGGCCGTGAGCGCGATCCTTCCACACTGACGGACGAGGAGACCTCCGGGACGATCCGCAGCGAGGTCGTCTCCGCTGCGTGAAGGAGAATCCATGGCCGACGCCATCATCCGACCCGCCAAGCTCGCACACGTCGTGTTCAGGACGCGCCGCTACCGCGAGCTCGTCGACTGGTACCTGCTCGTGCTGGGCGCGGAGATCACCTTCGGCAACGAGATGGTGACCTTCCTCCACTACGACGACGAACACCATCGGCTCGCCTTCCTCAACATGCCGCACCTCCCCGAGCACACGCGCGCCATGCCGGGGGTGGACCACGTCGCCTTCACCTACGCGTGCCTCGGCGACCTGCTCGCCACCTACGAGCGCCTGAAGCAGGCGGGCATCGAGCCGGTCTGGCCGGTGAACCACGGTGCCACCACGTCCCTGTACTACAAGGACCCGGACGAGAACGTGGTGGAACTCCAGGTCGACAACTTCTCGTCGCGCGAGGAGACGGACGCCTTCCTCACGGACGGTCGCTTCGCGATCAACCCGGTGGGCATCGACATCGACCCCGACGAGCTGCTCGCGCGCCACAGGGCCGGCGAGAGCGACGCGGCGCTGACGAGCTGGCCAGACGTGGTCGAGCCCCGCACGAGCCCGCCCCCGAAGGCTTACCTGGGATAGTCGCTCTCCGGCCAGCAGCCGTTGCGCCGCCACCTCGATCACCTGGGCGTAGCGCGCGACGCTGTAGGTGTTGGCGTCGGACGAGGTCCTACGGCTCCGAGCGCTCGATCTCCTCGATGCGTTCGCCGCGCAGGGTGGTGGTGGTGGGCGTGTACTCCTCGCCCGGCGCCGGCGCGTTCTGCGCCTCGAAGACGAGCGCGCCTTCCTGGTCGAACTCGGCGGTCCAGGCCGACACGATGCGCGGCCCCACCACGCGTGGGATGAACGCGAACTGGGTGTCGACCCCGGGGACCGTGCCCATCACGAGCTGGGTCTCGGCCTTGCCCGACAGCTTGCGGCCCTCGCGCTTGCCATCGCCCTTGCCGATGACGTCGGCGTGGATCGGACCGCCCGGGCTCGGGAACTCGGTGGTCAGGTCCGAGGTCGCCCGGTAGACGCCTTCGGTCGTCTCGGCCAGCACGAGCGTGCCCTGGAGCACCCGGGTGTCGCCGGTGCGCGTGTCGACCGTGAGCCCCTTGACCCGCCACAGCCCCGAGAAATCGTCCTCGGCCGTCGGAGGCGCCGCGGCCGTCGGGGCGGGCGCTCGCTCCTCTGAACGGGGCGTGCTGCGCTCGCCCTCGCATGCGGTGAGCGCCACGAGCGAGGCCAGGGCCCACGGGGCGAGCAGATGGATCAGCGGGCTACGTGCCACGATGGAGACCTCCGGGGTCTGGGCCGCACCAGTCTAACGCCGGGAGCGGCGCGCCCGCGAGCGGTTTTCGGGGGCCCGCGGGCGGCACGGTCCTGCGGTGTTCCTCACCCGTCGGTCGGCTGGCCCCGGACCGGGCGCCGGTGAGCGCGCCTGGGCCAGCGCGCAAAGCCCGTGCTCCTCGATCCCGAGCGGGACATCGATCAGGTTGTAGAAGTTCTCGATCGCGTTGATCACGGCCAGCGCCTTGGCGCCGTCGATGCAGAACCCGCAGCCGTTGACCATCGCCAACCACGACTGAGCCAGCAGCCGGGTGGCGTGGTCGAGCTCGAAGCCGCGGTCCTGGAGTCGCGCCATCCCGTACGCCAGGTCGTGCATGCGCGGGATCCGGTCGTAGACCACGCGCGCGGGCATGATCACCTTGCCGAGCTGGCGCTGCATCAGGAACGACGCGAAGCGTCCGAGCAGGCTGGGGGGGCGGTCGACGGGCTCGAGTCCCTCGGCGATCGCCTCCGGCGTGCAGGTGGCGAAGGACAGCAGGAGCGCCGGCGGGCGAAAGGCGAGATCGAGCACGCCCGGACTTCTCAGGGGCCAATCCGGTCCGATCGATAGCTCGACCGCGGTCCACTGCTAGAAAATGATCGTGATCAGGAACCAGATCAGGGCCAGCACCTCGTAGACCGCCGTCACGGCCGAGGACCCAGCCCGCGGAGCTGCAGCTCGAGGGCCTCGCGCAGCAGGCGCTCGGCGGCCTCGCGGTCGACCAGCCGCGAGCCCAGCCAGCTCTGCACCCAGAAGGCGTAGTGTGCGAAGCAGGCGCGCCCCGCGGCCGAGACCGGGACGTCCGCGTCGATCTCGCCGCGCTCCTTGGCGGCCGCCACCAGCCGCGCCACGTGCGAGGCATACTCGCGGCTCAGCGTTCCCATGCGCTCCGGCTCCTGCGGGCGGAAGAACAGCTCCTCGAGAACCACCGCCGAGAGCTCGGGGTAGCCGGCGTAGAACTCGAAGAAGCGCCCGAACAGCGCCATCAGGCCGCCGACCAAGGTCTCCTCGCGGCTGGCCGCCTCCATGCCCTGGGCGAACAGGCCGCGCGACTCGTCCTGGAAGAGCAGGAAGAGCAGCTCGCGCTTGTCGCGGACGTAGAGGAACAGGGTGCCGGTGCCGACCCCCGCACGCCGGCAGATCTCGCGCGCGGTCGCGCCCTCGAAGCCCTTCTCGAGGAAGAGCTCCCGAGCGGCGCGCTTGATCCGGCGCAGCTTGTCGCGCTTGTTGCGCTCCCGGAGCCCAGTCGAGGCTCGGGCCGGACCTCCAGTCGGCGTGTGCGAACTTGCGATCATCAATGACCTCGTTCGAAATTCGAGACCAATTATGATCTTGTTCATTTACGATCGCAATGGATTCTCCGAACAGTAGGGCGCGGGGCTGCCCGATCGCGAAGGCGGCCGGGTTGCGCACCTCGCTACTCCCCGATGATCTCCAGCGCGTCGCCCTCCTTCAGGAAGTGCTGGCCGCTCGTCACTACCCGGTCGCCCTCGGCGAGCCCCGCCAGGATCGTGACGCGGTCGCGCACCACGGTGCCGAGCCGGACCTTGCGGCGCGCGGCCTCGGCCACCGCGCCGTCGTCCACCGCCACGAAGCAGAAGGGCTCGAGGTCGACGCCGCGCAGCACCGACGAGAGCGGCACCGTGTGGGTCGGCGCCTCGGCCTCGGCTCGGATCTCCACCGTCACCACGGTCTCGGGCCGCAGCACCAGGTCGGGGTTCGCCAGGCTCACCTCGAAGGGCACGGTGCGGGTGGCCGGATCGGCGGCGACGGCGAGGCGCGTCACCGCGCCGCGCTGCTCGCGCCCGCCCGCGCGCACCACCGCCTCGGTGCCGACGCGCACCAGCGCCACCGCCGAGTCGGCCACCGCGGCGCGCACCGTCACCGGGTCGAGCTCGACCAGCGTCACCACCGGCACGTCGGCCGCGGCCAGCTCGGCGGGCTCCAGGTGGCGCGCCTCGATGTGGCCGCTCACGGGCGCGCGCAGCACGCCCTTCTCGCGGCGGGCGCGCGCGGCCTCGAGCGCCAGCCGCGCCTCGGCCGCCTCGGCGCGCGCCACGTCGAGCGCCGAGCGCGCCTGGTCGTGCCGCTGCTTCGAGGTCGAGTCGGACGCCACGAGCTGGTCCTGGCGCTCGAAGTCGAGCGTGGCCTGGGCGGCGCGCGCCTCGGCGCGCCGCAGGGTCGCGGCCGCCATGTGGACCTCGCGGTCGAGGCCCTCGAGGTCCAGCTCGGCGATCGTCGCCCCGGCCTCGACCGGGTCGCCCTCGTCCACGTGGATGCGCTCGACGAAGCCCGCCACCCGGAAGCCCAGCGCGATGCGCGACTTCGGCTCTACGATCCCGGGGACCACCAGCGCGCGCGCGTGGTGCGCGGCCCGCAGCTCCTCGATCCGCACCGGCGCCGGCGGGCGCCCGGCCGCCACGGCGCCCGACTGGGACTCGCCGCAGCCCAGCGCACCCGCCAGCGCGAGCGCCAGCACGATGCCGTGTCCGACGATGGATCTCCTCATCTCCACTCCCTCGGGCTTCCAGAGCGATGCGGGCCGTTCGAGCGATTCGGGGCGCTTAAACCGAAACGGCCTTCCGGGCGGGCACCCAGAAGGCCGAAGAGCCAGGAGGCTGGTCCGCCTAGGGTGCCGGGTCCACCGGGTCGCCGAGGATGCCCGCGACGTGCGGCTTCCCGGTGAACGACGTGGCCATGCGCGCACACGACGACTGCGCGGTCGGCCAACGAGCGCTGCACCGGTTCATCGCCATCGAAGCGAGTCCTCCGTCCACGGGTTGGGAACGCCATGAGCGTACTCGCGCCGCGGGTCCCGGGTCAAGCCCGGAGGTCCCCGGTCGCTCCGCGGCGCCTGGCGCGGCCCGCCGTGGCTATGCTCCTCCTGCGCCCCACCCGGAGGCCCCGATGCTCGAGCTCCACCACAACGCCTTCTCCTCGTGCTCGCAGAAGGTCCGGCTCGTGCTGGCCGAGAAGGGCCTCGCCTTCGAGTCCCGGCCGGTGGACCTGATGTCCGGCGAGCAGCACGCCTCCGAGTACGTGAAGCTCAACCCCAACCACGTGGTGCCCACGCTGGTGGACGACGGCCGCGTCCTGATCGAGTCGTCGCTGATCAACGAGTACCTCGACGAGGCCTACCCCGACGTGCCGATGCGTCCGGCCGATGCCGCGGGGCGCCACGCCATGCGCCTCTGGGTCAAGCGGATCGACGAGAAGGTGCACCCCTCGGCCGGGGTGCTGACCTACGCGATCGGTCCCCGCAACGCGATCCTCCAGCAGCCCGAGGAGGCGCGCGAGCGCTACCTGGAGTCGATCCCCGATCCCGCGAACCGGGCGAAGCGCCGCAGCGTGATCGAGCACGGCGTGGCCGCACCCGAGTTCGCCGAGGCGGTGCGGCACTTCGTCGACCTGCTCGACGCGATGGAGTCGTCGCTCGCGCCGGACGGCTGGCTCTCGGGCGCGAGCTTCGGCCTCGCCGACGCGGCGGCGCTGCCCTACGTGCTGCGCATGGACCACCTGGCGCTGACACCGCTGCTCACTGCCGACGTGCGCCCGCGCGTGGCGGACTGGCTCGCCCGCGTCCGCGCGCGCCCGAGCTTCGAGACCGCGGTGGCGCAGTGGCTGCCGCAGCCGATCCTCGACATGTTCCGCGCCAACGGCGAGGCGGTCTGGCCGGAGGTCGAGCCGCTCACGCGCGCGGCGCGCTGAGCCGGGGGGGCGGCGCGGCGGGGAGGGTTCGCTGGTGAGAATCCGCACGCGAGTCTGGATCCCCGCGGCGCTGCTGGCGCTCCTGCTCGCCGTTCCGGCGCGCGCCGCCGAGCCGGCCTTCGACCTGGTGCTGCGCGGCGGCCGGGTGATCGACCCCGAGTCGGGGCTCGACGCGGTGCGCGACGTCGGCGTGCGCGACGGCCGGATCGCGGCGATCTCCGAGACGCCGCTGGCGGGCGCGCAGGTGCTCGACGCCCGCTCGCGGATCGTGGCGCCCGGCTTCATCGACCTCCACAGCCACTCGCCGACCCCGCTCGGCCAGCGCTACCAGGTGCTCGACGGCGTCACCACCGCACTCGAGCTCGAGGCCGGCGCCTTCCCGGTGGACGCCTTCGGCAGCCAGGTGCGCGACGGCGCGCTCATCCACTACGGCGCCTCGGTCGGCTACGGCTCGATCCGGCTGGAGGTGAAGCACGGCCTGCGCCGCCCGCACCTGCTCACCGACGCGATCGAGCTGCAGGGCTGGCGCGGCGCCTGGACGGCGGTGCGCTCGCTCTTCGTCGAGCCGCGCGAGGTGTTCGAGGAGCCGGCGTCGCCCGCCGAGCGCGGCGCGCTGCGCGCGCTGCTCGAGGCGGGCCTCGACCAGGGCGGCCTCGGCATCGGCCTGCCGCTCGACTACATCAGCGAGGCGGTCGACGCGGACGAGATCCGCATGATCTTCGAGGTCGCCGGCGCGCGCGGCGTGCCGGTCTTCGTCCACGTGCGCCGCGGCGTGAACGGCGACCCGGCCGGGCTCTACGAGGTGCTCGAGCTGGCGCGCGAGACCGGCGCCGCCGTGCACGTCTGCCACGTCACCCACAACGCGATGCGCTCGATCGAGCTCTTCCTGGCCGAGATCCGCCGCGCCCGCGAGGAGGGCGCCGACGTCACCACCGAGCTGCTGCCCTACAACGCCGGCTCGGCGCTGATCTCGTCGGCCGTGTTCGGCCGCGACTGGCAGACCATCTTCGACATCACCTACGAGGACGTCGAGTGGGCCGAGACCGGCGAGCGCTTCGACCGGGAGATGTGGGAGCGCTACCGGAAGGAGCATCCCGAAGGCCAGGTGATCCACCACTACCTGAGGGAGGAGTGGACCCGGCGCGCCCTGGTCGAGCCCGGCGTGATCGTGGTGAGCGACCTGCTGCCGATGGAGACCGAGGAGAGCAAGGTCGCGCCGCACAACGGGGCGTTCGCGAAGGTGCTGGGGCGCTACGTGCGCGAGGCCGGGCTGCTCGACTGGAGCGAGGCGCTGGCGCGCATGACGCGGCTCCCGGCGCAGCGCCTGGAGGGCTTCGCGCCCGCCTTCGCCCGCAAGGGCCGCGTCCAGGTGGGCGCCGACGCGGACCTCACGGTGTTCGACCCGGCGACGGTGATCGACCGGGCCACCTATCGGAATCCCTACCAGCCCTCGGCGGGCATCGTCCACGTGGTGGTGGCCGGGACCCCGGTCGTGCGCGACGGGGCGCTGGTCGAAGGCGTCCATCCGGGTCGCCTCCTCCGGGCGGAATGACGCCCCTGCGCCGCTCCGACCGCCGGGAACCAGTGCCGCGTGCGGGCTGGGCTCTTCCGCTGCAGCTAGAGATCGAAGCGACGAGGACGACGACGCCCGTGGTACACGGCAAGGACGTCGATGAAGTCCGCGCGGATCGTGTAGTAGACGCCGTAGGGAAAGCGATGAAGACGAGCGCGACGCACGCGACCGTAAGCAACGACGTGCGACTCGGGATGCCGCTCGATCCGCGCGAAGCAGGCCTCCACAGCGCGAAGGAGAGCGTCGCCGACGCCATCCGCTCGCGCCTCGTACCACGAGTAGGCCTCGTCGATATCGAGCTCGGCGCGGCGCCGAACCCGAACGGGGAGCGTCACCGACGACGGTGCCGGATGCGCTCGCGCACCTCCTCCCAGGGCGAGCCGCCCGTGGGATCGGCGTCCGCTTCGGCCAGCCGTCGCTCGAGGTCCTCGCGCTGCTCGTTCGTCAGTGCGAGCGCTTCGTCGTCATCGGCGATGCTGTCCCAGAGCTCCTCGACCAGCTCGAGCCGCTCAGCGGCGGAGAGCTTGAAGAGCTCCTCTCGAAGGGCGTTCGTCATGGCCACGAGTCTGCCTCCGTCCCCCTCATGCGGCAAGCGAGGGCCGCTTCCCGGCGCCGAGGCAACCGAGCCGGATCGACTCAGGCCTCTCCGACCACCGGGAACCAGTGCCGCGTCCGGTTGCAGAACGCGCACACCGAGAGCATCACAGGCACCTCGACCAGCACGCCCACCACCGTGGCCAGCGCGGCGCCCGACTCGGGACCGTAGAGCGCGATCGCCGTCGCCACCGCCAGCTCGAAGAAGTTGCTGGCCCCGATCAGGGCGCCCGGCGCCGCCACCGCGTGCGGCACGCGCAGCCACTTCATCAGCCCGTAGGCGAGGCTCGAGTTGAAGTAGACCTGGATCAGGATGGGGATCGCGATCAGCACCACGTGGAGCAGGCGCCCGGTCAGGTTCTCGGCCTGGAAGGCGAAGATCAGCACCAGGGTGGCGAGCAGCGCAACGGTGGTCACGGGCGCGAAGGCGGGCAGGAAGCGCGTCTCGAACCAGGCGCTCCCCATGCGGCGCAGCAGCAGCACGCGGCTCAGGCTGCCGAGGGCCAGCGGGATCACGATGAAGATCGCCACCGCGTAGAGCAGCACCTCGAACGGGATGGTGAGGTCGCTGGCGCCCGTCACCAGCAGGGTCACCACCGGCGCGAACGCCACCAGCATGATCAGGTCGTTCAGCGAGACCTGCACCAGCGTGTAGGCCGGGTCGCCGTCGGTCAGGTAGGACCAGACGAAGACCATCGCCGTGCAGGGGGCGGCCGCCAGGATGATGACGCCCGCGATGTACTGGTTGGCCAGCTCGGGCCCGATCCAGGGCAGGAAGAGCTGCTTGAAGAAGAGCCAGCCGAGCAGCGCCATCGAGAACGGCTTCACCAGCCAGTTGACGAAGAGCGTCACCAGGATGCCGCGCGGCCGGCGGCGCACGCCCAGCACGCTGGCCAGGTCGATGCGCAGCATCATCGGGTAGATCATCAGCCACAGCAGCACGGCGATGGCGACGTTGATCTGGCTGTCGGTGCCGAACTCGAGGCGGCGCACGGCGTCGGTGAAGCCCGGGAAGAGCTTGCCGAGCGCCACGCCCACCACCATGCAGAGCGCGACCCAGAGCGAGAGCCAGCGCTCGAAGACGTTCAGACGCTTGGGCGGCGGCGGGGCGTCCCCGGCGGACGAGGTCATCCGGCGTCTCCCCGCTCTTCGAGCAGGCGGCCGATCCGCCGCTCCAGCTCCAGGAACGTCTTCCGGAACGCCTCGCGCCGTTCCTCCAGCGATCCCGTGCAGGCGGCGGGATCCTCGAGGCCCCAGTGGAGGGTGTCCGGGCCGCCCGGCCAGACCGGGCACGCCTCGCCCGCGGCGTTGTCGCAGACCGTGACGACGAGGTCGAGCGCCGGCGCGTCCGGCCCCGCGAACTCGTCCCAGCTCTTGCTGCGGAATCCGTCGGTGTCGAAGCCGCGCTCGCCCAGCAGCTCGAGCGCCAGCGGGTTGGGTCGTCCCGTTGGATGACTTCCGGCGCTGAAGGCGCGGAAGCGCCCGGCCCCGCGCCGGTTCAGGATCGCCTCGGCCAGGATGCTGCGGGCGGAGTTGCCGGTGCACAGGAACAGCACGTGGCGAGGCGCCGACGTCAAGGGCAGCGTCCCATCCGATAGCGGCGGCCCGGCAGCGCCAGCGTGAAGTCGCCGTCGGGCACGCCGGCGGCGCGCAGTCGATCGAGGAAGCCCGGCACGTCGGTGGCCGGCACCGTGCGCAGCTCGTGCGGGTCCTGGGTGTAGGGGCGGAAGAAGTTCTCCCAGTGCGAGAGCAGCAGGTGCTTCGGCCTCGCGCCGCTCACCAGCGTCTCGGGGTGTCCCTTCACCTCGCCGTACGAGGCCACGCAGACCAGCGCCAGGTCCACCTTCACGCCCTCGGGCGGCAGCCCGACGCGCCCGTTCGTGCTCGAGTCCTGGTAGTAGACGCGGTAGTCCGGCTTCTCGGGGTCCTCGCTCTGGAACTCGATCAGGTAGGCGAAGGTCTGGCCTTCCATCCAGCCGCCGCTGGTGCGCGGGAAGGTCTGGCGGGGGCGGTGGATGTGGCCGGTCATGAACGTCAGGCCCAGGAAGTGCGGCGCGTGCTGCGACCGGATCGGCAGGAAGCGCACCCGCGTGCCGGGGACGTCGATCCAGTGCCCCTCGATCTCCTCGCCGTCCACCCAGCCGCTCCGGTCCACCGCCTCGACGCGCCCGTCGAGCGCGCGGTCGGCGGCCAGGATGCTGGCGCCCGTCTCGCTCAGGTAGATGCGCGCCTTGCGGGCATGGTGGCGCGCGATGTGCGGGACGTCGAGCAGGTGGTCGTAGTGCGCGTGGCCGACCAGGATCGCCTGGCTCCGGGAGACGTCCGGCAGGTAGCGGTGGATCGTCTCGATCTGCGGCTCGATCGAGAGCCCCAGCGGGCCCGCGCGCGGCAGGCTCACGTTCGAGAAGAACGGGCCGAGCAGGATCTCGTCGCGGCCGCGGACGAGGCGGAAGCCCGAGGCGCCGAAGTACTCGACCCGGAGCGTCTCGGCCGGGGCGCAGTCGCAGCCGCCCACGCAGCGCTCGGCCGACAGCGTGTCGATCGGGAGCTCGCGCGCCCGCATCCCGGTGCAGCCGGCGAGGAGCGCGGCGCAGAGCGCGAGGCAAGCGATCGGTCGGGCTCGACCCACGGGGCGGCGAAGCTAGCGCGCGTGCGGCGCGGCCGGCGACCCCGGCGGCGGCCACTGACCCGAGTTCCACACCTCGCGACGGCGCGCGTCCGGGAAGTCCGGGAAGGGCAGCTCTCCCTTCTCGCGCCACGCGGCCACGCGCGCCTCCGCCTGCCGCATCTCGTCCGCGTCGAGCCCGTCGTCGCGCGCCACGTAGGTCGTGGACGACGGGAAGGCGAAACCGGTGCCCGCCTCGCGCACCGCGTCCATGAACTGCAGGTAGATGTGCTCGCGGATGCCGAGCAGCTCGCTCCAGTCGTCCGTGTCGACGTAGGCGAACACCTCGAGGTCGAGCGAGTAGGCGCCGAAGCCCACGAAGCGCACGCGCGCCGGGTCGTCGGTGACGCGCGGGTGCGCCAGCAGGATCTCGCGCAGCCGCGCCAGCAGGTAGCGGAGCTGGTCGGGCGTGGTCTCGTAGCGGACGCCGAGCATCGTCCACAGCCGCATCCGGTCGCGCTTGGCGAAGTTCTCGAGCCGCAGGTTCGAGAACTCGGCGTTGGGGATCGTGACGACGGTGCGGTCGAGCGTGCGGACCCGCGTGGAGCGCAGACCGATCTCCTCGACGGTCCCCACGTCGGTGCCGTAGCGGAAGAAGTCGCCGACCTGCACCGGGCGGTCGGCGAACAGGGTGACCCCGCCGAACAGGTTCTCGAGGCTCCTCTGGGCCGCCAGCGCGACCGCGATGCCGCCCACGCCGAGGCCGGCAACCGCGGCCGTGATGTTGACGCCCAGGGTGCCCAGCACGCCGAGCACGCCGATCGCCACGATCAGGACCTTGCTGAAGCGCTGGATCGGGTTCAGCGCGGGGACGAGCCCGAGGTTGTTCCGGCTCTCGGCCCGCACCCGGAAGCCGAGGATGGCGATGTCGATCAGGCGGAACGAGAGCCACGCGAACGACACGACCCAGAGCAGGCGCTCCAACGTGCGCAGCATCTCCTGCACGGGCAGGTCGAGCGCCAGGTAGCGGCGGCCGAAGGCGAACACCAGGATCGTCAGGGCGAGACGGACCGGCCCCCGCACCACATGCACGATCCGCTCGTCGAGCGCACGACCGCCACGTGTGACGACTGCGGCGAGCACGCGGACGATGGTGCCCGCCAGCAGCAGCGAGATGAGCCAGCCAGCGAGCACCAGGAGCGCGATTCCCAGCCACTGCCAGAGCTCGATCTCGAGGATGCTGTGCTCGAAGAAGAAGGCGGGCAGCCAGGCCTCGATCCAGCCGTGGCCGAACTCGTCGTAGAGCTCGGCGGTGCGCGCGACGGTGACGGACGCGACCTTCCAGATGCGGACGCCGTCGTCCGCGCGCGGTACGCGCTGGAGCAGCAGCGGAACCAGGCCTTCGAGGGTCTCGATGGTGCCGAGCTGGTCCTGCCAGGCGGGCAGCCCGTCGTCCGCCGTGCCCTCGTTGCGGTCGCTCAGGGCGGCGAAGTCGACCCAGAGCGTCTGGTCGAGCACGACCTTGAGCTTCCGCGCCAGCTCGGGCCCGCGCTGCTGCTCCGCGGGCGGCAGTCGGCGCAGGTCGAGGAACTGCGCGGCGCGCTCGTAGTCGCCGCCGCGAGCGGCGACGATGAAGCCGTACATCGAGCCGCGCGGCGTGCCGCGATTGAGGGGGTCGCTCGGGCCCATGGGCTTCGAGAAGTCCTCGACCGGGAGATCGGCCTCCGCGGCCGGCTCCGCCGGCGCGTCGGCGGGTGCCTGGGCGAACGCGAGCTCGCCCCCCGCGGTGCCCAGGAGCAGTGCGAGAAGCAGCGCGCCCAGGCGGCGGCGCCCCTCCTGACGTAGGCAGAGCAGTTGCACGGCGTGTCCTCCTGTCACATGGCCGGCGGCGGGCCGCGCCCGTCGATCCACGCGGTTCCCGGCGCTAGAATCGCGCCCTCGGGGAGAGCCCCGAATGCCCCCTGATCTGCGCGGGGCCACTCAATTCCCATCCCGACCGAAATCGGAGCCTATCGAAAATGAATCAGCAGCAACTCGACAAGGTCCGCACCCAGGACGGCTTCATCGCTGCTCTCGACCAGAGCGGCGGCAGCACCCCGAAGGCGCTGCGTCTGTACGGCATCCCCGAGAGTGAGTACTCGGGCGACGCCGAGATGTTCGACAAGGTCCACGAGATGCGCTGCCGCATCATGACCAGCGCCAGCTTCGGCGGCAACCGCATCCTCGGCGCGATCCTGTTCGAGATGACGATGGACCGCGAGGTCGAGGGCAAGCCCACCGCCCACTACCTGTGGGAGGACAAGCAGGTCGTGCCATTCCTGAAGACCGACAAGGGTCTCGCGGACGAGCAGGACGGCGTGCAGCTCATGAAGGAGATGCCGGAGCTCGACGCGCTGCTCGACCGCGGCGTGGCCAAGGGCATCTTCGGCACCAAGATGCGTTCGGTCGTCAAGCTGGCGAACGCGGCCGGCATCAAGGCGGTCGTCGACCAGCAGTTCGAGATCGGCAAGCGCATCGTGGCGAAGGGCCTGGTGCCGATCATCGAGCCCGAGGTCGACATCAACAGCCCCGAGAAGGCCGCCGCCGAGGACCTGCTGAAGGCCAACATCCTCGAGCACCTGAACGCGCTGTCGTCCGACCAGCTGGTGATGCTGAAGCTGACGCTTCCCGACCAGGACGGCTTCTACAAGGAGTGCATCGAGCACCCGAACATCGTGCGGGTGGTGGCGCTCTCGGGCGGCTACTCGCGCGAGGAGGCCAACGCGAAGCTCGCGCGCAACCACGACATGGTGGCCAGCTTCTCGCGCGCGCTCACCGAGGGCCTCACCGCCCAGCAGTCGCAGGCGGAGTTCGACAAGCTGCTCGACGAGTCGATCCA
>JASJBO010000051.1 GCA_030066475.1 Myxococcota bacterium
GCGCGCGGTAGCCGCGCACCGCCTCGGCGATCTCGGCCAGGTAGCGGCGCCGCGCCGCAGGCACGATCGGCGCCGCATCGGGCACGCCGTGCGGCGCGTCGGCGGGCACCTCGAAGGCGCTGCCGGCCCGCTCGACCAGGCGCGCCGCGAGCGCGCGGTAGAACTGCTCGGTGCCGGCGTCGCCGAAGCGGCTCGCCACGGTGGCGCACACCGGCACCTCCTCGGCGGGCCGCTCGAAGTCGGCGTGGTTGCGCCGCCACTGCTTGCGCACGTCGCGCAGCGCGTCCTCTCCGCCCTGGCGGTCGAACTTGTTCAGCACCACCAGGTCGGCCAGGTCGAGCATGTCGATCTTCTCGAGCTGCGACGGGGCGCCGAACTCGGGCGTCATGACGTACACCGAGAGGTCCGCGAGCTCGGTCACCTCGGAGTCGCTCTGCCCGATGCCGGCCGTCTCGACGATCACCAGGTCGTAGTCGGCGGCCTGGAGCACCGCGGCCGCATCGCGCACGGCCTGGGAGAGCGCCAGGTGCGCCCGGCGCGTGGCCAGCGAGCGCGCGAACAGGCCGGGCGCGCCGAGCGCGTTCATGCGGATGCGGTCGCCGAGCAGCGCCCCGCCGCTGCGGCGCCGGGTCGGGTCGACCAGCAGACAGCCGATGCGCAGCGCGGGATGATCGCGGCGCAGCCGGCGCACCGTCTCGTCCACGACGCTCGACTTGCCGGCGCCCCCGGTGCCCGTGAAGCCCACCACCGGGGCGGGCGCGCGCGGCCGCCGGGCCGCCAGCGCGCGGCGCACGTCGTCGACCGCCGTGCCACCGGCGGCGCCCGCCTCCTCGAGCCAGCTCACCAGCCGGGCCACCGCCCCGGGCCGCTCGGGCGACAGCTCGGCCAGGGCGGCCTGCGGATCGACCGCGGGGCGCTGCGCCGACTCCTCGAGGATCGCGCCGATCATGCCCGCCAGGCCCAGGCGGCGGCCGTCCTCGGGGCTGAAGATGCGCGCCACGCCGGCCGCGTGGAGCGCCTCGATCTCGGCGGGCACGATCACGCCGCCGCCCCCGCCATACACGCGAACGTGTCCAAAGCCCTCGGCGCGCAGCCGCTCCACCAGGTAGCCGAAGTACTCGATGTGGCCGCCCTGGTAGGACGACACGCAGACCGCGTGCGCGTCCTCCTGCACCGCCGCGGCCACCACCTCGTCGACCGCCCGGTCGTGCCCCAGGTGGATCACCTCGGCGCCGTGCGACTGCAGCAGGCGCCGGATGATGTTGATCGAGGCGTCGTGCCCGTCGAACAGGGAGGCAGCCGTCACCACGCGGACCGGACCGCTCATCGCTTCGCCTCCTCGGGCAGGGCCCCGGCGCGCGAGGCGGCGCGGGCGCGGTACTTCTCGATCTGGTCGCGCAACGTGGTGAGCTCGGCGATGCGTCCGTCGAGCTCGTCGAGGCGGCGGCCCAGCAGCTCGTCGAGGCGCTCGAGCATCGCGCGGGTCGAGCCACCGATGGCGTAGACCGCGTCGAGGTCGCGCACCTCGGCCAGCGACAGCCCGAGCGTCTTGAGGCGCTGGATGAAGCGCAGCCGCTCGAGCTCGTCGGCGCCGTAGACGCGGCGGCCGCCGGCGCGGCGGCGCACGCCCGGCAGCAGGCCGAGCTCCTCGTAGTACCGCACGGTCCGGGCCGAGAGCCCGGTCTGGTCGCAGATCTCGGAGATTTGCCAGTTCACGTCAACTGGCGATCATAGCACCGCCGCGCGGGCCCGGTAGACGCGGCTCGGCAGCGGCCGGGCCATCACCTCGCGCTCCAGCCAGGCGCTGGTGGCCACCAGGCCGTCCAGGTCCACCCCCGTCGCCACCCCGGCGGCCGCGAACAGGTCCACCACGTCCTCGGTCGCCACGTTGCCCGAGGCGCCCGGGGCGTAGGGGCAGCCGCCGAGGCCCCCCAGCGAGGCGTCGAAGGTGCGCACCCCGGCCTCGTAGCCGGCCTGGACGTTGGCCAGCGCGCGGCCGTAGGTGTCGTGCAGATGGAGCGCGATGCGCGACAGCGGCACCACCTCGGACACCGCCGCGACCAGCGCGCGCACCTGGGCCGGGTGCCCGACGCCGATCGTGTCGCCCAGCGAGATCTCGTCGCAGCCGAGCGCGTCGAGGCGCTGCACCAGCTCGACCACGGCGCGCACCGGGACCTCGCCTTCGTAGGGGCAGCCGCATACGGTCGAGGCGTAGGCGCGCAGCCCGACGCCGTCGGCGCGGGCGCGCTCGGCCACGGGCCGGAAGCGCTCCAGATGCTCGGCGATGCCGCGGTTCACGTTCTTGCGGTTGTGGGTCTCGCTGGCCGACACGAAGAACGCGGCCACCGGCAGGTCGGCGGCTCGCAGGCGCTCGTAGCCCGCCGCGTTGGGGACGAGCGCGCTCATCACGACGCCGGCGGGTCGCTCGGCGCGGCGCGCCAGCTCGTCGGCGTCGGCGAGCTGCGGGATCCACTTCGGCGAGACGAAGGAGGTGATCTCGATGCGCCGCAGCCCGGCGCCGGCCAGGCGCCGCAGCAGCTCGAGCTTCGCGTCGGTGGGGACGCTCTCGGCCTCGTTCTGGAGGCCGTCGCGCGGACCCACTTCGTAGACGGTGATGGCGGGCGTGGACACGCTCAAACGTAGCCCAGCGCCTGGAGCCGCTTCGGTCGCTTCGCCCAGGTGGGATCGACCTTGACCCAGAGCTCCAGGAACACGCGGCAGCCGAGCTGCGCCTCGATCGCCCGGCGCGCGTGCGTCCCGATCGCCTTGATGACGCGGCCGCCGCTCCCCACCACGATGCGCTTCTGCGAGTCGCGCTCGACCAGCAGATTGGCGCCGATCCGCACCAGCTCGGGATCGG
This sequence comes from Myxococcota bacterium, assembly GCA_030066475.1. Next base: position 2,861 of record JASJBO010000051.1, read on the forward strand.
ACTCGTCGAAGCGCGTCACCTCCACCGCCAGCGCGTAGGGCAGCTCCTGCGACAGCTCCTGGAAGGCGGCCTCCCGGACCAGCTCCGCCGCCAGGAAGCGCAGCGGCCGGTCGGTGAGCGTGTCGGCGTCGTAGTACGCCGGCCCCTCGGGCAGCAGCGCGATCAGCGCCTCGAGCAGCGCCTCGACGCCCTCTCCCGTGCGCGCCGAGACGCGCGGCGTCGCCGTCGCGGCCGCTGCGGCCGGCGGCGGCCAGGACGCCTCGGCCGCGGCGGCGCGGTCGATCCGGGTCCCGACCACGAAGACGGGCTTGCCGCGCGCCACCAGGCGCGCGAGCCACTCGTCGTGCAGCGCGTCCCAGGGGCGAGCCGGGTCGACCAGCAGCAGCGCCACGTCGCAGTCGGCGGCCGCCTCGAGCACGGTCTCGCGCATCTGCTGCTCGAGCGGGCGCCGGCCCTCGTAGAGGCCGGGCGTGTCGACCAGCAGCACCTGCGCATCGGGGCGGGTCAACACGCCCAGGATGCGGCTGCGCGTGGTCTGGGGCTTGTGCGTGACGATCGCGATCTTCTCGCCGAGCAGCCGGTTCAGCAGCGTCGACTTGCCGGTGTTCGGCAGGCCCAGCAGCGCCACGACGCCCGAGCGATGCGGCGGGGATTGCATCGCCGGCAAGCTAACGCACTGGTAGACTGCGCGCGCCATGCACCTCCGCCTCGTCGTGGGCCTCGCGCTGGTCGCGCTCGGTCTCGCCCACAGCGTCATGATCCTGGCCGGACGGGGCCCGGTCCGGGCCCTCGGATTCCACTTTCTGGTGTCGCCGGTCCCGATCGTGTTCGGACGCTCGGGACCGGTCGAGACCTACGCGCGCCGCTTCCGGGTCGAGGTCACGACGCGAGACGGCGAGGTGATCGACCTGGGACGCGGCCGCCGCGTCGCGCACACCCTGCACGGCCCCTTCACCCGGCGCAAGGTCTTCGTGGAGCTCTTCCAGTTCTGGGACTCCTGGAACGCGCCCGCCAAGACCCTGGGCAGGGCCTTCTGCCGCGAAGACTCGCTGGCCCGCGAGTTCGGGATCGAGGCGCCGATCCGCATCGCGAGCGTGGAGACCTGGAGCTCGATGCGGCCGAAGCGATGGCGGCGCGCCTTCTCGATCGCATGCGAGATCTGAACGCGAGCTTCTACCCGGCCCGGCAGTTCGCGCTGTTCCGCCTGCTGCTGGGGGCGTTCCTGTTCGTCTTCTTCGCCCGCCTGGTTCCGTTCGCGGGCGAGCTGTTCAGCGAGTCCGGGGTCTTCCCGATGTGGCCCGACACCCCGCTGCCGAACGTGCTGCGCTGGAACGAGTCGGCGGCGTTCGCGACCGCCTGGGTCGCGCTGCTCGCCGGCCTCTCGCTGCTGTACGCGCTCGGGCTGTGGCGGCGGACCTGCGCGCTGCTGCTGTGGTACGGCCTGTCGTCGCTGCTGGCGCGCACCGCCGGCATCAGCAACCCGAGCCTCGGGTACCTGGGCTGGCTGCTGCTGGCGTCCGCGCTGGTCCCGCTCGGGGAGCCCTGGACCCTGGGCCGGCGCCGTCCCGCGGAGGACTGGCGCATGCCCGCCGTGCTGTTCTGGGGCGCGTGGGCCGTGATGGCCGTCTCGTACACCGCGAGCGGCTGGGAGAAGCTCGACAGCATCGGCTGGCAGCGCGGGGGCGCCTTCTACCACGTGCTGGGCCTGCCCTGGGCGCGCGACTGGTTCCTGCGCGACTGGATCGTCGAAGCGCCCTGGGCGCTGATCCGCGCCCTCACCTGGGGAGCGCTCGCCACCGAGCTGCTGTTCGCGCCGGCCGCGCTGTGGCGACCGACCCGGATCGCGATCTGGTGCGCTGCGGTGGCGCTCCACCTCGCGTTGCTCGCGACGATGGACTTCCCCGACATCAGCCTGGGGATGATGTTCATCCACCTGTGGACCTTCGACGTGCGCTGGCTGCGCCGCTTCAGCGCCGGCGCCGGCTGAGCGCGTCCTCGGCCGCCGCGCGCTCGGCCGCGCGCTTGGTGCGGCCGCGCCCCTCGCCCCAGATCTCGGCGCCCACGCGCACCTCGACCCGGAAGCGGTCGGCGTCGTTCTCGAGTCCGCTGTCGTCGACCACGGCGTAGCGCGGCGTGGTGCGAAGCGAAGCGTGCGCCCACTCCTGGAAGCGGGTCTTGGGATCGGGCAGCAGGGGCCGGGCGCCGGGCTCGAGCATCGGCGCGCACAGCCGGCTCCCCACCGACGCGACCGCCTCGAGGCCCCCGTCGAGATAGGCCGCGCCCACCAGCGCCTCGAGGACGTTGGCCAGGATCGTGTCCTTGTCCCCACCGCCGGTCTTGCGCTCGGTGCGGCCGAGCCGCACCGAATCGCCGAGCGAGAGCTCGCGCGCCAGGCGCGCCAGCGAGACGGTGTTGACCAGCGAGGCGCGCGCGCGCGTCAGGTCGCCCTCGGACCAGCCGGGCTGGGCCTCGAACAGCAGGCCGGCCACCACGAGGTCGAGCACGGCGTCGCCCAGGAACTCCAGGCGCTCGTTGCCGCGCGTGCCGTCGACCTCGTGCGACCAGGAGGGATGCGACAGCGCGCTCTCGAGCAGCCCGGGGTCGCGGAACGCGTGGCCGAGCGATCGCTCCAGCGCCGCGCGCTCGTCGGAGTCGATCAAGCCGCGGCCTCGATCCAGCCGCCGCCGAGCACCTCGTCGCCCCGGTAGAAGACCGCGGCCTGACCGGGCGTGACGGCGCGCGCCGGGGCGTCGAAGTGCACCCGGGCGCTCGCTCCCGGGCCGGGCTCGACGCGCGCCACCGCGCCGGCATCGCGGTAGCGGATGCGCACGCGCGCCCGCACCGGCGCCGCGGGAGGGACGCCGGCGACCCACGACACGCGGCCCACGCGCGCGCCAGCCGCCGCGAGGCTCGCCGCCGGCCCCACCGTCACGCGGTTGCGCGCGGCGTCGATCGCCGTGACGTACAGGCGGCTCCCCGCCGCGACGCCGAGCCCGCGACGCTGTCCCACCGTGAAGCGGTGCACGCCGGCGTGGCGCCCCAGGACGCGGCCCCGCTCGTCCACCAGCTCGCCGGCGCCCGGCAGCGCGTCGGGCCGCACCGACTCGACCACCCGCGCGTAGTCGCCGTCCGGCACGAAGCAGATCTCCTGGCTCTCGGGCTTCTCGGCCGTCGCCAGCCCGAGGTCGCGGGCGCGCGCGCGCACCGCCGCCTTGTCGAGCGCGCCCACCGGGAACGCGATCCGCGCCAGCCGCTCCTGGTCGAGGTCGAACAGGAAGTAGGACTGGTCCTTGGCCGGATCGGCGCCCCGGCGCAGCACGCGCGTGCCGTCGGCGGCGCGCTCGACCCGCGCGTAGTGGCCGGTCGCCACGCGCTCCGCGCCCAGGGCCCGGGCGCGGTCGAGCAGGTGGCGGAACTTGAAGCGCTGGTTGCAGGCCACGCACGGGATCGGGGTGCGGCCCGCCAGGTAGTCGTCGGCGAAGGGCTCGATCACCTCGCGCCGGAAGCGCTGGGCGTAGTCGGCCACGTAGAAGCGGATCCCCAGGCGCTCGGCCACGCGACGCGCGTCCTCGGCGTCGTCGAGCGAGCAGCAGCGCGAGGCGTCGCCCGCCAGGCGCAGGGTCACGCCGATCACCTCGTAGCCCGCCTCGACCAGCAGCGCGGCAGCGACCGACGAGTCGACGCCGCCCGACATCGCCACCACGATCCGCTCGCTCACGCGCTTCCCCGCACGCGCGCCACCAGGTCGGGCAGCAGCGCCAGCACGCGGTCGATCTGGGCCTCGTCGACGCCGTGGCCCACCGTCAGGCGCAGCGAGGCCAGCGCCTGCTCGGGGCTGCGCCCCATGGCGGTGAGCGAGTGCGACGGGACGATCGAGCCCGACGCGCAGGCCGCTCCGGCCGAGACCGAGACGCCCTCCCCGTCGAGCGCCTCCACCAGCACGTCGCCCGCGGCGCCGGTGAGCTCGACGTTCAGCGTGTTGGGCAGCACGTGCGCGGGATCGCCGTTGCGGCGCACCGCGGGGATCTTGGCCTCGATCCCGGCCCAGAGCCGGTCGCGCAGGGCCGCGTAGCGCTCGCCGCGCTCCGCGAGCTCGCGCGCCGCCAGCTCGCAGGCCACGCCGAGCCCGGCGATGCCCGCCACGTTGTGGGTGCCGCCGCGCCGCCGCCGCTCCTGGGGACCGCCGCGCACGAAGGGCGCGGGCTCCACGCCGGCGCGCATCCAGAGCAGGCCGACGCCCTTGGGCCCGTTGAACTTGTGGGCCGAGGCCGAGAGCAGGTCGCACGGCACGCGATCGACGCGCACCGGGATCTTGCCGATCGCCTGGGTCGCGTCGACGTGCAGGCGGGCCCGGCCGTGGGCGCGCACGCACGCGGCGATCGCCTCGATGGGCTGGATCACGCCCGTCTCGTTGTGCGCCCAGATCACCGACACCAGCGCGGTGTCGGGCGCCAGCGCGCCCGCCAGCGCCTCGGGATCGACGCGCCCGTCCGGGTCGACGGGCACGCGCGTGACGCGCCAGCCGCGCGCCTCGAGCGCGGCCGCGGGCTCCTCGACCGACGGGTGCTCCACCGTCGTCGTCACCAGGTGGCCCGCGTCGCCCCAGCCGTGGAGCGCCAGGTTGTTCGACTCGGTGGCCCCGGCCGTGAACACCAGCTCGGCCGGCGCCGCGCCCAGCAGCACCGCCGCCCGCTCGCGCGCCCGCTCCACGGTGGCGCGCGCCGCGGCGCCGTGTGCGTGCGTGCTGCTCGGGTTGCCGTAGACGTCGCGCAGCACCCGCGTGGTCTCTTCGAGCACCTCCTCGCGGAGCGGCGTGGTGGCGTTGTGGTCGAGGTAGATCCGCACGCCCGCTACGCCTCGACGACCAGCGAGTCCAGGGTGCGCCGGCCGACGGCGTCGTCGACCTGGTGGTCGAGGTCGCGCAGCAGGGCCTCGACGGAGGCCGCCACCGAGGCGCTCTCGAGCGCCTCGTCGCGCGTGCCGCGCAGCGCGGCCAGCACCTCGCCCACCGTGATGCGGTCGGCGGCGCGTCCGAGCTGGTAGCCGTCGGTGTCGGGGTCGCCGCGCGGCGAGACGACGCGGGCGCCCTGGAGGTCGTGGAGCATGGCGCGCACGCTCCGCACCGGGATGTCGAGGTCGAGCGCCAGGGTCTCGGCCGTGACACCCTGCCCGCTCTCGAAGGAGCGCGCGATGCGCGCGGCCACCGCCAGGCCGTACGCCTCGCGCCCCGCCGGCGAGGGCTCCTCGCCGAGCCGCGCCATCCGGAACGAGGCCAGGTTCTGCGTCGCGAACGAGAACTCCGCGCCGAGCAGCACCACCGTCCACGACACCGAGAGCCAGGCGATCAGCAGCGGCAGCACCGCGAAGGCGCCGAACACCGCGTTGGCCCGGGCGGCGCCCACGTTGAAGCTCACGTAGACCTCCTGCGCCACCGTGAACCCGATCGCCGCCACCACGCCACCGATCAGCGCGGGCAGCGGCCGGACGCGCGTGTTGGGCAGGAACCAGTAGGCGAACGCGAAGGCCAGCGTCAGCACCGCCCCGGGCGCCCAGCGCAGCCCCATCTCGTGGGCCTGCGCGAACAGCGGGTACTCGAGCAGGCGCTGCACCAGGGCCTCGTTGTTCATCGTGGTGCCGAGCGAGAGCCCCACCGCCAGCAGCAGCGGCGCCACGACGACCACCGCCAGGTAGTCCGCGAAGCGCCGCGCCAGCGAGCGCTCGTGCTCGACGCCCCAGATCACGTTGAAGGCGCGCTCGACGCTGCTGATCTGGAGGATCGTCGTCACCACCAGGGTGGCGGCGCCGATCGCGCCCAGCCCCGAGAGGTCCACGCCCTCGATGATCGGCAGGATCACCTCGGCGGCGCCCGGGCTGCCGGCGGTGATGCGCTCGACGATGATCCCGGCCAGGTTGGCGCGCACGCCGAAGGCCTCGACCACGGCCAGCGCCAGCGCGATCAACGGAATCAGCGAGAGCAGAGAGAAGTAGGTGAGCGCGCTGGCGCGCAGCAGCATCTGGTTGCCGGTGGCGCCCTGCGCCACGATCACCGCGACCTGGAGCGCGTTGCGCCCGATCTCGAGCGCGCGGTTCGTGTCGGGCACCGGCCGCCACAGATCGCGGTCGAGGTAGCGCTGCGCGCGAGCGCGCCAGTCGGCGACGGCCAGGGCCACGTTCACCCCTCCGGACAGTCGGCGCGCACCAGCGGCGCCAGGCGCGCCAGGGTCACGGCGCCGATCCCGCGGATGCGCCGCAGCTCCCCGACCTCACACCAGGGACGCGCCTGCACGATCGCCTCGGCGCGCCGCGCCCCGATCCCGGGCAGGGCCTCGAGCGCACGCGCAGGGGCGCGGTTCAGGTCGAGCGGAAGCCCGAACAGCAGCCGCGCTGCCCCCGCGAGCGGCGGCCGGCCCGGCGCCGAGCAGGCCACGGCGGGCGGACCCGGCGCGCCCTCGGGGACGCGGCGCGGATCGCGGCACGGCCGCGGCTCCTCCCCCCGCGGCGGCAGCGCCTCGGCGGCGGCGACCAGCGTCAGCAGGCCCGCCAGCCCCAGCGCTGCACGCGCGCGCGCCTCGCTCACTCGGGAGCCGGCTCCGCGGCGCCGTCCTCGACGAAGGCCGCGTGCAGGGCGCGTACCGCCAGCTCGCTGTACTTCTCCTCGATCACCACGGAGACCTTGATCTCGCTGGTCGAGATCATCTGGATGTTGATGCGCTCGTCGGCGAGGATCCGGAACATGCGCGAGGCGACCCCCGCGTGGTCCTTCATGCCCAGGCCCACGACCGAGACCTTGGCGATCGTGTCGTCGCCCTCGACCCCCTCGGCCCCGATCTCGCGCGCGATCGACTCGGCCAGCTCCAGCGAGCGCGCGTAGTCGGCGCGCGGCACGGTGAAGGTGATGTCGGTGCTGCCGTCGCGGCTCAGGTTCTGCACGATCATGTCGACGACGATGCCGGCGTCGGAGAGCGGCGAGAACAGGCCGGCCGAGACCCCGGGCTGGTCCTTCAGGCCCTGCACCCGGATCTTGGCCTCGTTGCGGTTGTAGGTCACGCCGGAGACGACCAGGCGCTCCATCACGTCCTCCTCGCGGGTCACCCAGGTCCCTTCGGCGTCGGTGAACGTCGAGCGGACGTGGAGCGGCACCTCGTAGTGCATGGCGAACTTGACCGAGCGGATCTGCAGCACCTTGGCGCCCAGGCTCGCCATCTCGAGCATCTCGTCGTAGGAGATGCGGTCGAGCTTGCGCGCCGCGGGCACCAGGTTCGGGTCGGTCGTGTAGACGCCGTCCACGTCGGTCAGGATCTCGCAGACGTCGGCCTCGAGCGCCGCCGCCACGGCGACGGCCGAGGTATCGGAGCCGCCACGGCCCAGGGTGGTGATGTTCCCCGCGTCGTCGATGCCCTGGAAGCCCGCGATTACCGCCACCGCGCCCCCGTCGAGCACCTCGAGGATGCGCTGGGTATCGATGCTGCGGATGCGCGCGCGGGTGTGCGCGGTGTCGGTGCGCATGCCCATCTGGGCGCCGGTGAAGGAGCGCGCGTCGAGGCCCAGGCGGTGGATCGCCATCGCGAGCAGCGCGATCGTCTTCTGCTCGCCGGTCGAGACGAGCGCGTCGTACTCGCGCGGGGTCGGCTGGGCGCCGCCCACCTCGTGGGCCAGATCGACGAGCGCGTTGGTCTCGCCGGCCATCGCCGAGACGATCACCGCCACGCGGTTGCCGGCGCGCGCGGTCGCCACCACGCGCTCGGCCACGTGGCGGATGCGCTCCACGCTTCCCACGCTGGTGCCGCCGTACTTCTGAACGATCAGCATGCACGCGCCCAGGAGGTCGACCACGACTCGACCACCGCCTTCGCCTCGGGCCCGTGGCCGTGGACGGTCAGCTCACGGGTGTCGGCGTCGGGCCGCGCGATGCGGATCTCGACCCGGTCGGCCGGCAGCGCCTCGGGGAAGCGGTCGGCCCACTCGACCGCCACCACGGCGTCGGGCGCGAGCAGGTCGAGGAAGCCGGTGGCCAGCAGCTCGTCCTCGCTCTCGATGCGGTAGAGATCGACGTGGGCGAGCTCGAGGCGCCCGCCGGGATAGGCGCTCGCGATCACGAAGGTGGGGCTCGCCACCAGCGCCGGGTCGACGCCGAGGCCCTCGGCGAGCCCCTTCACGAACTCGGTCTTGCCGGCGCCGAGCGGGCCGATCAGCCCGAGCACGGCGCCCCGCCCGCTGTCGGCGAGCACGGCGCCGAGCGCGCGCGCCAGGGCGCGGCTCTCTTCCGGGCTACGGGAACGCAAGCGCAAGGCCCGGCTCCGCGGGCGCGCCGGCCCGCGCGCGCAGCGCCTCGAGCGCCGCGGGCAGCTCGGCCGCCAGCTCGCCCGCGAGCACGCCCGCCGTCCCGCAGCGTGCCGCCAGCCGATCGGAGGCGAAGCCGTGCAGCCAGGCGCCGAGAGCCGCCGCCTCGAACGCGGGTGCACCCTGCCCCAGCAGCCCCGCCACGACGCCGGTCAGCACGTCCCCGGTGCCGCCGGTGCCGAGCCCGGGGCCGCCGGTGGGGTTGATCGCGATGCGGCCGTCGCGATCCGCGATCACGCTGGCCGCGCCCTTGAGCAGCACGACGCCTCCCGTGGTCTCGGCAAGACGCTGCGCCGCACCAACTCGGTCCGCGTTGATGCGGCCCGCCGTCGTGCCGAGGAGTCGCGCCGCCTCGCCAGGATGGGGGGTCAGGATAGTGGCGGCCCTGCGACCCTTCAACGCGCCGGGATCCTGCGCGAACGGGAACAGCCCGTCCGCATCGAGCACCAGCGGCCGGGCGATACGGGCCGCCAGGTCGAGGACCAGCTTGCAGGTCTCGTCCTCGCGCCCGATCCCGGGTCCCAGCGCCGTCACGTCGCGCTCGCGCGCCAGGGCGGCGAGTGGCGCCAGCGCCGCGCGCGAGAACCCCTGCTCGGGCGTGTCGGGCACGGGCGCCGTCATCATCTCGGTGCACTTGACCTCGAGGATCTCGTTCAGCCCGGCCGGACAGGCGACCGTGACCAGCCCGGCGCCGGCGCGGGCCGCGCCGTGCGCCGCCAGCGCCGCCGCGCCGCTCTTGCCGCGCGATCCGGCCGCCACCAGGACGTGTCCGAAGCTGCCCTTGTGACCGGCAGACGGTCGCGCGGGCAGGGAGCTCGCCGCCCCCGCAGCCCGCCACAGCTCGGCGTCGGCGCGCACGCCGGGCGCGTCGTCGGCGATCCCGATGCGCGCCACCACGACTCGGCCGGCGTGCGTGCGCCCCGGCTCGAGCGCCAGCCCGAGCTTGGGCAGCCCGATCGTCACGGTGACGTCGGCCTCGACCGCGGCACCGAGCACCTGCCCGGTGTCGGCGTCGAGCCCGGACGGGAGGTCCACGGCCACGACGCGCGCGCCCGGCCGCGCCGCGTTGATCCGGCGGATCGCGGCCGCCGCGGGCCCCTTCACCTCGCGCGCCAGCCCGGTGCCGAACACCGCGTCGAGGATCACCGCGGCCCCGGCCGTGCGGAACGAGGCCCCGCCGTGCGTCACGTCGAGCCGCGCGAGCCGTTTCCAGTTGGCCGCCGCGTCACCGCGCAGGCGCGCCGGCTCGCCCAGCAGGGCCACGCGCACCGGCACCCCGAGCAGCGCCAGGTGGCGCGCCACGACCAGCCCGTCGCCGCCGTTGTTGCCGGCGCCGCACACCACCAGAACCGGCCCCGCCGGCGCCTCGGCCAGCACGACCTCGGCGACCGCGCGGCCGGCGCTCTCCATCAGGATCTCGCCCGGGACCCCCAGGGTCTCGATCGTGTGGCGATCGAGCGCGCGCATGGTCTCGGCCCCGACGAGCGGCCAGCGTTCCAACGGATCAGTCCTCCAACACCACCTGGGCGACACACGCCGCGCTGTCGTGAGTCAGGGTCAGCGCCACGCGCGAGACGCCGAGCGCGGCGGCACGGCGGGCCGCTGCGCCGTGGAAGCGCAGCGTGGGCGCCTGTCCGCGCTCGCGAACCACTTCGACCTCCCGCCAGCCGACCGGCCCCGCGCCCGCGAGGGCGCGGCGCGCCGCCGCCTTGGCCGCAAAGCGTACCGCGAGGCTCTCGGCGTCGCGCCGGCGCCGCTCGGCGTAGGCGCGCTCGCCCTCGGTGAAGACGCGGCGCCGCAGGCGCTCGCCGTGGCGCTCGAGCGCGCGCTGGAAGCGCGGGACCTCGACCAGCTCGACGCCGAGCGCCAGGACCATCAGTCGACGGCGGCGCGCAGCTCCGCCAGGGCCCGCTCGAGCCCCACGAGGAGCGCCCGGGCCCACAGCGGGCGGCCCGCAACCACGGTCTCGACGACGGGCGCCACCGCCAGCAGGGCGCGGGCGCGCCGCGCGTCGAGTGCGCCGGCGGCCTGCACCGGCAGGCGCAGCTTCGCGGCCAGCTTGCAGGCATCGGCGAAGGGCACCAGCGCGGCGGCACGCTCGGCGTCGGGCACGTCGACCGCGCCCAGGCTCGAGATCTCGACGGCCGGCGCCTCGGCCGCTCGCGCCGCCTTGACCGCGTCGAGGTCGGGGGCGATCCGCACGCTGGCGGGAATGCGCGCCTCGGAGAGCGCGTGCAGGGCCGCGGGCACCGACCCGCGCAGCGCCACGGGGTCGAGGGGCGGCGCGTCGAGCTGGCCGGTGGCGGGCTCGGACGCGAGCACCACGCGGTCGGGCCGGACCTCGAGCGCCAGCTTGAGCAGCGACGGCGAGGGCGCCATGCGCAGCTCGAGACCGCGCGCCACGCGCCGCAGGTCGTGCATGTCGCTCTCGCGCACGGGAGCGAGCGCCTCGTGGACCGCCACGCGCACCGCGTCGGCCCCCGCGCTCTCGGCGGCCACGGCGAGCGCCGCCAGCCGCGGCTCGTCGCGCGCGCCCGCCTCGCGCATCGCCGCCGGCGCGTCGAGCGAGACCACCAGCGCGCGCACTAGGCCGCCTCCCCGCCCAGCTCGCGCTGGAGAACCGAGGCGATCTCGCGGGCGTACTCACCGACCTGGGCCTCGTCCTCGCCCTCGACCATGACGCGCGCCTTGGGCTCGGTGCCGCTGTAGCGGATCAGCACGCGGCCGCGTCCGTCGAGCGCCTTCTCGATGCGCGCCTGGGCCTTCTGCACCGACGGGAGCGCCTCGAGCGGCCGCTTCTCGGCGACCCGCACGTTGAGCAGCACCTGCGGGAAGCGCTCGACGTCGCCGACCAGCTCGGAGAGCGGGCGCTCCTTGCGGCGCATCGCCGCCAGCACCTGGAGCGCGGTGAGCATCCCGTCGCCGGTGGTGTTGTGGTCGAGGAACACGATGTGCCCGGACTGCTCGCCGCCCAGGTTGTAGCCGCGGGCGCGCATCTCCTCGACCACGTAGCGGTCGCCGACGGCCGTGCGCACGAGCCTCAGGCCGAGCCGCTCGACCGCCTTCTCGAGCCCGAGGTTGCTCATCACGGTGGCCACCACCGCGCCGCCCCGCAGCGTGTCGCGCTCGACCATGTCGCGCGCCGCGAGCGCGAGGATCGCGTCGCCGTCCACCAGGTCGCCGTGCTCGTCGGCCACCATGCAGCGGTCGCCGTCGCCGTCGACGCAGATCCCGACGTCGGCGCGCACCTCCTTGACGCGGGCGATCATGGTCTCGGGATGGACCGAGCCGACCGCATCGTTGATGTTGCGCCCGTTGGGCTCGACCCCGATCGCGAAGACCTCGGCCCCGAGCTCGCTCAGCACGGTGGGCCCGACCTTGTAGGCGGCCCCGTTGGAGCAGTCGAGCACCACGCGCAGCCCCTCGAGATCGAGCTCGAGCGGGAAGGTCTTCTTGAGGAACACCACGTAGCGCCCCTCGGCGTCGTCGATGCGGCGCGCCCGGCCCACCTCTTCGGCGGGGGCCCGCAGCTCGGCGAGCCGGCCCGAGTCGATCAGCTGCTCGATGCGGTCCTCGATGTCGTCGGGCAGCTTGAAGCCGTCGTGCGAGAAGAACTTGATGCCGTTGTCCTGGTAGGGGTTGTGGCTGGCCGAGATCATCACGCCCGCGTCGCAGCGCATGTCGGCGGTGAGGAACGCCATGCCGGGCGTCGGCATCGGCCCGACCTGGAGCACGTCGACGCCCATCGAGCAGATGCCGGCCACCAGGGCGTTCTCGAACATGTAGCCCGACAGGCGGGTGTCCTTGCCGATGATGATGCGGTGGCGCTCGCCGCCGCGGCGCCGGAAGACGTGGCTCACCGCCTGGCCGAGCGCCAGCGCCATCTCGGCCGTCATCGGCTCGACGTTGGCGCGCCCGCGCACGCCGTCGGTCCCGAACAAGCGCTTCTCACCCATCGGAGCTCGTCTCCCCCTCTTCGCCACGCCCTGCGGCCTCGGCCTCGGCCGCTGCTTCTGCTTCCGCCTGGGCCTCGGCCTCGAGCCGCGCCTGCACCTCGGGATCGATCTCGATCCCCACCCGGACCTTCACCTGGCCGCGGTCTTCGGCCCACACGTGCCCGGCGCCCGGGGAGACCCGGACCTCGCGCTCGACGGGCTCGGTCGCCCCGGTCACGTCGATCGTTTCGGTCACCACCTCGGAGAGCCGTAGCACCTGGGAGCGCGCGCCCGAGATCTTCACGCGCGGCGGCTCGACATCGACCAGCGCGACCCGGAAGCCCTCGGCGGGCGCCCCCTCGACGTCGGGCCGCACGCGAACGGCCCGGGTGGCGCGACGCTCGAAGGTCAGCTCGATCCGGGAGGGCGAGCGGCTCACCACGCGGGCGCCGCGGGGCAGCTCGAAGCGGGTCAGGTCGACCTCGAAGTCGGCGACGCCGGGCTTGGCGCCGCCCACCTCGACCGGGTACTCGAGGTCGTCGCGCACCTTGCGCAGGGCCGCCCGGGTGCCGAGCATCCGGACGTTGACGACGTCGGCGCTCTTCTCGGTGACGACGAGGTCGGTGGAGAGGCCGTGGATCACCACCGGGATGTCGAAGCCACGCTCGATGTCGGCCGAGCCCTGGGCCACCACCCAGAGGAAGAAGCCGATCGCGACCGACAGCAGCTTCAGCCCGAAGTTGCGGAAGATCACCGCGAGGCCTCCACCGCCGGGGTCTCCTCGGCCTCGCCCCCGGCCTCTTCCTCGATCTTCTCGCCCTGCTCGCCGGTCAGGATGTCGCGCAGGATCTCACGCAGCCGCGGCCCGTCGAGGTCGCGCACCATCTCGCCGCCGAACACCACGGAGAGCGTCGAGGTCTCCTCGGAGACCACCACGACCACGGCGTCGCTCTCCTCGGTGATGCCGACCGCGGCGCGGTGGCGGGTCCCGACGCCCTCGGGCAGGTCCTCGCGCAGGGTGAGCGGCAGGATGCAGCCCGCGAAGGCCACGCGCCCGTCCTGCACCACCGCAGCGCCGTCGTGGAGGGGCGAATAGGGCAGGAAGAGCGAGATCAACAGCTCCTTCGACACCGCGGCGTCGATCGGGGTGCCGGCCTCGATCAGGTCGGAGAGGTGCGTCTCGCGCTCGAGCACGACCAGGGCGCCAACGCGGCGCTGCGCCAGGGTCTGGGCGGCGCGCACGATCTCCTCGAGGATCTGGGTCTCCTCGCGCCGCGACATCGTGGGGAAGAAGCCGCCGCCCATGCGGGCGAGCGCGCGGCGAATGTCGTGCTGGAACAGCACGATGATGATGATCACGGCCGAGCCGAGGAAGTTCTCGAGGATCCACTGGATCGTGCGCAGCTCGAAGGTCTGGGAGGCGAGGCTGGCGCCGATCAGGATGATCAGGCCGAGCAGGATCTGCACGGCGCGGGTGCCGCGGATCAGCACCAGCAGCCAGTAGATCGCGAAGGCCACGAGCGCGATGTCGAGGGTGTCGCGCAGGGGGTCGTAGTTGACGACCAGATAGCCCCAAACGTCCTCGGAGAGCAGCTGCCAGAGGTACTCGATCAAGGCCGGGCACCCCGCAGCGCCGCACCGACGCGCGCCGCGCGCACTCCGCCCGCCGCGTCGTGGACACGAAGCGCGTGGGCGCCGGCGAAGACGGCCACCGCACAGGCCGCGACCGTCGCCGTGTCGCGCGCCTCGACCGGGTCGCCGGTCAGGCGCCCGAGGAACGACTTGCGCGAGGGGCCCACCAGGACGGGACGACCCAGGCGCTCGGCCAGCCAGCCGGGCCGCGCCAGCAGGGCCAGGTTGTCCTCGAGCCGCTTGCCGAAGCCGATGCCGGGATCGACCACGATGCGGTCCTCGCGCGCGCCGGCGACGAGGGCCCGGCGCACCGACTCCTCGAGCTCGTCGGCCACCTCGCCGAGCGCGTCGGCGAAGTGGGGCTCGCGCTGCATCGTCTCGGGCACGCCGCGCAGGTGCCCCAGCACGAGCTCCGCGCCGTACGCGCCGGCCACGCCCGGCAGCTCGGGATCGAAGCGTCCACCCGAGACGTCGTTCACCACGCGGGCCCCCGCCTCGAGCGCCGCGCGCGCCACGGGCGCCTTGCGCGTGTCGATCGAGAGCGGCAGCGCCGTGTGCTTGGCCAGCGCCTCGACCGCGGGTGCGGTGCGCGCGATCTCCTCGTCGACCGGCACCGCCCGGGCACCCGGGCGGGTCGACTCGCCGCCGAGGTCGAGCACGTGCGCCCCGTCGCGCTCGAGCCGCAGCCCGGCCTCGACCACCGCCTCGAGGTCGACGGCGGACGCGCGCAGCAGCGCCCCGCCGTCGGAGAACGAGTCCGGGGTCAGATTGAGCACCCCCACGATCGTCACGCGATCTCGCGGGAAGATCGGGGTGTCGATCACCGGGAACTCCTCAGCCGGGAATCGGCTCGGGGTCGGGGAGCTTCTTGCCGGGGAACTTCGAGACGGACCCGGTCTCCGAGTCGGCCGAGTCGGAGTCGGGGGTCTTCGCGGCCTCGTCCTTCGGTTCGGCCGACGCCTCGGGGGGCGGCAGCGGGGGCAGGGTCTCGCCGGCGACCAGCGCGCGCAGGTCGGCGGTGTCCAGGGTCTCGCGCTCGAGCAGCGCTTCGGCGATGCGGTCGAGCGTCTCGCGGTTCTGCTCGAGCAGCTCCCTGGCCTCGCCGTAGAGCTGGTTCAGCAGCGCGGAGACCTCGGCGTCGATCTCCTCGGCCTTCTTCTCGCTGTAGTCCTTGCGCGATACGAAGTCGCGGCCCAGGAACACGTCGTGCGAGTCGTCGCCATAGGAGACGGGCCCGAGCCGCTCGCTCATGCCGTAGTGGCACACCATCTGCCGCGCCATGCGGGTCGCCTGCTGGAGATCGTTCGAAGCACCGGTGGAGAGGTGATCGAACACCAGCTCCTCGGCGGCGCGCCCGCCCATCGCGTGCTTGATCATGCCGAGCATCTGCGAGCGGGTCAGGTTGTAGCGATCCTCGTCGGGCAGGGTCTGGGTCACGCCGAGCGCCATCCCGCGCGGGATGATCGTGACCTTGTGCACCGGGTCGGAGCCCTCGGTGAGCATCGCCACCAGCGCGTGCCCGCCCTCGTGATAGGCCGTGATGCGCTTGTCCTCGTCGGTCATGACGAGCGACTTGCGCTCGGCCCCGAGCAGCACCTTGTCCTTGGCGCGCTCGAAGTCGATCATCGCCACGCGCGAGGCGTCGCGCCGCGCCGCCAGCAGCGCCGCCTCGTTGACGAGGTTCTGGAGATCCGCGCCCACGAAGCCCGGCGTGCCGCGCGCCACGATCTCGAGGTCCACGTCGTCGTCGAGCGGCACCCGGCGGGTGTGGACCTTCAGCACCTCGTAGCGGCCGCGGTAGTCGGGCCGCGGCACCACGACGCGCCGGTCGAAGCGGCCGGGCCGCAGCAGGGCCGGGTCGAGCACGTCGGGCCGGTTGGTGGCCGCCACGAGGATCACGCCCTCGTTGGACTCGAAGCCGTCCATCTCGACCAGGAGCTGGTTCAGCGTCTGCTCGCGCTCGTCGTGACCGCCGCCGAGTCCGGCACCGCGGTGTCGACCCACGGCGTCGATCTCGTCGATGAAGATGATGCAGGGCGCGTTCTTCTTGCCCTGGAGGAACAGGTCGCGCACGCGCGAGGCGCCCACGCCCACGAACATCTCGACGAAGTCGGAGCCCGAGATCGAGAAGAACGGAACCCCGGCCTCCCCGGCCACCGCCTTGGCGAGCAGGGTCTTGCCCGTACCCGGGGGGCCGACCAGCAGCACGCCCTTCGGAATCCGACCTCCCAGGCGCGTGAACTTCTTGGGATCGCGCAGGAACGCGATGATCTCCTCGAGCTCGGCCTTCGACTCCTCCACGCCCGCCACGTCCGCGAAGGTGACGCGGTTGTGGCTCTCGTTGAGGAGCCGGGCGCGCGACTTGCCGAAGCTCATCGCCTTGCCGCCGCCCGCCTGCATCTGGCGCACGAAGAAGATCCAGAGACCGATCAGCAGCAGGAACGGGAACCACATGATCAGGATCTGCTGCCACATGGGCGACTCGCGCGCCGGGCGGGCGGTGATCTTGACCTCGTGCTCCTGGAGCTTGGCGAGGAGCTGGTCGCCGACGTTGGGGGCGTAGCTGGCGAAGTCGCCGCCGCCGACATAGGTGCCCTCGAGGTGGCCCTCCTCGATCGTGACCTCGGCGACCTCGCCCGCCTCGACCTGGGAGATGAACTCCGTGTAGGGGATCTCGTCCGGCGTGGTCTGGCTCTGGCGCAGCATCGTGACCAGCAGAAGGATCATCAGCAGGATCACGACCCAGAGCGCCATGTTCTTGTAGAACTGCTGCGTCACGTGTGGGCTTGCCTCCACGGCACGAGGGAACCCCCGGCGGGGAAACCGTAGGGGTCCTCGGAGCTTAGCATGCGTATCGGCTGCACAAGCGCCCCTCTCCGAGTTGAAAACCCCTCGAGTCCCGAGTGAGCACCAGTCCCGATGGCAGCTCGATGCGCTGTCCCGGACGCCCTCGTCGCAGGAACTCGAGCATGCGCTCCAGGTGCACCCGGGAGACCTCGCGTCCGGCCCCACAGCAGTGCAGGGCGCGGCGCGCCAGCCGCCGCGCCAGGGCCTCGGGCAGCTCGCTCCAGCCGTCGGGCTCGATGCACAGGCCACCCGCTGCCTCGCGGGTGAAGCGGCGCCGCGCCTCGAGATCCAGCTGTTGCTCGAGCCATTCCGACTCCCTGCGCTGTGCTTCGGCCAGATTGCCGATCGCCCTGAGCAGGCGGGGGTTGAAGGCCTCGCTGAGCCCCGGCAGCCACTCGTGGCGGAGCCGGTTGCGGGCGTAGGCGGGGCTGTCGTTGGTGGCGTCTTCGCGCCATTCGACGCCGCGGGCGCGCGCAAATTCGAGCACCTCGGCGCGCGAGACGGCCAGCAGGGGACGGACCACGCGCACACCGGGCCCCAGTGGAGCGGTCTCGGGGATCCCGCCGAGCCCATCGGGCCCGGTCCCGCGCAGCAGGCGCAGCAGCACCGTCTCGGCCTGGTCGTCGAGGGTGTGAGCCGTGGCGACCGTACGGGCCCCGAGCTCGCGAGCCACGCCGCGGAGCGCGTCGTAGCGCAGCCGGCGCGCCGCCTCCTGGAGGGTGGGCCGCGAGCGGCTCGCCGAGGCGCTCGCGCGCCGGGCGCGGGGATCGACACGCCGCGACCGGAACGGCACGCCGAGCCGCCGCGCCTGCTCGCGCACGAAGTCGCGGTCGGCATCGGCCTCGGCCCCGCGCAGCGAGTGGTGGACGTGCGCGAGCGCCAGCGGTCGATCCAACGCCGCGAGCCCGTGGGCGAGCGACATCGAGTCGACGCCCCCCGACACCGCGACGAGCAGGGGAGCGGCATCGGAATCGGCCGCGAGCGCCGACAGCGCCGACAGCACGGCGCTCAAGCGACTGCGCTCGCGTCCCCGATCAGGATGCGCGTGCCGTCGTCCTTCTCGACCCACACGTCGCAGAAGACCCGGGTGCGGGTGCCCTCGGGCACCTCCTCGCGCACCTTGGCGTGGGCGGTGACCGTCTCGTCGACCCACAGCACGTTGGTGAGCTTGGCGGACATCTTGCCGCCCTCGGCCCAGCCGCGGCCAAAGTGGTCCTGCATGACCTGGTGGACGAAGCAGGTGGACATCATGCCCTGCACCACGATGGTCGGGAAGCCGAGCTTCTTCGCCTGCTCGCGATCGGTATGGTAGTTGGCACCGGGTCCCGAGAACATCCAGCAGCGCCGCTCGTCGACCGTCTTCTTCACGGGCGCGAGATCGGGCCCGGTCGCGGTGGGGAACGGCGGCCGCGACTGCTTCTGCTTCGCGGTCTTCTCGTCGACGACGAACCCGTCACGCGCGACATCCTGCGGCGGCAGGAACGACTGGTGCGTACGCCCCCGCACCAGCAACCGCCCGTCGTCCGCATCGACCAGATCGGTCTCGTTCACCACGTAGTCGCGCCCGCGCTTGTGATAGCGCTCCACGATCGTCGAGCGCGTCCGCACCGTCGACCCGATCCGGATCGGCGCGAACAGCTCCCAGTCCTGCTGCGCGTGCAGGTTCCCGAACAGGTTCTTCAGGTACCAGTCGCCGACGAACTGGTAGCACTCGGAGTGGAACAGCAGCGACGGCGCGATCTCCCCGTAGAGGGGACTCGGGTCGTCGAGCGCGTCCGCATAGAAGCGCACCAGCTCGCGCGTGATCTGGTAGCTGTGGGAGCCGCAGTGGCGGCCGACGTAGGCGGGCTCACCCTTCAGATTCATGCGTTCATGCTAGCACCCTCCCGGACGTCGCCGGAGCGGAAGCGCCCGAATCCGAGCTCGTACGACAGCCCATCGGGCGCCCGCCCGGAGACGCGCATGCGCCCCCCGTGCACGCCGCGCAGGTGGTGGAAGGCGCACAGCGTGGTGCGGTTCCACGGCTCGTCGGGCCCGCCGGCGGCCCGGAACCACACGTGGTGGCTCTGGAGGTTCCGGCGCGCAGAGCAGGCCGGAGCCGTGCAGCGCCAGCCATCGCGCTCGAAGTCGGCGTAGTCGCGGAAGCCGCGGCCGACCGCCAGCCACGCGGAGATGGCGTGATCGAGCAGCGCCTCGAGACCGAACCGCGCGCACAGCGACCGGAACAGCGTCGCAACCTCGGAGGGCGCCCGAAACGAGAGCGCCTCCGGGGCCTCGTCGCGCAGCCGTCGCAGCGTCACCTGTGCGGCCAGCCGCAGCGCGCCGCCGCCGGAGAGCAGCACCTCGGCCTGGGCCATCGTGATCCGTCCGGAGCGGAACGCACTGGCCACCTCGGGTCGCCCGTGCTCGGCGCGCGCGATCCGCACCAGCCGCCGCGCCGTGCGCCCCGCCAGGTCGAGGCGCTCGACGGCATAGCGCTCGAAGCTCTCGAAGCCGAGGTCGCGGTGGAGCCGGCGCTCGAGCACCTGGCGCAGCACGCGTCCGATCTCGAAGTCGACGCGCTGGAGGAACCGCATGGCGGCGCGCAGCCGCGCGTCGAGCACGCGCGGGGAGAGGGAATCCGCGCGATCGGCCAGCTCCTCGATCGCGCCGGTCGGGGCCGCCGGCGAACGCCAGCGCAGACCGGGCCAGGCCGAGGCGCGCAGCCCGTGCTCGCGCGCGGGTCGGGCCCTCCCCCGCCGCCGGTCGCGACGCACCGGCCGCGGATCGTCGAGAGCCGCCGACGACGCGCCCGAAGCACACTCGGCCGCGATCGCCTCGGCGCACGCCCAGACCGGGAGCGCCTCACCCGCCACCCGGCGGGCCAGCTCGCACGCTGCCGCCCACTTGCTCGCCGCCTCGGGAGAGCAGCGAAGCTGCACCCGCACCGAGGCGTCGGGCTCCTCGGCCACATCGCTCGTCGGTGCGCGCAGCGCCTCCAGCATCGCCTCGACCGCGCGTACGCTCCGACCGTTCACGGTCTCGAGCACTGCGGCCTCGTTCTCGGGCGTCACGACCGACGCGACGCGTCGCACCACGGTCCAGGAGACCTCGCCCTGGCGCACGGCCTCACTCAGCCGCGGTAGCGCACGCAGCACCCGCCACACGCGAGCCCACTCGCGCACGGAGCGCGCGCCGACCCCGAGCCGCTCCTGTGCCCAGTCCCCGAGCGAACGAAACCCAAGCGCCTCGTGTCCACGCTTCGCCAGCAGCGCCGCCGAGAGCGCGCCCAGCACAGGCCGCACATGCGCCCGCTGCGCGACCAGCTCGCGCAGCCGGCCGTCCGCATCGGGCCCGCGCAGGAACGCGAGCGCTACCGGGCTCGCGGTCCGGACCGAGCCCGGCCCGCGCGATCGAGCGCGCGATCGAGCGCACGAAGAAGAAGATCGAGCGCGCGCGCCCGCGCGCGACGAGGAAGCGAACATCGAAGCCGCCGAACGGGACCGATCAGCGTTGGACGGACGATAGCGAACAAAATACGAAAATCAACTCATCGACCCTAGCGACGCTCAGCACGCTCGGTTACTCCCGCCACGTGCCCTCCCCGCTCGACAACGTCGCTTCCTGGCTTCCACGCCGCGCCGCCGGCGCCGGGGACCGCGTCGCGCTGATCGATCCGGACCGGACCCTCACCTACGCCGATCTCGACGAGCGCACCGCCCGTTGCGCCGCCTGGCTGCGAAGCGCCGGCGTCGCGCGCGGCGATCGCGTCGGCATCTTAGCCGCCAACCGGAGCGCCTATCTCGAGACGGTCTTCGCCGCCGCGCGCCTGGGCGCGATCGCCTTGCCCCTGAATGCGCGCCTGGCCCCACCCGAGCTGCGCCAGCTCCTCGACGACGCCGAGCCGCGCGTCCTGGTGCACGAGCACGACCTGACCCCGCTGGTCGAGAAGTCGCTGGACGGCGCCACGGCCGCTCCCAGACGACTGGCGGCCGGCGGCGGCCCGGACGCGTACGAAGCCGCCCTGGCCGCCCACGCCCCGCACTTCGACGTCGAGCCCGTCGCTCCCGACGACCCGATGATCCTGATGTACACCTCGGGCACCACCGGCATGCCCAAGGGCGCCCTGCTGCCGCACCGCAAGACGCTCTACAACGCGCTCAACGCCCAGCTGTTCTTCGACCTGCGCCGCGACGATCGCGTGCTCGTGGTGCTGCCGCTGTTCCACTCGTTCGGGCTGAAGATCCTGTCGCTGCCCGCGCTCTATGCCGGCGCGACGGTCGTGCTCGAGCGCCACTTCGACGCCACCGCGCTCTGGCAGACGGTCTCCGACCGGCGCATCACGCTGCTCGGCGGCGTCCCGTTCATGTTCCGCCAGCTCGAGGACGCGCTCGCCGCCGCGCCCGCCGACCGCTACGACCTCTCCTCGCTGCGCTTTGCCTTCACCGCGGGCGCTGCGATTCCCGTGGAGCTGATCCACGCCTTCGAGGCGCGCGGCCTGGTGCTGAAGCAGGGCTTCGGCCAGACCGAGACCTCGATCCTCACCTGCCTCGAGGCCGCCGACGCCGTGCGCAAGGCGGGCAGCGTAGGACGGCCCGTGTTCCACGCCGACGTACGCGTCGTCGCGACCGACACGATCGACCGCCCGCCCGTGCGCTGGCAGGAGACCGCGCCGGGCGAGACCGGCGAGATCGTGGTCCGCGGTCCGATCACGATGATCGGCTACTGGCGCCGCCCCGAGGCGACCGCCGAGACGCTGCGCGAGGGCGGCTGGCTGCGCACCGGCGACCTCGCCACGCGCGACGCCGAGGGCTTCCTCACCCTCGTAGGTCGCGCGCGCGACATGTACATCTCGGGCGGCGAGAACGTCTACCCCGCGCAGGTGGAGGCCACGTACGAGGAGCACCCCGCCGTGCGCGAGGTGGCGGTGGTGGGCGTGCCGGACCCGCGCTGGGGCGAGGCGGGGCGCGCCTACGTCGTAGCGAGCGACGGCGCTGCCGTGGAACCCGACGCGCTACGCGCCTGGGGACGCGAGCGGCTGGCCACGTTCAAGGTGCCGCGCGACTTCGTCGCCGTGGAGGCGCTTCCGCGCACGGCCAGCGGCAAGGTGCAGAAGCACCGGCTGCCGGGCTGAGCGCAGGCGGCGTCAGGGGGCGCAGGTGCCCGGGCCGATCTCGTCGTCGAGGCAGTTCCCGGAGCAGCAAGCCCCGTCGAACCCGCAGGACGATCCGGCCTCGCCGCACTCCGCACAGGCCCCCTGGACGCACGACAGGCCCCGGCAGCAGTCGCTGTCATAGGTGCAGGGGTCACCCCCGAACGAGGTGCAGTTGCCGCACTCCGAGTCCAGCTCACCCGCGTTTCGACACGTTCCGGCGCAGCACTCCCCATCGCTCGAGCAGCGCTCGCCGTCGTCGAGGCACCGGGTGCAGCGCGGGAGCTGATCCTCGAACGACTCCAGGCAGACCAGCTCGGGCTTGCAGCACCGATCGAAGCCCAGCTCGCAGAGATCGCCTTCCTGATCGCAGGGCGGCGGCGGGGCCCCACACGTTCCGTCGGCGCCGCACTGCGCGGGGAAGCAGCACTCCGCGTCCGCCGAGCAGGTGGCGCCTTCCGCGCCGCAGCCCGGCTCGCAGGCGTCCCCACCGCAGGTCCCCGTGATCGCATCGCACACGTCGCAGGGCGCGCAGCAGTCCGCGGCGCTGCTGCACGCCTGGCCGCGGCCCGCACAGGCCCGGTTGCAGGTGCCGTCTTCCGCGTCGGTCAGCCCGTTGCAATCGTCGTCGATCCCGTTCGAGCAGTCCTCCACGGCGCCGGGGTGGATCTCGGCGGCGAAGTCGTTGCAGTCCGTCGTCCAGTATGCCGGCGCGATGATGTCGTAGTAGCCGTCGCCGTCCACGTCGAGCCCCTCGGACGGGCACTGCTGGTCCGCGCCATCGACGTCGCCGTCGCAGTCGTTGTCGATCCCGTCCAGGCAGTTCTCGGCGGGGCCGCCGACGAAGTAGTTGCCGTCGTCGCACTCCCAGCTGATGCAGATGCAGTCGCCGTCCGCGTCGTTGGCCGGGTCGGCGCAGAAGCCCTGGCACTGCCGATCGGCCGCGTCGACGTCGCCGTCGCAGTTGTTGTCGATACCGTCGCAGCAGTCTTCGGCGGCACCCGGGAAGCGCAGCGGGTCGGTGTCGTCGCAGTCTTCGTCGAAGCCGCCCGCCTCGCACGACGGGAAGGGCGCCCCGTCGCCGTCCCCATCGGGCTCGTCGGGGGTCGCGGGATCGCAGTCGTCATCGATCCCGTTGCAGGCGATCTCGCCCACTCCGGGGTTCACGGCGAAGTCCCGGTCGGCGCAGTCGTAGCCCCCGCAGTCGATGTCCTTGTAGCCGTCGCCGTCGATGTCCCCGCAGTCGGGCGAGCACGCGTCGTCGGCGGCGTCGACCCGCCCGTTGCAGTCGTTGTCGATCCCGTCCGTACAGTCCTCGGCGGCGCCGGGCCCGATCGCCGGGTCGCCGTCGTCGCAGTCGGGGCCCGGCAGCAGCGGGGCGTCGAGGGGGTAGCCGTCGGCGTCGAGGTCGAGGGAGGCGTAGGGCCGGCCGAACTCGAGGTAGTACGAGCAGCCCGGATCGAGGAACTGCTCGAGCCCGTCTCCGTCCTCGTCGGGCGGGCTCCGGCACTCCTCGCGGTCGCTCTTGCTGGTGCGGGGGTCGCGGTCGTCGGGGTCGTCGGCCTCGGGCACGTTGCAGCTCTCGTCCAGCGAGGCGTCGCCATCCTCGTCCGCGCACAACAGCTGCAGCTGCCAGTTGAGCAGGCTCGCGCCGGGTCCGACCCGGCTCTCGAAGAGGTCGATGAAGAA
>JASJBO010000412.1 GCA_030066475.1 Myxococcota bacterium
CACCGGGAAGAAGTCGGCCTCGCCCTCGAAGCGCAGCGCTTCCGGGACGGCGGCGGTGCGGAAGCCCGCCGCGCGCAGCAGGCGTTCGTAGTGGGGGCGCTCGCCGGCACGGGTCTCGATCAGGTTCGACAGGTAGAAGGTCTTCTCGGCGATCGGCTTCTCGGCGTCGACGTCGGTGAGGAAGCCGGCGTTGGCGGGGTAGACGAGACCGGGCTGCGCCGGGTCGGGGGGCACCACCAGCACGCGCACGCCGTGGTCGCAGAGGACGTCGCGCATCCGGTGCCACTGCTCGACGGCGCGCGCGCGGTCGACGTGGCGGCGGGTGCCGAGCCAGGTGCGGGTGTGCGGGTTGGCGCCGCCCTTCACGCTGAAGTGCGCCGGGTCGCCCATCAGCACGGTCCGGCGCGCGGCTCTGCCGCTCATGCGGCGCATCTCGCGCGCAGGCCGAGCAGCGCGCCGAGCGCCGCCAGGGGCCCGGCGGTGGACCCCGGCTCCGGCACCGCCACCGCGATCGTGTCGGTCACGCTGGTGGCGTTGCTGACCGCGTTGACGACGTCGCCGAACGCCACGATCACCGTGTCCCGCAGCGGCGTCGTCGAGGCCGGGCCGCTCCCCTGGAGTGCCCCGTCGATGCGCAGCTCGCTCTGGTCGGAGCCGCCCGCCGCGGAGAGCTCGTAGTCGCGCATCACCGAGGTGTCGGCGGCGAAGAAGGTGCCGGTGCCCACCATGCCCCTCACCACGTTCATCGCGACGCCCGTGTCGGTGAGGTAGAGGCTGTACTCGACGTCGCCGTCGGTGACGGCCACGGCGTAGCCGCCGAGCAGGCCGGTGAAGGCGTCGATCCGGGCGCGGACGGAGAGCGTCAGGTCGCCGCGCAGGTCGATCTCGCGGCCGTCCACGAAGTAGAAGGCCTGCGTGAAGTCGATCGTGTCGATCGTCATCGAGCCGCCCGCCGCCGAGGCGACGTCCGACTCGGTGTCGGTTCCCAGGTAGTCCACACCCGGGAGGTTGCTCGGGGGGCCCGGCGCATCGAACGTCAGGTCGAGCCGGTACTGGGCGCCGGCTCCCCACGCGAGCAGCAGCGCGGCGGCGAAGACGAGCGCATTCCTCACGGTCGCGGCATTCCCGGCGGCAGCGACGCCGGGTCGAATCCGCCGGGGTGCTCGAGGTGGGCCTGGGGCGTGGTGCAGTAGACGGTGGCGAGCACGCCGGCGGGGCGGTCGTTGCCGCTGCGGCGCGTGCCGCCGAACGGGAGCTTGCCGCTGGCGCCGATGGTGCCGCGGTTCCAGTTGAGGATGCCGGTCTCGACGCGGCCGATGCAGTGCTCGTAGTGCGCGCGCGTCTGGGTCATGACCGAGGCGGCGAGCCCGTAGTCGGAGTCGTTCACGGCGGCGATCGCGGCGTCGAGATCGTCGACGGGGTACACGGCGGCCTCGGGGCCGAAGATCTCGTCGCGCTGGTAGGGATGGGTCTGGCTGGCCTGGGCGAAGCGCACCAGCCCCGGCGCGATCCACGGCGGCGGCCGCTGCGACTCGCCTCCCAGCAGGCGCTCGCCGCCCGCCTCGGCCCCGAGCGCCCGGTAGCGCGTCACCTTCTCGAAGGCGTCGCGCGAGACCAGCGGACCCATGAAGACGCCGTCCTCGAGCGGCGGGCCGGCGCGCAGGCCCGCGAGGACGCGCACCAGGCGCTCGCTGAAGTCCGCCTCGATCGGGCGTTCGACGAAGATCCGCGACAGGCAGGAGCAGCGCTGGCCCGTGGTGGCGGCGATCGAGAGCGCCGCCTCGGCCACCGCCAGCTCGAGGTCGGCGTCGGCCAGCACGATCATGGCGTTCTTTCCGCCCATCTCGAGCGCCAGGATCTTGCCGGGCTGGTCGAGCGTGGCCTCGGAGAGCGCGCGGCCGGTGGCCCAGGAGCCGGTGAACAGGACGCCGTCGACGTCGGGGTGCAGCGCCAGCTCGCGGCCGGTCGCGCCGCGGCCCTGCACGACCTCGAGCACGCCCTCGGGCAGCCCGGCCTCGCGCCACAGTGCCGCCATCCAGGCGGCGACCGCCGGCGCCAGCTCGCTCGGCTTGAACACCACCGTGTTGCCGGTGGCGAGCGCCGGGACGATGTGGCCGTTGGGCAGGTGCGCCGGGAAGTTGAAGGGGCCGAGCACGGCGAGCACGCCGCGCGGGTGCACGGTGGCGCGTGCGCCGCCGCCCGCGTCGAGCTCGGCGACGAAGCGCATGCCCTCGTCGAGCGTGACGGCGACCTTGGGCGCCAGCAGCTTCGCCTCGCCGCGCGCGTCCCAGAGCGCCTTGCCCACCTCGCGCGCCACGAGCCGGGCGCCGTCCTCCACCCGCTCGGCTGCCAGCTCGGCGAAGCGCCGCAGCACGCCGGCGCGCGCCTCGAAGCCCGCGTCGCGCCAGGCCGGGAAGGCGCGCCGGGCGCGCGCCACGGCCGTCTCGATGGCCGCCGCGTCCGCCACCGGGAAGCGCCCCAGCTCGTCGCCGGGGTCGGCGGGCGAGACGCTGCGCAGCGCCTCGCTCACGGCAGCGGCGTCACCGCGACGCGGTCGCCCGCGGCCACGCCCAGCGCCTCGCGGCAGGCCTTCGACACCACGGGTGCCTCCTCGTCGTCGAGCGGTACCACCGTGGCGCGGAACCCGCCATTGCCCTCGGCCGAGAGCAGCGCCAGCGGCTCGCGCATCGGCGCGGCGCCACCCAGCGGCACCCCCGGCAGCACCAGCTCGCGGCGCTCGCGCACCGACTCGATCGCGTCGCGCGCGGCGCCGTAGTAGGGGCCGCCGTCGAACGGATCCACCTGGTGCAGGTAGCGGAAGCCCACCTTCTCGAGGATCCGCACCGCGGCCACCGCGGTCTCGTTGGGCTGGCCGATCACCGCCTGCACCTGCTCGGGGAAGAGCGTGGCGTAGACCGGGTCGGCGGGGAACAGGTCGGCGATGAACTGCTTGGTGCGGGTCGAGAGCCGGTCGGCGGCGCGGAAGTCGAGGCCGGTGAACCTGGCGCCGAAGGCGTCCCACAGCCGGTTGCGGCCGCCCGGCTCGAACGGCGAGAGCATCTCGGCGATCACCTCGCGCTCGAAGCGCTCGGGGTGGGCCGAGATGAACGCGAAGCGCACGATCGAGAGCGCCTTGCCGCACTTCTCGGGATGGCGCCGGTAGGCGGGGTCGAGGATCAGCCCGCCGATCTCGGTGGGCCCGTCGAGCGACGAGCGCAGCCGCAGCTTCTTGTGCACGAAGCGCTTCTGCAGGTCGGCGCTGCGGCGCTCCTCGGTCGAGAGCTCGAGCCAGTAGTGCGGGTGCTCGGGCGTGCCGTGCTTGGCGAAGATGGTCGAGGTGCCGACGCAGGCGCCCGAGTCGAGGTCCTCCAGGACGAACACGTAGACGGCGTCGCGCCAGTGCCCGTAGCCCTCGGCGAACGAGCGCTCCGAGTCGCGGATGCGCCGCTCGAGGAACGGGCGGTCACTCTGGAGGTTCATCGAGTCGAGCTGCGCGGCCAGCCGGCACAGCGCGTCGAGATCGCGCTCGGCGACGGGCCGCAGGATCAGCACGGCAGGCCGAGCCGCTCCGCCACGCCGCGCAGCGCCTTCTCGAGCATCGCGAAGCCGGCCTCGAGCTCCTCGTCGGTGGTGTTGACCGGCAGCAGCAGGCGGATCTTCGTCGGGCTCGCGCCCGCGGTGAAGACCAGCAGCCCCTCGTCGAAGCAGGCGTCCATCACCGCCTTCGCGGTGTCGGCGCGGCCGTCGAAGGCGCGGAACGCCCACATGGCGCCCACCCCGTCGAGCTGGTCGACGGCGCGCGGGCAGCGCGTGCGCAGCGCCTCGAAGCGGCGCTCGACGCGGCGGCCGAGCACGGCGACGCGACCCTCGGGCCCGAGGTAGCGCTCACTCTCGAGGCGCTCGATCAGGCGCGCGCCCACCGCCATGCCGGCGGTGGCGCCCGCGTAGGTGCCCGAGATCAGCCCCGGCCGCGGGTTGTAGGGCTTGCGGAACAGCACGGCGCTGCCCTGGAGCGTCTTGCCGACCGTCACCACGTCGACCCAGGCGTCGAGCTCGAGCGCGCGGAACGCGAACAGCTCGCCGGTGCGGGCGAAGGTCTGCACCTCGTCCACCCAGACGGCGATGCGGGCCTCGCGGCAGCGCTGCATCACCGCGGCGAAGAACTCCCGCGGCGCGCGCCGGATGCCGCCCTCGCCCTGGATCAGCTCGAAGAGCATCCCGGCGATCTGGCCGGGGTAGCGGCGCAGGTGGGCATCGAGCGCGTCGATCGTGGCCGCCGTCGGGTCGTCGGCCTCCGGGTCGAAGAACGGGACGTGCAGCACGTTGCCGCGCAGCGGCAGGCCCTCGCGGAACGCCGGCTTGTCGGTGACCTCGGCGAGCGTGGTGGTGCGCCCGGCGAACGCGCCCTCGAACACCACCAGGCGGTCGGCGGGGTGGTGCTTCTGGAGGATCATCTTGAGCGCGTTCTCGTTGGCGATGGCGCCCGAGACGGACAGCCAGACGTGGCGCAGGCGCCGGCCGGAGTGGCGCAGCAGGGCCCGCGACAGCCGCAGGTACTCGGGGCCCGGCAGCAGGTGGCCCTGGAAGACCGAGTCGGCGGCGCCCGCCACGGCGGCCGTCTCCAGCAGGTCGCGGTCGCCGTGGCCCAGCCCGTAGACCCCGATGCCGCCGATGAAGTCGAGCTTCCAGGTGCCGTCGGCCAGGCGCACGCGGGCGCCGCGGCCCAGGCCCGAGCCCAGCGCCGGCTGGAGCAGGGGGCGGCCGCGCACCCGCTCGATCTCCTTCAGCGCCTTCTCGTAGTCGGGCGAGGCGAGCGCCCGCTCGCCCGCCTCGGCCGCCACTGCGTCGAGCAGGGCGGCGGCGGCCTCGCGCACCGCGGGGGCGTCGAGCAGCGAGTCGAGGGGCGTGGGCGGCCGGCGTCGAGGCATGCGGGAGAGCGTATCGGCGGGCCGGACGGGTCGCTTGGGCCCCGCCTGGCTCCGAGCGGCCAGCCGGTAGACCGGGACGTTAGTGGGGCATTTTGGCCACGACTGCGCGACTCAGGAGCTGCGTGGGCTACCCTCCGCAGGCCGCTTGATTCCTCACAGCCGCACGACGATGAGTCCCCCATGGCCGCTCGCCGCAGCGTTCGGACCCGAGTTCGCACCGCCGATCCCTACGCCGAGCGCCGCGAGGCGCTGAAGGCCGTGACCCCCTATCTGGGGCTGGTGCGGGCGCCGATCTACCCGACCCCGCCGCAGGTCGCGGGACGCGAGATCTCGATCGCCACCTACAACGTCCACCGCTGGACGGCGCCCGGCAGCCGGCGCGGGCCCGATCCCGAGCGCGCGAGCTTCGTGATCTCCGAGCTCGGCGCCGACGTGATCGCGCTCCAGGAGGTGCTGCGTCCGTTCGCCGGCGACGACCCGCTGGTGCGCCTGGCCGATCGCCTGCGGCTCCACACCGCGTTCGTCACCACGCGCATCCACAAGCTGGGCGAGCTGGGCAACGCGATCCTGTCGCGCTGGCCGATCACCAGCTCCTCGTTGCTCGACCTGTCGTTCTCGCGCGTCGAGCGCCGCTCGGCGGTGGCGGTGCAGCTCGCCAGCGACGAGGGGCCGCTCTCGTTCGTGGCCACCCACCTGGCGCTGGTCGACCGCACGCGCGCGCGCCAGGTCCAGCACCTGCTGCAGCATCCGCACCTGCAGGGTCCCGTCATCCTGCTGGGCGACATGAACGCGTGGCGCCGGCGCGACCGCGCCACCCAGGCGCTCGAGACCAGCCTGTCGGGCGACCGCGCGCGCGAGTGGCCGCCCACCTTCCCGGCGGCGCGCCCGGTGCTGGCGCTCGACCGCATCTACTCGCGCGGCGCCAAGCTGCTCGAGGTGCGCGCGCACCAGAGCCCGGCGGCGCGGCGCGCCTCCGACCACCTGCCGGTGGTGGGGATCGTCGGGCTGCTGTAGGGCGGGGCTCTCAGCTGCTCCCCCCAGGGATCCGAGAGCCTCGATGCCGGGGCACCCGCTGCGGGCTTCCGGCGTTCGTGCGACGATGCGGGCTTCCACAGAAGGGGAACTCGTCACGATGCGCGCCCGTCCGTTCGCCTCGCTCGCCCTGCTGCTGCTCGTCCCGCTGGTCCTGGTGCCGTCGCCGGCCCGCGCGGGCATCGGCGACGCC
>JASJBO010000413.1 GCA_030066475.1 Myxococcota bacterium
CAGGCACCCCCGCAAGCGCCGCAGGCGCGCGCAGCGAGCCGCAGGCGAGCGAAGTCCATCAGACCGGCGCGCGCAGCGAGCCGCAGGCGAGCGAAGTCCACCAGCTTGCCCGGGTCGGCTCCGCAGGGATCGCGCGTCTCCAGCACGCCTGGCTGGCGCCCGCGCGGACGCTCGAGGAGCGCGTGGATCGGGTCCGCCGCCTCGCGGACCAGATCGGCCTCTCGGACCTCGATCCCCTGGCGCGCGCCGTCCTGGTCGATCGCTCGGATGCCTCCGGTCTGGCTCGCGCCCGCGCCGCGGTTGCGCTCGCGCCCGCGCTGCCCGCAGCCCACGCCGCGCTGGCGCTCGCGCACTGGGGCCAGGCGCGCGACCTCGGGGGGGCGCTCTCGGCTGCGCTCGACGCCGCCCGCGCCGCGCCGCGCCACCTCGAAGCGCTCCTGTGGATGGAGGCGAGCTTCGGTGTGCTCGGGCTGATCTCGCTCGTGATCACTGCGTTCGCCTACATCGCGCTCCGCGGCCTGGCCGCGCTGCGGCTCGCCGCGCACGATCTCGGCGACCTGGTCGAGACGACGATGCCGGAGTTCTCGCGCACGGCGCTGGTCGGTTCGCTGGTGCTGCTGCCCTGGGCCCTGGGCGAGGGGCCGTTCGGGGCGTTGCTCGCGCTGTTCGCGATCGCCGCATGCTACGGGCACGCGGCGCAGCGGCGCGCACTCGCCGCGGCGGCGGTGCTCCTCGTGCTCGCGCTCCATCCCCTGGCGCAGCTCACCGGCCGGGCGCTCGCGGCGCTCGGCGCCGACACCGTGGCGACCGCGAGCTGGGCGGCCGAGAGCGGATTTCTCGACCCCGTCGAGCTCGCGCGCCTCGAGCGCGTGGGCCACAGCGATCCGGTCGCGATGCACGCGCTGGCCCTGCACGCCAAGCGTTCGGGCGACCTGGCGACCGCCGACGCTCGCTACCGCGCGCTGCTCGCCGCGGACGGCACCGATCCCGTGGTGCTGAACAACGCGGCCAACGTGACCCTCGCGCTGGGGAACACGGAGTCGGCCATCGACCTGTACCGGCGCGCCACGGCGGAGCGGGCCTCGGCGCACATCTGGTTCAACCTCTCCCAGGCCCACGGACGCGCCATCGAGGTCGAGCAGCACGAGAGCGCGCTGTCGGTGGCGCAGTCGATCGACCCGGTGGCGGTGGGACGCCTGACCGCGCGCCTGGCCGAGTCGCGCGGGGGCTTCGCGGCCGACCTGCCGATCCCGCTACGGACCCTGCACGCGCGCCTGCACGATCGCTCCGGGGCCGCGGCGGCCGACGCGCTGCGCCGCACTCTGGCGCCCGGTCGGATCGGCGCCAGCCCCTGGCTCGCGGGCGGCGCGTTCGGCGCGCTGCTGTTGCTGTCCCTCGTCGCCGCCGGTCGCGGCGATCGCTCCTTCTGGTGCCGCGAGTGCTGCGCTCGGGTGTGTGCGCGCTGTCATCCCGGCCGCGGCGTCCTGTGCGAGGCCTGCAGCTCCCGGCGTCGTGGCCGCGAGACGAGCTGGGAGGGGCGCGCCGCCGAGAGCGCGCCGGGGGCGCTCTTGGGGGCGAGGGCGCTGCGCGTGCTGGGGCGCTTCGTGCCGGTGGTCGGACCCTCCGCGCGCCGCTCCGGCCTCGGCCTGACGGCCTTCGGCCTGGCGATCGCGACGGTCGTGTTCGTGCTGGGTCGCACCGGGGTGGTGCCCGATCCGCTGGCGGTCGGCGCCGCGGGTCCGCTGCTGCTGATCGCGGCCGCGGCCGCCTGTGGCCTCGGCTGGGCGCTGGTGGTCCTGCTGGGGCTGGCGCTCCGGGAGCCGCGCTAGCGATGGCGATCGCCCTGCACGGCAACCTGCGCGACTTCGGGATGAGCGAGGTGTTCCAGCTCGTCGGCCAGCAGCGCAAGACCGGCGTGCTCCAGGTGCGCGGCCCGAGCGCCGAGGTCGAGCTGCGCTTCGACGAGGGGCGCATCGTGTCGGCTGCCCCGGTGTCGACGCATCCCGACGCCGAGCTCGCCGCGATGTTGGCGCGCTGCGGGGTCCTCCCCCCCGAACGCATCGCCGAGTGGGAGCGCTCGGCCGAGGTGCCGCCGCCGCTCGCCGGGTACCTCACCGCGCGGGAGCTGCTCGACACGAACGCATTGCGCGAGGTCGAGGACCTCCTCTCGCGCGAGACGCTGTTCGACCTGCTGCGCTGGGAGGACGGCTCGTTCCGCTTCGTCTCGCAGTCCATCAGGCACGATCGTCCGCCGGAGTCGCTGCTCGGCGCCGAGCAGGTGCTGATGGACGGCCTGCGCATGGTGGACGAGTGGGGGGCGATCGCGGCCGAGCAGCTCCCCGAGGACGCCGTGTTGCGGCGCCGCGGGAGCCTCGAGGAGTACCGCCGCTCGCCGGCGGCCCGCAGCGCGGCGCGCCCCGGCGAGTCCGAGCGCATCTTTCTGCTCGTCGATGGGCATGCGAGCGTGCGGCGCATCATCGACCTCGCCCGCTTCGGCACTTTCCAGGGCATGCGCCTGCTGCTCGAGCTGCGCCGCTCCGGCTGGATCGAGCCGGTCGACACGGGTCCCCGGGCGGCGCGGGCGCGCGCCGCGTCGCGCGCGCGCAACGGGTCGATGCGGCGCCAGCTCGCCACCTGGGTGCCGCTGCTGCTGCTCGCCCTGATGGCCAGCTGGATCTGGCTGGCGCCGCCGCCCCCGGCGCCGCCGGCCGGCGCGATCGCCCGCGACCCGCTCGCCGAGGCGCGGGTGCAGTTCGGGTCCGCCGCGCTGCGCAACCTGCTCGAGGCCCATCGGCTGGCCGAGGGAAGCTGGCCCGGCTCGCTGGCCGCACTGGCGCGCTGGGCCGGCGCCGAGGCGCTCGCGTTGACGGGCTCCGAGGCCGAACCCTACTATTTCGCATCTGGGGAGCGGGGACCGGTCGTGCTCGCGCCCGAGCGCTGATTCGGGAGCCCGCGCAGCCACCGCAGCCTCCTCTGGAGATCCCTCTGGCAAACGAAGCCAGCACCCGCCAGACACTCGTCTTCGACGACAACGGCATGGCGGCCGAGCTGTACGGTGACAAGGAGCAGACCCTGCGCATCCTCGAGCAGGAGCTCGGGATCGCCGTGCGGGCGCGCGGGAACGAGGTGCGGCTGGTCGGCGACCCGGAGCGGGTGGCTGCGGCGCGGCGCGTGCTCGAGGAGCTCTACGGGTGGCTGCGCGAGGGCAACCCGATCGCGCCGCGCGACGTGACCGCGGCGGCGCGGCTGGCGGCCGGCCGGCCCGACGTCGAGCTGGGAGACGTCTACGAGGAGCTGCTCGGTGCCGTGCACTCGCGGCGCCCGATCCGCGCCAAGAACCTGTCGCAGCGCCGCTACATCGAGCTGATCCGCGAGCACGACCTGGTGTTCGCGGTCGGACCCGCGGGCACCGGCAAGACCTATCTCGCGATGGCGGCCGCCGTCGCGGCCCTGAACCGACGCGAGGTGTCGCGCGTGATCCTGACGCGCCCCGCGGTCGAGGCCGGCGAGCGCCTGGGCTTCCTGCCCGGCACCATGGCCGAGAAGGTCAACCCCTATCTGCGGCCGCTCTACGACGCCCTGCACGACATGATGGCCTTCGACAAGGCCGAGAAGCTGATGGAGCGGGGTGTGATCGAGGTGGCTCCGCTCGCCTTCATGCGTGGCCGCACGCTGAACGACAGCTTCGTGATCCTGGACGAGGCGCAGAACACCACGAGCGAGCAGATGAAGATGTTCCTCACCCGCCTCGGCTACGACTCGAAGGCGATCGTCACCGGGGACGTCACCCAGATCGACCTGCCCACCGAGAAGACCAGCGGGCTGGTCGAGGCGCTCGGCATCCTCGACCGCGTCGACGGCATCGGCTTCATGCACTTCACCGAGGCCGACGTGGTGCGTCATCCCCTGGTGCAGAGCATCATCCGCGCCTACGAGCGATCCGCCCCGTCCGACGAGCGATGACGCTGCGCCTCACCGGCCCTCCGCGGCGCCGTGCCGGCCCGCGCATCGACCGCAGCCTGCTGGCGCGCCGCGCGCGGCGCGTACTGCGCGCGCTGGGCCACGCGCGCTCCGAGCTGTCGCTCTCGCTGGTCGACGACGACACCATGGCGACGCTCAACGCGTCGCACCGCGGTCGCTCGGGCCCCACCGACGTGCTGTCGTTCTCGCTGCTCGAGGGGCGTCACGCCGAGTTCCGCGGCGCCCTGCTCGGCGACGTCGTGGTGGGCGTCGACACCGCCTGGCGCCAGGCGCGCCGCGCGCGCCGCACCCTCGACGACGAGCTCGCGCGGCTGGCGATCCACGGCGTGCTGCACCTGCTGGGGCACGACCACGAGGAGCCCGAGGAGGCGCGCGCGATGCGGGCCGAGGAGCGCCGCCTGTGGCGGGCCGTCCGGGAGTGAACCGGGTGGGCGCGGCCTGGGCCGCGGCCTACGTCGTCGCCAGCTTCCTGTCGCACCCGCACCCGCTGGCCGGCGGGGTGCTCGACCTCGGGCCGGTGATGGGCTGGATCGGCCCGGCGTGTCTGGTGCTCGCCGTGCGCGGGCTGCGGCCCGCGGCCGCCGCGCGGCGCGCGGCGCTGGTCGGCTGGCTCGCCCACGGGGCGATCTTCCACTGGATCTTCGTCGTGACCGTCGTCTATGGGCATGCGCCCGCCGCGGTCGGCGTGGTGGCGCCGCTCACACTGGCGCTCTACCCCGCGCTCTTCGCGGCGGGGTTCGGCGCCGTGGCGGCGCGTCTCGGGGACGGCGGCGTGGCACCGGCCTTCCTCGCTGCGTGCGCCTGGGCGGCGCTCGACCACGCGCGCAGCTTCGTGTTCACGGGCTTTCCCTGGGCGCTGCTCGGCTACGCCCAGCACGGCAACCCGGCGCTCCTGCCGCTGGCGGCCTGGACCGGGGTCTACGGGCTCTCGTTCGTGACCGCCCTCGGCGGGATCGCGGCGGCCCGCATCGGCGTGGCACTGCGCGCCGGCCGGCCTGCGCCGCGCGAGGCGGTCGCAGCGCTCGCGCTGGTGCTGGGGCTCCACGTCGTCGGGGTCCTCGCGCCGGGTGCCGACGACGGCGCGCCGGACGACCGCGTCCGCGTCGCGGTGCTCCAGGGCAACATCGAGCAGGGCGTGAAGTGGAGCCCGGACTGGGCCGAGCGCACGCTCGGCATCTACACCGAGCTGACCCGCGCGGCGGCGCACGAGGGGGCCGAGGTGGTGGTGTGGCCCGAGACCGCGGTGCCGGGCTCGCCCGACGCCGACGCCGAGCTCGCCGCGCGCCTGGCCCGGCTCGCCCGCGAGACCGGGGTCCGGCTGGTGGTGGGCGCGGTCGGGGTCGAGCTGCGGGCGGGCGAGCCCTTCTACTACGACAGCGCCTTCCTGTGGGATCCGCAGGGGGCACCGATCGGCCGCTACGACAAGGCGCACCTGGTCCCGTTCGGCGAGTACGTGCCGTTCCGCGCCCTGCTCGGCCACTTCCTGGCGGCAGTGGCGCGTGGCGCCGCGGCGCTCGACGTGAGCCCCGGCGCGGGGCCCCGGGCGCTCGCGGTCGGCGATCGCCTTATCGCCGGCGTCCCGATCTGCTATGAACTGCTGTTTCCGGACCTGGTGCGGCGCTTCGTGGACGACGGTGCGGGACTGCTCCTCGCCATCACGAACGACGCGTGGTACGGGAGGACCGGGGCCCCCCACCAGTTCCTCGCCATCACTGCGATGCGCTCCGCGGAGACCCGGGTCTGGACGGCGCGCGCGGCCAACACCGGAGTGTCGGCGATCATCGACGACCGGGGCCGCGTGCGGAAACGCACGGAGATCTTCGAACGGGACTTCCTCGTCGCCGACGTGCCCCGACGCCCGCCGCCGCGAGGAGGTTCGTTCTACACGCGACACGGAGACGTCTTCGCCTGGAGCTGCTGGGCGGTGGCGGCGCTCGGCATCGCGCGAGGACCTGGACGGCAGAGGCCCCCGCAAGCGCCCGAAGGGCGCGCGCAGTGAGGCGAAGCCGAACGAAGTCAGACCGCAAGCGCCCGAAGGGCGCGCGCAGTGAGGCGAAGCCGAACGAAGTCAGACCGCAAGCGCCCGAAGGGCGCGCGCAGTGAGGCGAAGCCGAACGAAGTCAGACCGCAAGCGCCCGAAGGGC
>JASJBO010000052.1 GCA_030066475.1 Myxococcota bacterium
CGATGCCGGTGCGAACCCGTCTCGGGGGACTCCGCGGCGCCTGCGGCGCCGCTGCGCGCTCCGCCGGCTTCGCCGGCTCCGCTTGCGGCTTCCCCCTGCGGTACACCGCAATGCCAGTGCGAACCCGTCTCGGGGGATTCCGCGGCGCCTGCGGCGCCGCTGCGCGCTCCGCCGGCTTCGCCGGCTCCGCTTGCGGCTTCCCCCTGTGGTCCGCCGCGATGCCGCCTCGGTCCTGGCGCGGTTGGCGAGCGACACCAGGCTACGTTAAACCCGGACGGCCCCTTCGGTTTCGGGAGTGGGAGATGCCGGTCTACGAGTACGCCTGCGACAAGTGCGGCCACGAGTTCGAGCGCGAGCAGCGCATCACCGAGGATCCGGTCAAGACCTGCCCGGAGTGCCGCGGCCGCAAGGTCCGC
This sequence comes from Myxococcota bacterium, assembly GCA_030066475.1. The sequence goes on from JASJBO010000052.1 coordinate 417, forward strand.
CGCCTGATCTCGCGCACGGCCTTCGTGCTCAAGGGCGGCGGCTGGTACTCGGACCTCTACTCCAGCAGCAAGCCCGAGACGGGCGGCGACGGCGACAAGGACGGCAAGGCCGACAAGGGCGATAAGGCCGAGAAGACCGACAAGGGCGGCAAGGCCGACAAGAAGTCCGCCGAGTCGGGCGCGTCCGGGAAATCGTCGGGCAAGGGCAAGTCGAAGGGCAAGGGACCCAAGGCCGCCGCCTGAACGTGAGCGGTCTCCAGCGCACTCCCCTCTACCAGCTGCATCGAAGCCTCGGCGCCCGCATGGTGCCGTTCGCGGGCTTCGAGATGCCCGTCCAGTACGAGGGCATCCTGGCCGAGCACGCGGCCGTGCGCGAGCGCGCCGGGCTGTTCGACGTGTCGCACATGGGCCAGATCCACCTGGCCGGGCCCGGCGCCGTGGCTAGCGCCGAGTGGCTGGTGAGCTGTCCGGTGGCGTCGCTGCGGCCGGGCCGGGTCCGCTACGGAGTGCTGTGCAACGAGGCCGGCGGCGTGGTGGACGACGTCACGGTGTACCGCGAGTCCGAGGACGAGCTCTTCTTCTGCGTGAACGCCGCGAACATCGAGAAGGACCATCGCTGGATCGTCCGGCACGCGCGCCCGGACACCGAGGTACGCAACCGCAGCGCCGAGACCGGGCTTCTCGCGCTGCAGGGCCCCGCGAGCGCGGAGCTGCTGGCGGCCGTGAGCGACCTCGCCGTCCCCGAGCTGCGGCGCTTTCGCTCTGCGCGCGGCCGGGTCGCTGGCGTCGAGGCCCTGGTGTCGCGCACCGGCTACACCGGCTCGGACGGCTTCGAGCTCTACCTGCCCGCGGCGGCCGCCGCGGCGGTCTTCGAGGCCCTGCTCGAGGCGGGGCGCGGGGCGGGGCTGGCCCCGGTGGGCCTGGGCGCGCGCGACACGCTGCGTCTCGAGGCGGCGCTGCCGCTCTACGGGCACGAGCTCGACGACGACGGCTCGCCGCTCGAGGCGGGCCTCGACCGCTTCGTCAAGCTCGGCAAGTGCGATTTCCTGGGCGCGGCGGCGATCGAGCGCCGGCGCGCGGCCGGCCACGAGCGCGCGCTCGCCGGCTTCGTGGTGCGCGAGCGCGGCATCGCGCGCGCGGACCAACCGCTGTTCCACGCCGGTGCCGAAATCGGCCGGACGACCTCTGGCGCACCCTCCCCCACGCTCGGAAAATCGATTGGGCTCGGCTACGTTCCGCCTGCGCTCGCGGCTCCCGGAACGGCGCTCGAGGTGGGCATCCGGGCGCGCCGCGTCGCCGTCGAGATCGTCCCGACCCCGTTCCTGACCTGACCACCGGAGGAGACCGCGTGGCCGAGTACGAGCTCCCGAAGGACGTGCGATACACGGCCGAGGACGAGTGGCTGCGACTCGAGGGAAACCGGGTCGTGGTCGGCGTCACCGACTACGCCCAGCAGCAGCTGGGGGACGTCGTGTTCGTGGAGCTGCCCGAGGTGGGCACCGCCGTCGAGCGCGGCGAGCCCTTCGGCGTGATCGAGTCGGTGAAGGCCGTCTCCGACCTGTACGCTCCGGTGACGGGACAGGTCGTCGAGGCCAACCCGGAGCTGGCCGACCATCCCGAGTACGTGAACGAGGACTGCTACGGCGACGGCTGGATGATTGCCATCGAGCTCGACGACGCCGAGGAGGTCGAGAGCCACCTCGACGTCGAGGCCTATCGCAACCACATCGAAGAGCGCAGCCAAGACTAGCGTGCGCTACATCCCCCACACCGAAGACGACATCCGGCGCATGCTCGGAGCGGTCGGCGCCGCCGACCTCGAGGCGCTCTTCGCCAGCATCCCCGAGAAGCTGCGCTGGTCGGGCCGACTCGACGTACCGGCCGCCGCCAGCGAGCAGGAGATCGTCCGCGAGCTGTCGGAGCTCGCCGGACGCAACGCCAACAGCGACACGCACCCCTGGTTCCTGGGCGCGGGCATCTATGCCCACTTCGTTCCGGCCGCGGTCGACGCGATCGTCTCGCGCGCCGAGTTCTACTCGGCCTACACCCCGTACCAGCCCGAGATCAGCCAGGGCACGCTCCAGACCGTGTTCGAGTGGCAGACGATGATCTGCGCGCTCACGGGGAAGGACGTCACCAACGCGTCGCTGTATGACGGCGCCTCGGCGGCCGCCGAGGCCGTGCTGATGGCGATGCGGCTCACGCGCCGCAACCGGATCGTGGCGAGCGAGACGCTCCACCCGCACTACCGCGACGTGCTGCGCACCTATCTGGGCGGCCTCGGGGCGGAGCTCGCGGCGGCGCCGCGCGGCGGGGACGGCCGGCTCGAGGACCTCGCCGCGCAGATCGACGACGAGACCGCCTGCGTCGTGGTGCAGCAGCCGAACTTCCTGGGCGGCGTCGAGGACCTGCGGGCCGCGGCCGAGGCGGCGCACGCGCGCGGCGCGCTGCTGGTGGTCGTGGTGACCGAGGCGCTGTCGCTGGCGCTGCTGCGCGCGCCGGGCGAGCTCGGCGCCGACATCGTGTGCGGCGAGGCCCAGAGCTTCGGCGTGCCGATGAGCTTCGGCGGACCGGCGCTGGGCTTCCTCGCCGCCTCGCAGAAGCAGGTGCGGCAGATGCCGGGCCGGCTGTGCGGGCAGACCGAGGACGCGAACGGCAAGCGCGGCTTCGTGCTCACGCTCTCGACCCGCGAGCAGCACATCCGCCGGGAGCGCGCGACCTCGAACATCTGTACCAACCAGGGGCTGTGCCTGCTGATGGCGACGGTCTACCTGGCGCTGCTGGGGCGGCGCGGCCTGCACCAGCTCGCGCGCCTGAACCTGTCCAAGGCGGAGTACGCGCGGCGGCGCGTGCGCGAGACCGCCGGGCTCGAGCTGCCGCTCGCCGCGCCGACCTTCAACGAGTTCGCCGTGCGCGTGCCGGACTCGGGCGCCGCGGCCCTGGCGCGCGCGCGCGAGGCGGGCATCGTGGGGGGACTCGACCTGGTGGACCACGCGCCCGAGCTGGGGCCCGCGGTGCTGGTGTGCACCACCGAGCTGGCGGAGCGCGCCGCGATCGACCGTCTGGTGGCCGCGCTGGCCGGGACTGCCCCGTGAGCGATCGCGGGCCGGAGAGCGTCGGGTACGCCACGCGCGGCCTGGCCTACGAGGAGCCGCTGCTGTTCGAGCGCAGCACGCCGGGACGGGTCGGCTACTCGCTGCCCCGGATCGACGTGCCCGAGGTCGAGCCGGACACGGTCCTCGACGCCGAGCTGCTGCGCGACGACCTCGAGGGCCTGCCCGAGCTGTCCGAGGTCGAGGTGATCCGCCACTTCACGCGGCTCTCGACCTGGAACGCCGCCGTCGACCTGGGCCTCTACCCGCTCGGCTCGTGCACCATGAAGTACAACCCCAAGGTGAACGAGGCGATGGCGCGGCTGCCGGGCTTCGCCCGCGGGCATCCGCTCCAGCCCGAGGCGCTGGCGCAGGGCTTCCTGGAGCTGTGGTGGCGGCTCGAGCGGGCGCTGGGCGAGGTGAGCGGCATGGACCGCGTGAGCCTGCAGCCGGCCGCCGGCGCGCAGGGCGAGCTGGCCGGCATCATGATGGTGCGCGCCTACCACGAGCACCGCGGCGAGCGCCGCACCAAGGTGCTGATCCCCGACTCGGCGCACGGCACCAACCCGGCCAGCGCGGCGCTGAACGACTACGAGGTGCTCACGGTCCCGACGGGACCCGACGGCGTGCTGCACCCCGAGGTGGTGGCCGAGGCGATGTCTCCCGAGGTCGCCGCGCTGATGATCACCAACCCGAACACGCTGGGGCTGTTCGAGGAGCACATCGCCCGGCTCTGCGAGATCGTCCACGCCCAGGGCGGCCTGGTGTACGGCGATGGCGCCAACCTCAACGCCCTGCTCGGCATCGCGCGCCCCGGCGACCTCGGGATCGACGTGATGCACTTCAACCTGCACAAGACCTTCTCGACCCCGCACGGCGGCGGCGGACCGGGCTCGGGACCGGTGGGCGTGAAGAACGTGCTGGCGCCCTACCTGCCGGTGCCGGTCGTGCGGCGGCTCGAGGGCAGCGAGGGCGAGGGCTATGCGCTCGACTACGAGTTCCCGCGCTCGATCGGCCGGCTGCACGCGAACTTCGGGAACGTCGGCATGTTCGTGCGCGCCTGGGCCTACCTGCGCGCCCTCGGACCCGACGGCCTGCGCCGCTGCGCCGAGATGGCGGTGCTCAACGCCAACTACCTGCTGCACGCGCTGCGCGGCGAGTGGGACGTCCCGATCGACCGCACCGTGATGCACGAGTGCGTGCTCTCCGACAAGGCGCTCGAGCCGCTCGGCGTCACCACGCTCGACGTGGCGAAGCGGCTGATCGACTACGGCTACCACCCGCCCACCGTCTACTTCCCGCTGGTGGTCCACGGCGCCATCATGATCGAGCCGACCGAGAGCGAGAGCCTCGAGGGTCTCGACCGCTTCGTGGCGACCCTGTCGGCGATCGCGCGCGAGGCCCGCGAAGAGCCGGAGCTGCTGCGCAGCGCCCCGCACCGGACGCGCCACGGACGTCTCGACGAGACGCGCGCCGCGCGCCGCCCCGTGCTGCGATGGCAGCCCGACAGCTCGGACTGAGCCTCGCCGTCACGCTGGGGCTCGCGGCCGCCGGCTGCATCCAGGACGACGGGACCCGCTTCAATCCCATTCCGGGCCAGAAGCGCATGTCGCCCGACACCGAGCGCGAGCTCGGCTGGGACTTCGACCACCAGGCCGAAGAGATCCTGCCGCTGGTCATCGACCTCGAGGTCCTCGAGTTCGTCCAGGAGCTGGGCCAGCTGCTGGTGGACCGGCTCGGCGAGCAGCCCTTCGACTACCGGTTCCGCGTCGTCGAGCACGCCAGCCTCAACGCGTTCGCGGTTCCCGGAGGCTACATCTACTTCCACAGTGGAACGCTGCTTCGGGCGGGCGACGTCCAGGAGCTGGTGGGCGTGCTCGCGCACGAGCTGGCCCACGTCCAGGGGCACCACTACGCGCGCATGACCCAGCAGGCGGCGCTCCCGAGCCTGCTCACGCGGCTCGCCGCGATCGGCGCCACCGTGGCGACCGGCGAGGCCGCGCCGCTGATCGCGGCCGACGGCGTCAACGTCGCGGTGCAGCTCGCCTTCACCCGCGAGATCGAGGACGAGGCCGACCGCGCCGGCGCCGCCTTCATGTCGCGCGCCGGCTACGACCCGATCGGCATGGCGCGCTTCTTCGAGCGCATCCTGGAGGAGCAGGAGCGACTCCCCCTCGGCGCCGTCCCGCCCTACCTGTACTCGCACCCGGACGTCGAGCAGCGGATCGCGGTGGTCGAGGCGCTCTCGGAGGAGCTGCGCCCGGTCGGCGTGCCTCCCGACCTGGAGGAACGCCTGCGCGACGTGCAGGCGCGCCTGGCGTACCTGGTGGCGCGCGGGCACGACCGCCCGACCCCGCCGGCCGCCTACGACCGCGCCTGGGCCGCCCCGGAGCTGGCGCGCGCCGCCGAGCTGGTGGAGGCCGGCGACCCGCAGGCCGCCCTCGACGTGCTGCTCGGCGCCGAGCTGGCGGCCCCCGACGACCCTCGCGTCCCGATGCGGCGCGGCGAGATCCTGTCCGCGCTCGGGCGCCCCGAGCAGGCGGTCCGGGCCTATCGCCGCGCGCTCGAGCTCGACCCGAATCCGGCGGCCGTGTTCCTCGCGCTCGGCCGGGCCCACCGCGACGCCGGCGACCGGCGCGCCGCGATCTTCTACCTGGAGCACGCGAAGTGGCGCGCCGACGCCCCGCGCCTGCGCCGGCGCGCGGACTACGAGATCGAGCGCCTGGTGTTCCCGGTCGTCGCGGACTCCGGCTTCGCCGACGGCTCGCAGCACGAGGGCGATACCGTCGCCGGCACCACGCGCGAGCGCTTCGGCCCCGGCGACACGCGCGCCGCCTGGTGGTTCCGCATCGGCCCTCGCTATCTCGACTGGCGCGACGAGGTCCGCGTGCGCTGGACCGATCCGACCGGCCGCGTGGTGCGGGAGGAGGAGCCGGAGCAGCGCCGGCGCGTGTACCTCAGCTCGGTGCATCGCTTCGACGGCCCGCCCGCGCCCGGCGCTTGGCGCGTCGCCCTGCTGCGCGAGGACGACGTGCTGCACGAGGAGTCCGTGCTCGTCGCGCCGTCGTATGATTGACTTCGCTCGCCTGCGGCTCGCTGCGCGCTCCGGCTTCGCCTCCGCTTGCGGGGGTGCCGACGAAGGGACTGGTTGCCGGGCGAAGAGGCTCAGGGAAGGCCGTCGAGGCGTTTGCGGGCGACGTCGGCCCAGGCGCCGGTCGGGGCGGTCTGGAGGTAGCGGCGCCAGTGCTCGCGCGCGTGCGGGTCGCGCCCGAGCTTCTCGTAGAGCAGGGCCGTCGCCAGGTGGGTCTCGGCGCGCAGCGGGTCGCTGCGCAGCGCGGCCCGATAGCGGACCAACGCCGCCTCGTCGTCGCCCGCCTCCTCGAGCAGCCCGGCGAGGTTGAGGTTGGCCTCGACGTGGGCGGCGTCGCCGGCGAGCGCCCGCTCGTAGCAGCCGCGCGCCTGCGCGCGGTCGCCGCGCTGCTGATGGAGCGCGCCGAGATTGCAGTGGGCGTCGGCGAAATCCGGATCGGCCTCGATGGCGCGCTCGTAGGCGCGACGCGCCTCGGCCGCCGTCCGGGGCGAGGCGTCGAGTCGGCAGCCGCGTTCGAACCACTCGAGCGCGAGCGCGGGGTCTGGGCCGCGCGCCGCGGCGAGCTCGGTCACGTCGTCGGGCTGCTCCGGTGCCAGCGCGAAGTCGATCACGGTCTGTCCGTCGGGCTCGAGCAGCACGCCGTCGTGACGCACCACCACCCGGCCGGAGTCGTCGAGCCAGATGCGCAGCGAGCGCACCGGCTGGTCGAGCTCGGGGATGCGCTCGCGCAGACCGTCGACGCTGCGCCGGATGCGCCGCAGTGGCACGCCGTGCTCGAGCAGCACCAGGATCGCCTTGATGCACACCAGGTCCCGGAAGCCGAACACCGGACCCGCGTCCGAGCTGCCGCTGGCCTGCACCAGGCCGTTGCGCTCCCAGTAGCGCAGACGCGCCGGCGTGATGCCGAAGAGCCCGGCAGCTTCGCGCAGCGAGTAGGCCGTCACCGCGCGACGAGTGTAGTAGACTCGCCGAGGAAGCGTTCGCCAGGCTGGTGCCGGCCCCGGACTTCAAATCCGGTGGGGGTCGTGGCGACACGGTCTCGGCGGGTTCGATTCCCGTCCGCTTCCGCCAGTCAACGGATGCGAGGAGGCCTGCGTTGGGGGAGAACCAGACGGTCGTGATCAGCTTCAAGGACCTGAAAGTGGACGAGGAGGCGCGCGAGGCGATCGACAGGCGCTGCGGCATCCTCGGAGACGAGTTCCCGGAGACCACGCGCTTCGAGGTCACGATCTCGCCCGACGGCTCGGGCCACGCCGCCCACGCGCGGGTGCATGCCCGCCAGACCGAGGTCGACACCCATGCTTCGGCCAGCGAGCTGCGCCTCGCCGCCGACCAGGCGCTCGACAAGGTCGAGCGCCAGCTGCGCCGCGCGCACGACAAGCGCATCTTCTCCCGCCGCCGCGAGGCCCAGAAGGCGAGCCCCAAGCGAGGGGGCTAGCCCAGGATCAGGTGCAGCTTCACCGCCAGGAGCAGGTTGCCCTCCAGGCGCACGCGCCGGCGCAGGAAGGCCTCGGGGGCGCTCATCTCGCCGCGGTTGAGGCTGCGCCAAGTCTCCAGGTCGACGCGCACGCGCAGATCGGCGCTGCCGGCCGGGCCGCGGCCGCCGCGCACCTCGCCGCGCTCGACCATCAGCACCCACAGGCCGCCGCCATCGCCCTCGATCGCGAACTCGAGCGTCAGCTCGTCGTGCCCGAGGCGCGCGCGCCGCACGGGATCGCCGGCCACCGCCCGCGGCACCCAGACCGTGAAGAAGTCCTCGGGCGTGATGTCGTCGGGCGGGATCTCGCGGAGCGGCATCGCGCCACAGTCTATCGGGCGGCCAGGGCAGCGTCCCCCGGACGGGCGTACTCGCCGCGCAGCGCTGCGCCGGTCTGCGATCCGGCCACGCGCGCGACGGCCGCCGGCGTGCCCGCGGCGATCACGCGCCCGCCGCCGGGCCCGCCCTCGGGACCCAGGTCGATCAGCCAGTCGGCGCGGCGGATCAGGTCGAGGTTGTGCTCGACCACGAGCACGCTGCCGCCGGCGTCGAGCAGCTCGTCCAGGCACGCCAGCAGCACCTCGACGTCGGCGGGGTGGAGCCCCGTGGTGGGCTCGTCCAGCACGTAGAGCGACCGGCTGGGCCCCTCCCCGAGTGCGCTCCCGAGCCGCAGCCGCTGGATCTCGCCACCGGAGAGCGTCGAGAGCGGCTGCCCGAGCGTCAGGTAGCCGAGCCCCACGCGCACGTAGGGCCGCAGCCGCTCGGTCACCGCCGCGTCTTCCGCGAAGAAGGTGGTCGCCTCGTCGAGCGTCATGGCCAGCACGTCGACGATCGAGCGCCCGCCCAGCGTGACGCGGCGCGCGTCGGCGCGATAGCGGGTGCCGCCGCACTGCTCACAGGGCACCCGCACGTCCTCGAGGAACTGCATGTCCACCACCACCTCGCCGGCGCCCTCGCACGCCTCGCAGCGACCCCCGGCGACGTTGAACGAGAACCAGCCCGGCGTGAGGCCCAGCGCGCGTGCCTCGCGGGTGGCGGCGAAGCGGCGCCGGATCCCCTCGAACGCCTTCGAGACGGTCGCCGCGTTCGAGCGCGGGCTGCGCGCCGGGGGATTGGGGTCCACGACGACGACCTCGTCCAACGCATCGGCCCCTTCGATGCGCTGGCAGGGCCCGCGCTCGGGATCGTTGCGCAGGTGCCCGACCAGCACCGATCCGACCAGGCTCGACTTCCCCGCGCCCGACACTCCGGTCACGCACACCAGCTGCCCGAGCGGCACGTCGACGTCCACGCCCTGGAGGTTGTGCGCGGACGCGCCCACCACGCGCAGCCGCCCGCGCGCGCGGCGGCGCTTGCGCGGGCGTTGCGCCACCTCGCCGCGCAGCACCCGGCCCGTCGGCGAGCCGGCCTCGCCGCGCAGCCCCGCGACGGGGCCCTCGTACAGCAGGCGTCCGCCCAGGCGCCCCGCCCCCGGCCCCAGGTCGATCACGTGATCGGCGGCCTCGACGATCTCGGGCGCGTGCTCCACCACCACGACCGTGTTGCCCTGGTCGCGGATCGAGTGGAGCACCTCGAGCAGGCGCGCGACGTCGCGCGGGTGGAGCCCGACCGAGGGCTCGTCGAGCACGTAGAGCGCCGCCGTGAGCGTGCCGCCCAGCGCACTCGCGAGCTGGATGCGCTGCGCCTCCCCGCCCGAGAGCGTGCGCATCTGGCGATCGAGGGCGAGGTACCCGAGCCCGACGCGATCGGCGGTGCGCAGCCGGGCGCGCAGCGCCTCGAGCAGCCGCTCGGCGCGCTCGGCCCGACCGGGGGGCAGCTCGAGGGCGTCGGCCCAGCGCCGCAGCGCCCCGATCGGCAGCCGGCACAGCTCGCCCAGGTGCTGCTCGTCCACGAAGACCTGGAGCGCCTCGGGCCGCAGCCGCATGGCGTCGCAGCCGGGGCACGGATCGAAGCGCCGGTAGCGCGCGATCAGCACGCGCGCCTGCACCTTGTAGCGCTTGCTCTCGAGCCACTCGAAGAAGCCGCGCACGCCGTACCAGTCGCCCCCGTCGCCCTCGAACACCAGCTCGCGCTGCTGCGGCTCGAGGTCGCACCACGGGCGGGTCTTCGGGATGCGCAGGCGCCGGCAGGCGTCGAGCAGGTCGTCCTGCATCGCCTGGCCCATCGGGGTCTGGAACGGCGCGATCGCCCCGTCGGCCAGCGAGAGCGCCGGATCGGGGATCACGCGCGCCTCGTCGACCGCGGCCACCCGCCCGAAGCCCTGGCAGCTCTCGCAGGCGCCGAGCGGGCTGTTGAACGAGAACAGGGCGGGCTCGGGTGCCGGGAAGCGCCGTCCGCAGCCGTCGCAGGCGAAGCCCTCGCGGTAGAGTGCGCGCTCACCGCCCTCGGCGGCCACCACCACCAGCTCGCCGTCGCCGCGCGCGAAGCCGCCCGCGACGGCCTCGACCAGGCGCGCGCGCGACTCGCCGCGCCGCAGCGCAAGACGGTCGATCAGCAGCAGCGCGCTGGCGCGCAGCGGCGCCAGCTTGCGCGGCGCCAGCTCCGACAGGTCGACCACGGCGCCGTCCTCGTCGAGCAGGCGCGTGTAGCCGTCGCGCAGCAGCTGCTCGTGCAGCGCCGTCGCCGAGAGCTTGCGACTGCGCGGCAGGGCGGCGCCGATCGCGACGCGCTGACCCTCCCAGCGCCTCAGGATGCGCTCGGCGACGGCCTCGGCCGTGCCGGGCTCGACGCGCCGGTCGCAGCGCGTGCAGCGCGTCTCACCCACCTTCGCGAACAGCAGCCGCAGCAGGTCGAGGATCTCCGTGGCGGTGCCGACGGTGGAGCGCGCGTTGGTCACGCGGTTGCGCTGCTCGATCGCGATCGCCGGCGGCAGGTTCCCGATGCGGTCGACCACGGGACGCGCGAGCCGCTCGAGGAACTGCCGCGCGTAGGTGGAGAGCGACGCCACGTAGCGGCGCTGCCCCTCGGCGTAGAGCGTGTCGAAGGCCAGCGTGGACTTGCCCGAGCCGGACACGCCCGTCACCGCGGTCAGGCGCCGCAGCGGAACCGCACAGGTGACGCCCTGGAGATTGTGGGAGCGGGCGTTCTCGATCTGGATCGCGGTCTGCGGCAAGGAGGCCCGGGGCTACTCCAGCGGGTCGGGCTCGTCGACCACCAGCGTCACGCTGATGTGGTCGCCGGACTCGCTCTGGCCCATGGCCACCAGCTCGACGCCCGGCCGCGCGGCGAGGAACTTGTTCAGCTCCTCCTCGACCTCCTTCGCGAGGCCGCGAACGACGATCGTGCGCAGCGCCATGCTCAGCCCTCCCCCCGTTGCGCCTGTCGCGCGGCGGCCTCGGCGTAGCGCTCCTTGCCCGCCGCCGCCGCGGCTTCGCTCACGGCCCGCCAGCGCTCGGACGGCGGGTCGTCCTCGAGTGCCCGCGTGAGCTCGCGGAACAGGAAGAAGTCCCCGCCCCGCTCCGCCTCGTCGCGCAGCGTCTCGAGCCGATCGCTCGCGCCCGCCTTGAGCAGGAACACGATCGCCTCCCAGCCACGCCCCTCCGCGAGGTACGCCTCCGCGATCCGCAGCGCCTGCTCCGCGGACAGCTCGCGCTCCACCACGTGGCGTCGCTCGAGCGGATTCGGCAGCACGGACCTCGCCACGGCTCTAGCTCTCCTGCGCGCGCCGGGGCGCGACGTCGGGATCGACCGTGAGCGCCCAGGCCTCGATCCCGCCCGCCAGGTTCCACACCTGCGCGAATCCCCGTTGCAGCAGGATGCGGCAGGCGCGCGCGCTGCGCACGCCCGACTGGCAGTGCACCACCACCGGCCGCTCCTTCCAGTCCATCAGCTCGCCCAGCCGGGCCTCGAGCTCGCCGAGCGGCAGCAGCCGGGCGCCCTCGATCCGCGCGCGGTCGTGCTCGCCGGGCTCGCGCACGTCGAGCAGCAGGAAGGACTCGCCGCGCTCGCGCATCGCCGCCACCTCGGCGGCGCTGCGTTCCGCCAGCCGCACCTCGGCATCGGCGTCGCGCGTCACGCCGCAGAAGCCCTCGTAGTCGATCAGCTCGGTCACCGTCGGCGCCTGGCCGCACACCGGGCAGTCGGGATCGCGGCGCAGCCGGAACTCGTCGAAGCGCATCGCGAGCGCGTCGATCTGCAGCAGGCGGCCGATCAGGGGCTCGCCGATGCCCGTGAGCAGCTTGACGGTCTCGGTGGCCTGCACCAGCGCGATCAGGCCGGGGAGCACGCCCAGCACGCCCCCCTCGGCGCAGGAGGGCACGGCGCCGGGCGGCGGGGGCTCCGGATACAGGCAGCGGTAGCAGGGCCCGCGCCGCGCATCGAAGACGCTGGCCTGGCCCTCGAAGCGGAAGATCGAGCCGTGCACGTTGGGCTTGCCGAGCAGCACGCAGGCGTCGTTGCTGAGGTAGCGGGTCGGGAAGTTGTCGGTGCCGTCGACCACGACGTCGTAGTCGGCGAACAGCTCGAGCGCATTGCTCGCGTCGACTCGCAGCGCGTGCAGGTCCACCTGGACGTCGGGGTTCATCGCGCGCACCCGCTCGCGCGCGACCTCCGCCTTGAGCCGCCCCACGTCGGCCGTGCCGTAGAGCACCTGCCGCTGGAGGTTCGAGGCGTCGACCACGTCGAAATCGACCAGTCCGAGCGTCCCTGCGCCCGCCGCGGCCAGGTACTGCGCCAGAGGGCAGCCGAGCCCGCCCGCGCCGATCAGCAGCACGCGCGCCTCGAGCAGCCGCTGCTGCCCCTCGAGACCGAACTCGGGCAGGGTCAGATGGCGCCGGTAGCGATCGAACTGATCGGGGCGCAGCGGCGGCTTCGCGGTAGCCATGCTCGACACCGTATCGGACGCCCGAGGGGCCGCAACAAGGGCGAATCGCGCCGCGCCGCGGGCTCCAGGAGCACGAAGCCCCCCGCCGGCCGGCGAGGGGCTCCGCGGGAGAGGACGGGGCCTACGCCTACTCGTCTTCCTCGCGGGGCGGCAGCACCACCACCTTGTAGGCCTTGCGCGGCTTGTCGATGAACTTCCAGTGGACCGTCGCCCAGTCCTTCTTCTTCAGGTCGCCCCACTTGTCCTTCTCGCCCTCGACGACCGTCTCGTCGACCTTGGTGAAGGACACTTTGTCACCCATGCGGTTGTCGATGATGATCTTCTTCTTCGTCACCTTGTTGATCTGGCCGGTGAACTCCCGCATCTGGGCGGACCCGGCGGTGGCGAAGCCAAGCGACAACACGAGAGCGAGGGCTGCGATCGTGCCAGCCCGGCGAGCGACCTGGAGCATCTCGAGAGGCCTCCTGCTGGTGCGCCGCGGCGCGGCGGCGCAGGGTGTGGATCGTTCGACCACGTTGGACGCGCGGTCGGGCGATGTATTCGTCGGGCAACCCGGTGCCCTCGAGGCTCCCGGGCGGCCGGCTGGTGCCGGAGGTGGGATTCGAACCCACATGGCCGCGTGGCCGGGGCCTTTTGAGGGCCCTGCGTATACCAGTTCCACCACTCCGGCGGCGGGTCGCAGGATACGGAACCAGCCGAGCCTTTACAGCCCCGCGGGTGGGCGATAGCTTGCCGAATCCCGGGGCTGTAGCTCAGTTGGGAGAGCGCTTGAATGGCATTCAAGAGGTCAGGGGTTCGACTCCCCTCAGCTCCACCAGGTTTCCCGCGTGATCGCGGAAGCTCCAAGGGGGCGCCGGGCTTCGGCCCTGGCGCCCCCTTTTCTCTTCGGGACAGCCGACGCCGAGTCGATGACCCACGCTGCCCCCCCGGAGGGATGCGAGCGGCGCGTCACTCCGCGCGCGCGCCGATCAGGTGCTCGGCAACGCGTGCGGCGACTCGCTCGTGTCCCTCCGGCAGCGGGTGGATGCCGTCGTCGAAGGCGTACTCGTGCTTCGCCGTGAACAGGTGGGCGAGCGGGAGCAGCGCCACGCCGTGGACGGCCGCCGCCTCCCGGTAGTGCGCGCGGATCGCCTCCGGCACGTCGAGCGCCGGGTACTCGAGCAGCACCAGGGTGGCGGGGCTATCCGCCACGCGGCGCGCGACCCGCTCGAGGCTCGCGCGGTGCAGCGCCAGGTTTCCTTCGAGGTCGTCCCAGCCCGCGTCGCCGCCGCGCAGCGAGCGCAGCGTTCGCAGCGGCCCGGCCTGAATCAGCTCGGGGACGAAGGGCGGCAGGAAGACCCACTCGACGGCGACGTCCAGCAGGGGATCCCCGCCCGCGTCGATCCGCTGGCGGTGCTCGATCGAGCGGTAGTACTGGATGCCGCTCATCAGCAGCACGTAGTCCGGCTCGAAGGCGAGCAGCTCGTCGAGCCGCGCCTCGATCTGCACCAGGCTCTGGGAAGGGATCGCGGCGTTCACGATCTCGACCGGTCCGAGGCCGGCGGCGTCGAGGCGGGCCCCCACGCGTGCGGGATACGCGTCGGCGTTCCGGTACGGGAAGCCGAAGGTGGTGGAGTCGCCGAGGAATAGCAGACGCAGCGGCGCGCGCTCCCGGTCGCGGGCGCGCTCGACCCGCGCGCCGCGCAGGCCATCGGCGTTGACCTCGAAGCGGGCGTTCTCCATCAGGCGCGGCGGCTCGCTGGCGCCGAACAGGTAGAAGACGCCGTGAAACAGGTAGAGGCGATTGAGCCAGGGCGACACCAGCAGGCAGAGCACCAGCAACACGCCGAGCTGTCGCGGCAGCGTCCACCAGTGCGCCGGCCAGCGCACGCCGCGCAGCACGAGGTCCAGGCCCCGGAACGCTCCGTAGGCGACGAGCGTGCCGGGAACGACGACGAGCGCGACCGGGCCGGTGAGGACCACGCAGACGAGCGCGATCGCCGCCCAACGCCGCTTCGAGCGCGGCGCCGAGATCCAGGGCCGGGCGCCCCGATGGAAGTAGTAGGCGAAGGCCAGGTAGCCCAGCGCGGCCGGGACGAGCGGCAGCCGCGAGTAGAAGTGGCGCTCGATGCCGAACACCCAGATCGCGAAGCCGAGGCTGCACGCGCCGAGCAGGTAGAACACGGCGGCCGCAAGGCCGCTGGCGGCGTCGGGCGTCGCGCGGGGCGGGCTCGGCTCGGGATCGGTCACGGAGCGGTCTTCCCGGGGCGGAACCTCTGCGCCAGCGCCGCGGTCCGCCAGTAGAAGTACGACCCGGCGTTGGTCGCCAGCAGCCAGCGGCCGTCGCGCGTGACGTACGGATAGCGGATCCCCCCGCCCAGAGGCATGTTGCCCAGCCAGCGCAGCGAGCGCCGGTCCAGCGGATTCGGGGGCAAATCGGGCATCTCCTCGCGCGGCACCGGACTCGAGCCCGGACGATGTCGCACGGGCGGCCCGGCGTGTCGCGCCGCGCCCTTTCCTTCCCGCGCTTCCGCGGCGGCCCTCGGGGTCGCGGGGGCAAGCCGCTGCGCGTATCCTCGCCGCGTGAGGGCACTCGTCACCGGCGGGGCGGGCTTCATCGGCTCGCACCTGGCAGACGCCCTGCTGGAGGCGGGCTACGCGGTGCGCGTCCTCGACGCCCTGGCGCCCCAGGTCCACGGAGCGGACGCGGCGCGGCCCGCATACCTGAGCCCCGAGGTGGAGCTGTGCTGCGGCGACGTGCGCGACCGCGCGGCGGTCCGCGACGCGCTCGTCGACGTCGACGTGGTGATCCACGCCGCGGCCGCCGTGGGCGTCGGCCAGTCGATGTACCAGATCGAGCACTACGTGGAGACCAACTGCCGCGGCTCCGCGGTGCTGCTCGAGGAGGTCCTCGCGCGACGCGAGCGGATTCGCAGGCTGGTGGTGCCCTCCTCCATGTCGGTGTACGGCGAGGGCGCGGGCCGCACGCGCGCCGGACGCGTGGTGCATCCGGAGCTGCGCTCCGACGCCCAGCTCGCGGCCCGTCGCTGGGACGCGGAGGACGCGGACGGGCACCCGCTCGAGCCCGTCGCCACGCGCGAGGACGCGCCGCTGCGGCCGGGCTCGGTCTACGCCGTGACCAAGCGCGACCAGGAGGAGATGTTCCTCAACGTGGGCCGCAGCTACGGCATCCCCACCGTCGCGCTGCGCTACTTCAACGCCTACGGCAGCCGCCAGTCCCTCTCGAATCCCTACACCGGCGTGCTGGCCATCTTCTGCGCGCGCCTGCTCAACCAGCGCGCTCCGGTCCTGTTCGAGGACGGGCTCCAGACTCGCGACTTCGTCCACGTGTCGGACGTGGTGCGCGCGACCCTGCTCGCGCTCGAGAGCCCGCACAGCGGCGGACGCGTCTACAACGTCGGCAGCGGCCAGGCGACGTCGGTGCGCGAGATCGCCCGGCTGCTCGCGGTGCAGCTCGGCCTCGAGGTCCAGCCGCAGGTCTCCCAGCGGCATCGGGCGGGCGACATCCGCCACTGTCATGCCGACCTCCAGCGCATCCGCGACGAGCTCGGCTACGCCCCCGCGGTCGACCTCGCGTCGGGCATCGACGAGCTGCTGGCCGGAGTGCGCACCGGCAGCGCCACCGACGGGGTCGAGCAGGCGACGCAGGAGCTCGAAGCCCGCGGGCTCTACTCACGCTAGCGGTCGTCCTCGGCGCGGCTCGTTGCTGCGCGGCGACCAGCCGTGCTACTCCTGGCACGGGTCCCGTTCCACCCTCCTCTCGTCGAGGCGCGTCGATGTCCGCACAGCTCCAGCGCCACGACGCCACGATCCGTGCCACACAGAGCCTGTGCCCGCAGTGCCAGCGCATCCTGCGCGCCGAGCTCTACCGGCACGAGGGCGACGTCTGGATGCGCAAGCAGTGCCCGCAACACGGCGTGCACGAATCGCTCTACTGGCGCGACGCGAGCCTGTTCGACGAGATGGACGAGATCGTCGGCGACTACGTCTTCTGCCGGACCTTCGAGTGCCTGCGCGGCACCGCCTGCGACCGCTGCCTGCCGAAGACCTTCAACATCATGATCGAGGTCACGAACCGCTGCAATCTCGACTGCCCGGCGTGCCTGAGCGACGCGAACACGATGTACTCGCGCGATCCCAGCGTCGAGGAGATCCTCGCGCGCCTGCCCGCGGCGAAGCCCGGCTTCCTCGGCCAGCTCCAGCGGCCGAACGTGGTCTTCTTCGGCGGCGAGCCGACCGTGCGCAAGGACCTGCCGCGGCTGATCGAGGCCGTCAGCGAGGTGGGCTACATCCCGCGCATCGCCACCAACGGCGTGCGGCTCGCCGACGCCGACTACCTCGACCAGCTCGCCGACGCGGGGCTCCGCGACGTGGTGATGCAGTTCGACGGCTTCGACGAGGACATCTCGGAGACGCTGCGCGGGGAGCGCCTGCTCGACGTCAAGCTGCGCGCCCTCGACGGGATGCGCGATCGCGGCTTCCGCGTCCAGCTCTCGACGATGATGGACAAGCACACCAACGGCGCGCACGCGGGCCGGCTCGTCGAGTTCATCGGGAGCTACCCGAACCTGCGCATGAGCATCTACCCGTACACGGAGCAGAGCCGCTACGAGCTGCCGGGCGACGAGACGCACGTCGTCGACGTGATCGAGCTGATCGAGCGGCAGACCGGGGGCCGCATCACGCGCGACGACTGGATGGACACGATGCGCCTGTTCGGCCGGGCGAGCCGCTTCATCCCGGCGCCGTGGCTGACGCAGAAGCACAGCATCCTGCCGATGCCCCTCGTCTTCGCCGACGGCGACTTCTTCCCGCTCTCGCGCATGGCGAAGCCGTCGTTCGCCCTGCGCCGGCCGCAGCTGTTCCGGCAGCTCTCCGGCGTGCTGCTCGAGGTGATGCGCTCGCCCGACGGCCGCATGGCGCCGTTCCGGGACCACCCGTTCGTCAAGATCCTGATCATCGAGAAGTTCCACGCCGACCACTCGATCGACCTCGAGGAGGCGTCGAACTGCCACATGGCGTTCATGACGAAGCGCCACTACGTGCCGTTCGACATCTTCAACGTGGTCTACAAGAAGCAGACGCCGGCCTGGGGGGCACCGAAGATCCGCCGCGTCGCGCGCACCGCCCTGCCCGGCGAGCGGCTCCCGATCGGCTCGCCGCCGGCGCCCTCGGGCTGAGCCGCGATGCCCGCGGGCCGGCCGTCTGCGGGGGTGGGTCCGGCGGAGGTTCCCGCCGCGGAGCGCGTCCGGTTCAACCTCCTGCTGATCGCCGAGCACTTCCTGGGCGGGCGGGACTGGGACGGCCGGACTCGCGCCGCGCGTCAGTAGAGCTGCCGGAAGGCCGCCCGCGCCGCGTCGGAGAGGTAGACCACCCGCTCCGGCGGCTGGCGCAGGACCCAGTCGTGCAGCACCGCGTCGACGACCAGGAACGCGGGACTCAGCTGGTGGATCACGATCCGCGTCTCGGGCTCCGCCTCCAGGCACGCGATCAGGCGGTCGCGCCCGTGCTCGAAGCCCGCCGCCTCGTCCCCCTCGAGCTGGGGGCGGTAGGGAGGCAGCCAGAACAGCAGCACGCCACAGGCCACCTCGGTCTCGCTCAGCACGTTGATCGTGGGATCGAAGGCCAGCAGCGCCGCGCTCTCGCCCCGCAGCGCCAGCGCCGCGCGGTAGTCCTGGCGTCGCGCGGACAGCGACAGCACGCCGGCGCCCATCACGGCCGCGCACGCGCAGGCAGCGACGCCGCGGCGCCAGCCACCCGGCGCCGCGAAGCGCGCCACGCCGAACGCGCTCAGCAGGGCCAGAGGCGGCAGGTAGAGCACGTGGTAGTGCTCCTTCGAGACGCCCCAGAGCGTGAACGAGAACAGCAGGGCGAGCACCGGCCAGGCGGTCCAGAAGAGCTTCTCTCCGGGCGGGACCGCGGGCGCGCGGCGCCAGAGCACCCATACCCCTGCGACGGCGCCGGCCACGAGCAGAACGTCCAGGCTGCCCCGGAACGCGAGCGCGTAGAAGACGAGCGTGAGGCCGGACGGGCTCGTGGGCATGTCGCCGGGCAGCCCGGGAAGGCTCTGCCACATGCGAACCGCCACGGACGGCTCCGCGTAGCGGGCGCCCTGAACGAAGAGCAGCTCGGTGAATGCGCCGTCGCTCGCCAGGTGGAACGCGCCCCAGCCGGCGAGGCCCACCCCCGCCAGCGACAGCCCGAAGGGCACGAGACGCCGCCGCTGGCGCGGATCGACCGCGAGCGCGGCGGCGAGCGCCACGGCCACCGCCAGCGTGAGCGGCTTGAACAGGATCGAGAGGGCGAGGCATGCGCCCGCGCCGAGCGCCGCGCCCACGCCCTCCGGGCGCGAGAGCAGCCACCAGCAGCCGGCCACGGCGAAGGCCAGCATCGGGGCGCCGGGAAGCGCGAGCAGATGGAAGACCTGCAGGCCCGCCGCGCAGTACAGCGCCAGCACCAGGAGCGGCAGCCACGAGGTCGCGCCGAAGATCCGCCCCGCGAGGCGGAACAGCAGCCGCCCGACGACGACGGCCGCCAGCAGCGAGAGGAGGCGGCCGTACACGAAGTGGCTCGTCGGCAGCAGGGCCAGGCTGAAGACGTAGAGCGGGGGCTGGTGGTAGAAGAAGTCGCGGAACGGAGCCTGGCCCTGCTGGACCAGGCGCGCCGCGTAGATGTTCGCGCCCTCGTCCACGTTGTGCGTGAGCGACGCCAGCGCGAGAGCCGCGACGCCCCCCCACGCGGCCAGCACCAGCCAGGCGACGGCGTCGATCCTGCGCTCGGCGCTCATGGCCTCGGGCGCCTCGTCACGCCCCCCGGCGCGCGACGCGCCGCGCGAGCCAGCGGTCGTAGAGGCCGACTCGGACCGCGACGGCGATCAGCACGACCGTCGCGACGTACGGGATCGGCCGCAGATGAGAGCGCTCGTCGCCGTACACGTGCGGGATCGCGACCTCGACCAGGCGCAGCCCGCCCCGACCGGCCAGCATCGTCATCTCGCCGTCGAAGTGGAAGGAGTCGCTGACGTCGCGGAACGGGATCCGCGCCAGCGCCTCGCGCGAGTACGCCAGCATGCCAGTGTGGTACTCGCTCACCGCGAGGCCGTAGCAGGCGTTCTCGAGCCACGAGAGCAGTCGGTTGGCGGCGAACTTCAGCGGCGGCATCCCACGGCGCAGGGCGCCGCCGTCGAGCACGCGCGAGCCGAGCACGACGTCGGCCTCGCCGCGCTCGAGCGCGGCGAAGAGCTCGGGCAGCGACTCGGGCGGGTACTGGCCGTCGGCGTGCAGGATCGCGACCGCGCCGGCGCCGTGCGCGAGCGCGTGGTCGATGCCGACCTTCTGGGTCGCGCCGTAGCCGAGATTGCGCGGATTGCGCAGCACGCGCGCGCCGTGCCGGCGGGCGACGGCGCCGGTCCCGTCGTCGCTGCCGTCGTCCACGACGAGCACCTCGACCCCCTCGAGCGCGGCCGGGATGCGGCGCAGCACGCCGCCGAGGGTCGCTTCGGCCTGGTAGGCCGGGACGACGACCCAGCGCGCCCGGCCGGCGGCCGCCGCGCCGCGCTGCTCGACCAGGACGCCCGCGGCCGTCACGTCGCCCTGAGGAAGCGCTGCGCCACGGCCATCTCGGGCATCCAGTCGAAGAACAGGTGCCGCAGCCGCGCATTGGCGACCGGCCGGTACATGCCCGCCCCGAGCCGGATCCACCAGGGCACGGTGTACTCGTCGACCTTGCGGTCGTTGAGCAGGGTCGACAGGTAGAGCCGCTCGTAGAACTCGGGCGGCTGCGAGCCGATGTGGACGAAGCCGTTCCCCTCGTAGGAGAAGCCCGCCCACTCCTCGAGCGTGCGCGGCGGCTGGAAGCCGCTCGCCACCGCCTGCTCGAACATCGGGGTGCCCGGGAACGGCGTGTAGTGGTAGACCGGCGAGTTCCGGAAGTTCGGATTCACCTGGTGCAGCTTCTGCATCAGGTCGACCGACTGGCGGATGTCCTCGAGCGTCTCGCCGGGCGTGTTCGAGATGAACGAGCCGAACACGATGAAGCCGAAGCGGGCGATGCGCTCGAACGTCTCGAGGATCAGCTCGACGCTGCCCTCCTTCCGCATCAGCTTGCGCATGCGGGGAGAGCCCGTCTCGATGCCGACCGTGAAACGGCGGAAGCCGCTGTCCTGCAGCAGCTGCAGGAAGTCGTCGTCCATCTTGCTGATGCAGATGATGTCCGAGCCCTGCACCTGCCAGGTCACGTCGATGTCGAGCAGCCCCTCGACGATCTCGCGCGAGCGCTTCGGGTTGATGAAGAAGTCGTCGTCGGTGAAGTAGACGTCCTCGACGCCGTAGCGCTCCTTGACGGTGCGGACCCGCTCGAGGAGACGCGCCGGGGACTGGGGCCGCCAGCGCCGGTCGTTGAAGTAGACGTTGTAGCAGTAGGTGCAGGCGAACGGGCAGCCGCGCGAGCTCTCCATGTAGAGGCTGCGCCGGCCCTCGTAGAGCGGCATGTAGTCTTCCACGTCGACGACGTGGTACGGGATCTCGGGGGTCTTGCTGGGGTCGACGTACTCGGCGGCCGGCGTCGCCACGTACTCGTCGCCATCGAGCCAGGCGATCCCGGGAACGCCGTCGAGCCGCTTCCCGCCGGCCAGCGCGTCCGCCAGCGCCACCAGCGACACCTCGCCCTCGCCGCGCACCACGACGTCGACCAGCGGGTGCCGCACCGACTGCTCGGGCTGGAGCCCGACGTGCACGCCCCCCCAGACGATCGGCACCTCGGGGTCGATCTCGCGGGCGAGCCGGGCGGCGCCCAGCGCGTCGTGGATCATCGGCCCCGTGTAGCAGGTGATCCCGAGCAGCAGGGGGCGGTCGCGCAGGGCGTCGCGCAGGCGCGCGTCCCAGTCGAGCTGCACGCGCTGGTCGATCAGGACGACGTCGTAGCGCTCGGCCGCGAGCGAGACGGCGTGCAGCAGGCTCAGGGGCAGCGCCGGCTTGCTCCGCACGCTGTCCATGTAGCCGACGCGCGGCTGGAAGAGCACGATCGCCCCAGTCGGGTTCGGCCGCATGCGGGCCATCTTGCGGTGGCGGCGGGCACGAGTCAAGCAGCCCCTGCGGGCGATGCGTCACTCGGGGCCGTGCGAGGCCTCCCGCGCGGCGGGCCGGGGCCGGTAGATCTCGAGCCCAAGTCCAGGAAGGGTCTCCGAGACCGCGTAGCGCCGGTCGATCGCGGCACGCATCTCCGGCGTCCACCAGAGATCCCGCGTCGGGCTGTCCGGCGAAGCGTCGAGCGCGATCAGCGGGAAGGCCTGCGCCTCGAGGTCCGCGAGGAAGGGAGCGGGGTCCCAGCTCCCGACGCGCACGAGCTGGGTGAAGATGAAGGGCTGCATGTAGATCGGCTTGCCGGCGAGCGGCAGCATGGCCAGGTACTCGTCGGCGAGCACGGGCCCGTCGGCCCGCTCGACCATCGCCTGCAGGCTCTCGAGCTCGGCGACCGCGCCCCGCCGGCGCTCCACCTCCTGCTGCTGGGGCGATTCGAACGCCAGCAGCACGGCCACCTGCAGGGCGAGCGCCGCGAACAGCACCCGCTGGCCCACCGGGCGCGCGGCCGCGACACAGGCCCCGACGGCGAAGCTCGCTCCCGCCAGCAGCTCGAAGAAGTAGTTGACGTTCGAGCCGACCTTGCCGGCCGTCGCGGCCGACACCGAGGCGCCCAGGAGATAGGTCGCGCCCAGCCACCAGACCGACGCACGCCCCGGCCGGCGCGCCAGGAACAGGACGACGGCGGCGAAGTAGACCGGCATCAGCGCGACCAGGAACAGCAGCAGATCGCCCGCGATGCCCAGCTCGTACTCGTTGAAGTTCGCGGTGACGACGTGGAGCAGGAAGCCCCCGTCCGTCGCCCAGCTCAGCACCACCAGCAGCCCCAGGCCGGAGCCCGCCACGACCGCCGCGAGCCGCTTCGCCGGCGCGACGCCGTGTCGGGCCCAGAGCCACACGAAGGCGGCGAGCGGGGCGGCGAGGCCGTACGACTGCCGCGTGTAGACGGCGGCAGTCAGCAGCAGGCCGGCCGCGATCAGGGGCGCGCGGCGGTGCGGACGCCGGGCGACCAGCGCCAGCCCCACCCAGCTCAGCGCCAGGGCCAGCGCGTCGACCCGGTTGAGCGACGCCCAGAACGAGACCATCGGGATGGCGAGCAGGCAGAGGCCCCCGACGCACGCCGCGAGCCGATCGCGCGTCAGCGCGTGGAGGGTGGCCGCGACGCCTGCGGCGGCGACCACCAGACTCGCGGTGGAGAGCAGCCGGCCGTACCAGAGCGCCGGACCGAACCACGCCAGCGCCGGGACCTGGACCAGCGAGAACAGCGCCGGGAAGTTCCAGATCAGGTACGGCGGGCGGGTCAGGTCGACCGGGTAGATCGTCTCCAGCCGGGCCAGGCACGCGGTCTGGTTGAGCATGGCGGCCTCGCCGTAGTCGACCGGAAACGGGAACCGGACGAGGTCGAGGGCGCGCCCGAGCAGCTCGAGGGCGGCGTAGGCGAGGATCGACAGCGCGATGGCTGCCGGGACCCGGGAGAACACGGCGGCGGCGCGGCCCGCCGGATGGGGCGCCCCTCGGGGTCGGCGGCTCGTGCCGGCGGCCTGCCGGCCCTGTGCCGCCGCCGGCGTCATGGACAAGAAAGAGCTGCGCACGCGAGGGTTTGGCCCACCACGCGGAGCGGTTTCCGGCCGTTTCGCCACGTCGCCGTGGTATGCTCGTCTCTTTCGGGAGCCCACTTCCTGAGGCAGCCCTCGTGCATGTGACGTTCGTTTCCCTCGGCATGGAGCTGCTCGGGGTCGAGTATCTCTCGTCCTACCTGAAGGCCCACGGCCATCGCACGAGTCTGGCCCATCACCCGGCTCTGTTCGACGACCGCTTCCAGCTCCGGATCCCGGCCCTGGCGAAGTGGTTCGACCAGGACGACAAGATCGTCGAGAAGATCCTGGCGCTCGACCCGGATCTGGTCGGCTTCTCCTGCCTCACCAACGTCTTCGGCTGGGCGCTCGAGATCGCGCGCCGGGTCAAGGAGCGCAAGGACATCCCGATCGTCTTCGGGGGCGTCCACCCCTCGGCCGTGCCCGAGTTCGTGATCGAGTACCCCCAGATCGACTACGTCTGCGAGGGCGAGGGCGAGGTGGCCCTGCTCTCGCTGCTCGAGTCGCTCGACGGCGACGCCCCGGGCGCCGACATCCCCAACATCTGGCGCAAGCGCGACGGCAAGGCGGTGCCCCCGCCGCGGGTGGCCGGCTTCCTGACCGACCTCGACGCCCTGCCCTTCCCCGACAAGGACCTGTTCGCCGACACCATCCCCAGGCGGCACGTCTACCGGATGATGACCGGACGCGGCTGCCCCTACCGCTGCACCTTCTGCTTCAACAACTTCTTCGCCCATCTGCCGACCGAGCGGACCACCAACAAGAGCTACCTGCGGCGGCGCTCGGTGGACTCCTGCATCCAGGAGCTGGTGGAGGGCAAGCAGCGCTACGACTACAAGGTCATCGAGTTCCACGACGACATCTTCACCATGGACAAGGACTGGCTGCGCGCGTTCCTGCCCCGCCTGCGCGACGAGGTGGGGGTCCCCTGGATCTGCGAGACGCACGCCAAGTTCATGGACGACGAGCTCGCCCAGCTGATGAAGGACTGCGGCTGCGTCGGGGCGAAGATGGGCGTGCAGTCGCTCGACCGGCACGAGTACAAGTCGAAGACCCTGCGGCGGGCGGAGCGCGAGCAGGACATCATCAAGACCTTCGCGGCCTTCAAGAAGGCGGGTCTCCAGCTCGACGTCGACCACATCTTCGGGCTGCCCGACGAGGCGCCGGAGGCGAAGGAGTACGCGCTCGAGTTCTACCGCGAGCACTCGCCCGGGCGCATCGCCTGCTTCTTCCTCACCTACTTCCCCGGACTCGAGATCACCCAGAAGGCGTTCGAGCGCGGCGACATCACCCAGGAGCAGCTCGACGGCATCCATCGCGGCGAGGTGCTCTGGTACCACCAGGTCCACGCCCTGACGCCCGAGGCGGCCCGCGAGATGCACGTCGCCAAGGGCTACATGATCGCCTTCCAGCTCATGCCGAGCATTCCGAAGCCGCTGCGGCGCTTCGTGAAGCCGCGCCTGCTGGCCGCCGTCCCCGGCATGGTGACCGTCTCGCGGATGGTCATGGCGACGCGCATGCTGGTCGACTGGCTGTTCGACGGGAACTTCGGCGCCCAGATCTACCTGCGCCTCTACCTCCATCACATCTTCGGCCGGGGGCGCAGGCTGAACGACGTCGATCCGCGCCCGGGCGGCGGGGGCACCCGGGAGCTGCCTTCTCCGCGTGCCGCCGAGAGCTGACGCGTGCGCGTCGCGCTCGTCAACAACCTCTACGTCGACCAGCTCGGCTACTTCTACATCGCCTCGGCGCTGAAGGCGGCCGGGCACGAGGTGCGGTTCTTCCTGACCGGGAGGACTCTCGAGCGCGAGCTCGCCGCCTACGACCCGCAGCTCGTCGGTCTCACCGCGGTGACGGGCAACCACCTGTGGGCCGCCAACACGGCCTGGCAGATCAAGCAGCTGCTGCCCGAGGCGAAGACCATCCTGGGCGGGCCCCACCCCACCTACCATCCCCAGGTCCTGCTGCACCGCGGGCTCGACTTCATCTGCCGCGGCGAGGGCGAGGTGCCCGTCGTCGAGCTGTGCGCGCGCCTCGAGGCCGGCCGGGATCCCTGGGACATCCCCGGGATCGACGCGAAGCAGGGCGAGCACGTCCACCGCAACGGCTTCGCGCAGCTGGTGGAGGACCTCGACAGCATCCCCTTCCCCGACCGCAGCATCTACGGCGACTACGCGACCTTCGCGCGCAAGAACCAGTACCCGTTCCTGCTCTCGTCGCGCGGCTGCCCCTACCAGTGCACCTTCTGCTACGCGCCCACCCTCGCCAAGCTCACCAAGGACGAGGGCAAGTTCGTGCGCTTCCGCTCGGTCGACAACGTGATCGCCGAGGCGCTGCAGCTCAAGGCCGAGTACGACGTGCGCTCGGTGGAGTTCGTCGACGACATCTTCGGCATGAAGCGCTCCTGGCTGCACGAGTTCGCGGAGAAGTGGCCCGAGCAGGTCGGGCTGCCCTTCCAGTGCAACCTGCGCGCCGACCTGGTGAGCGAGGAGTCGATCGAGCCGCTGGTCCGCGCCGGCTGCGAGATGGTCGCCTTCGGCGTCGAGAGCGGCAGCGACCGCATGCGCAACGAGGTGCTCCAGAAGACCGTGACGCGGGCCGAGATCATCAAGGCGGCCCGCCTGCTGCGCGCCCACGGCATCCGCGTGGTCACCTACAACATCGTG
>JASJBO010000075.1 GCA_030066475.1 Myxococcota bacterium
GGGGGGGGGGGGGGGGGGGGCCCGGGGCCCCGGGCCGGGAGGGGGGGGGCCCCCCCCCGCCCCCGGCCCCGCGCTGCCGCCGCCGGGGCTTGGGGGGGCGCGGGCGGGGGGCCCCCGCTTCGCCAGCCGGAGTTACTCCAAGATATACTGCATCGGGTTGACGTGGCGGCCCTGGACCGAGATCGCGTAGTGGAGGTGGGGGCCGGTGCTGCGGCCGGTGCTGCCGACCGCTCCCAGCCGTTCGCCGCGCTCGAGGCGCTGGCCGCGCTTCACGTTGGTCTCGGCCAGGTGCCCGTAGGTGGTACGCAGGCCGTAGCCGTGGTCGAGCACGACCGCGCGACCCAGGGCGCCCTTGCGGCCCACGAAGTGGACCCGTCCGGCCGCGGGGGCCACCACGGGCGTCCCGAAGTTCGCGGCGATGTCGATGCCCGAGTGGAAGTGCGGCTGTCCGGTGAAGGGCGAGACGCGCCGGCCGTAGCCCGACGTGAGCCAACCGTTGGTCGGATAGATCGACGGCGTCGAGGCGAGCTGGACGCGGCGCGTCTCGAGCCCGTCGACCAGGGCCGCGTAGGAGGCGCGCGTGGCCAGCAGGCCGTCGAGCAGCACGGCGGTGTGCAGGCGCAGGGCGGCGATCGGCTCCGAGCCGAACTCGGCGGCGGCGGGCGGGCGGGTCGGCGCCGGCTCGACCGCTGGCGGTGCGGCGGCCTCCTCCGGCTCCTCGGGCCCGCCCTCGCCGGGCTCCGCCTCGGGACCGCCGGCCGCGACGCTGCCCTGGGCGCGCGCCAGCTTGTCGGGCAGGTTCGCGATCACGCGCACC
Organism: Myxococcota bacterium; assembly: GCA_030066475.1. The sequence continues at coordinate 818 of JASJBO010000075.1, forward strand.
TTGCGCTCGAACTCCTCGAGGTGTGCCAGCGCCGCCTCGACCTCGGCCACCTCGTCGGTCAGGCTCGCGAGCTGCTCGGCCTGGGCCCGGGTCTGCGCGCGCAGGGCGTCGACGTCGACGGCCTCGGCGCGGAGCCGCACCCAGTCGATCGCCATCACCAGCGCGAGCACCAGCGCCACGGCGCCGCCCACCACGCCCTGCTTCAGACGCGTGCGGCGCACCTGGAAGCGCCGCACGGGCGAGCGCTCGTCGGGCACGAAGATCAAAGTGTAGTGCTGCTGCTGCATCGAACTCGTCCCCGGCCCCCTCAGTCCACGGCACCCGGCAGCCGGATGCGAATGTGGAGCCGCCCGATCTGGATCTCGTCGCGATCCTCGAGCGGCGCCCGATCGCGGCGCTCGCCGTTCACCATGGTTCCGTTGGTGCTCTCGAGATCCTGGACGAAGAACCCGCCCTCCTCGACGCCGATGGCGGCGTGAGCACGAGAGATCGTGGGCTCGGCGAGCACTACCTCGGCACCGCGGCCGCGCCCGATCACGATGCGCGGGCGATCGATCGGGAGCTCGAGCCCCTGATAGAAGCCGCTCAGGATCTGGATGCGCCCGCCCGCCGGGACGACCTGTTGTCCGCTCGCCTGCGCCATGGTCCCCTCGCCGCGAGGCCAGGGCCTCGCAGCACCCCTGTCTCATCGGACCCTCGAGCGGGTGGCTTTATGCGTTGGGACCCGAAACCGGGGCGCCGGCACCACGCCGGCAGGCGCGCAGCAGCTCGCGCGCATGCCGGCGCGTAGCCTCGCTGATGCGCTCGCCGCCGGCCATGCGAGCCAGCTCGTCGACGCGCGCCTCCTCGTCGAGCGGCGTCACGGCCGTCATGGTGCGCCCGCGGCGCGTGCGCTTGGCGACCTGCAGGTGCGCGCTGCCGGCGGCCGCGATCTGCGGCAGGTGGGTGATGCAGAGCACCTGGTGGTGGCTGGCGAGCTCGCCGAGCAGGCGTCCCACGCGGTCGGCGGCGCGTCCTCCGATGCCGGCGTCGACCTCGTCGAAGACCAGCACGCCGCCCGGCGCGGCCCGCCGCAGCGCGTTCTTCAGCGCCAGGAACACCCGCGACAGCTCGCCGCCCGAGGCCACCCGGTGCAGCGGCCGCGCCGACTCGCCCGGGTTGGCCGCGAGCTGCAGCTCCACCTGCTCCGCACCGCCCGGTCCGCACGGCAGCCCGTCGGGCGCGCGAGCCGGCTCGAGCGCCACGCGCAGGCGCGCCTTCGGCATGTCGAGCCCGGCGAGCGCCGCCTCGACCTCGCGCGCCAGCTGCTCGGCGGTGCGCGCGCGTCCGCGCGACAGGGCGCCCGCGGCCCGCTCGAGCTCGCCGCGCAGCGCGTCCTCGCGCTCGCCCAGCTCGCGCAGCCGCGCGTCGCTGCCCTCGAGCGCGTCCAGCTCCCGGGCGACCTGGTCGCGGTGGGCCAGGATCTCGTCCTCGCTCCGCCCGTACTTCGCACGCACGCGCTCGAGCTCGCCGAGCCGCTCCTCGACCGCGGCCAGCCGGCCGGGATCGACGTCGACCCCGTCCGCGTAGCGCTCGAGATCGCGCGCCGCCTCGGCCAGCTCGGCGTGCACGCCGCGCAGCCGCTCGACGAGGGGGCCGAGCTCGGGATCCAGCTCGGCCAGCGCCTCGACGCGCGAGAGTGCCGCCCCCGCGGCGTCCGCGGCGTTGGCCCCCTCGGCGCCGCCGGCTGCGTCGCCGCACAGGGCGACGGCCGCGGCGCCCGCCTCACCGCGCAGCTGCTCGGCGTGCACCAGGCGCGCGTGCTCGCCGGGCAGTGCGGCGAGCTCGCCGGGCTCGAGCGCGACCGCGTCGATCTCGTCGCGCTGGAACGCCAGGAAGTCGCGGCGCCGCTCGCGCTCGGCCGCTTCCGCTTCGAGCCGGGCGCGCTCTGCGCAGGCGTCGCGCAGCGCGCCGTAGCCGCGCTCGACGCGCGCGCGCTCGGCGGCCAGGCCCCCGAACGCGTCGAGCAGACGGGCGTGGCTCTCGGGGCGGCGCAGGCTCTGCGATTCGTGCTGGCTCGAGATCTCGATGCACGGACCCAGCAGCTCGCCGAGCAGCCCGATCGGCACCAGGCGCCCCGCGAGCTGCGCGCGGCTGCGCCCGCTGCGACTCACGGTGCGCGACACCACCAGCTCGTGGTCGTCGGCGGCGAAGCCGCGCTCGGCCAGGGCGGCCTCGAGCCCGGGCAGGCCGTCGGTGCGCAGCACCGCCTCCACCACCGCCTGCTCCGCGCCCTCGCGCACCACCTCGCTCGACGCGCGCCCGCCGGCCAGCAGCGCCAGGGCGCCCAGCACGATCGACTTGCCGGCGCCGGTCTCGCCGGTCAGGACGCACAGCCCCGCACCCAGCTCGATCTCGAGCTGCTCGACGACGGCGAAGTTCTCGATCCGCAGCGTCTCGATCAACGCTGCCCCCAGCGCAGCTTGGTGCGCAGCACCTCGAAGCGGGTGCTGCCGGGCGGGACGACCAGCCGCAGCGGGTGCGCGGAGCGCCGCACGCGGACGACGTCGCCCTCTACGAGCGGTGCGCCTTCCTGGCCGTCGACGGTGAGCTGGACCTCGCCGCCCAGCGTGTGCACCAGGATCTCGATCCGCACGCGGTCGGAGAGCGCGAGCGGGCGCTGCGTCAGCGTGTGCGGGCAGATCGGCGTCAGCAGCACCGACTCGACGCCCGGCAGCAGGATCGGTCCGCCCGCGGACAGCGAGTAGGCCGTGGATCCCGTGGGCGTGGCGACGATCAGCCCGTCGGCGTGGTAGGTGGTGACCAGCTGGTCGTCGGCGCGCGTCTCGAGGTCGATGATGCGCGCCAGGGTGCCCTTGGTGATGACCGCGTCGTTGAGCGCCAGGTACTGCTCGCACACCGCGGCGCCGCGCACCAGCTCGACGTCGAGGCGCATGCGGGTCTCGATCACCGCCTCGCCGGCCAGGGCGCGCTCGAGCGCGGGCGCGCACTCGTCGATCGACACCTCGGCGAGGAAGCCCAGCGTACCCAGGTTGACGCCCAGGATTGGCACGCGACGCCCGCCAATGGCGCGCGCCACCGCCAGCAGGGTGCCGTCGCCACCGAGCACCAGGATCAGCTCGCACTCACTGGCGAGCTGCTCGTGCGGCACCCCGCGCTCGCCGAGTGCCTCGGCGGCGTGCGGATCGAGCAGTGCGCGCACGCCGCGCTCCTCGAGCCACTTCGACACCTCGCGCGCGGCCCCCACCGCCCGCGGCTCCTCCGGCTTGATCGCGATGCCGACGCTGCGCCCCATCGCGCAGAAGGTAGACCGGCTCGACGGGGTGAACACCCGGGGCGGGCGGGCCCTGATACCCTCCGCCCGCATGCCCGACGATTCCCTCGAGCTGTTCCCGCGTCGCGACGCCGATCCGGCGCGCGCCGACGCGCCGCTGGCCGACCGGATGCGGCCGCGCGTGCTCGACGAGGTCGTGGGGCAGGACGGCCTGGTGGCGCCGGGGGCGCCGCTGCGGGTGCTGGTCGAGGCGGGGTCGCTCCCGTCCCTGATCCTGTGGGGTCCGCCCGGCTGCGGCAAGACGACCCTGGCGCGGCTGCTGGCCGAGGCGCCGGGGGCCCGCTTCGTCGCGCTGTCGGCAGTCACCGCCGGCGTGCGCGAGGTGCGAGCCGAGGTCGAGCGCGCCGCGGCCGAGCGGCGGGCGGGTCGGCGCACCGTGCTGTTCCTCGACGAGATCCACCGCTTCAACCGCGCGCAGCAGGACGCGCTGCTGCCGCACGTCGAGCGCGGCACCGTCACCCTGATCGGCGCCACCACCGAGAACCCCTCGTTCGAGGTGGTCGCGCCCCTGCTCTCGCGCTGTCGCGTGTTCACGCTGGGGGCGCTCGACCGCGAGGCCCTCGAGGCTCTGGTTCGACGCGCCGTCACCGACGCGGAGCGCGGGCTCGGCGCGAGCGGCCTGCGGCTCGAGCCCGACGCGGCCGCCGCCATCGCCGACCTCGCCGACGGCGACGCACGCCGGGCACTCGGCGTGCTCGAGGCCGCGGCCGACCTGCAACGCGCCGCCGGCGCCGATGCGGTCGGACTCGACGCGGTGCGCGAGGTCGTGGGCCGGCGCCTGCTGCGCCACGACCGGGACCGCGAGGACCACTACAACGTGGTCTCGGCCTTCATCAAGAGCCTGCGCGCCGGCGACCCCGACGCCGCGCTCTACTACGGCGCGCGCATGCTCGAGGCGGGCGAGGATCCGCGCTTCGTGGCGCGCCGGCTGGTGATCTTCGCCTCCGAGGACGTGGGCAACGCGGAGCCCGCCGCGCTCCCGCTCGCGGTGGCCGCCTACGAGGCCGTGGAGCGCATCGGCCTGCCCGAGGCGCGCATCAATCTGGCCCAGGCGATCACCTTCCTCGCCTGCGCGCCCAAGAGCAACGCGTCGTACCTGGGAATCGGACGCGCCCTCGATGCGGTGCGCGAGCACGGCTCGGCCGCGGTGCCCCTCCATCTGCGCAACGCGCCGACCGGTCTCATGAAGGGTCTCGGCTACGGCCGCGACTACCGCTACCCGCACGACGAAGCCGACCACTTCGTCGCGGCGCGCAACCTGCCGGAGGTGCTCGGCGACGCGCGCTTCTACGAGCCGGGCCAGCAGGGCGCCGAGGCGGAGATCGCGCACCGGCTGGCGGCGTGGCGGCGACGCCGCGACGGCTGCTAGCCCTCGGCGCTGCCCTGCGCCTCGGCCTCGCGCGTCTCGCGGATCTCCTGGCGCGCGCGGTAGCCGGTCCACGAGCCGATGGCGACCAGCACGACGAAGCCGATGCGGTTGAACCAGAGCGTGGTCGGCTTCTGCATGTGCTCGTCGGTATTGATCCAGCCGTCGTAGCCGAACCAGACCGAGAGGCCGAGCAGCAGGATCGGGAGGAACAGGGGGTTGTCGAAGGGGTTGCGCGGGGCCTCCTCCTCCTCGTCCTCTTCCTCTCCGTCGCCCGCGAGGCGCTCCTCGTTCCGATCCGGGTCGCTCATCGAGACCTCCTGGGGGCGGCATCGGGTGTACGCTTTCCTTGCGGGCTGTCAAGACCCGGCAGGCTGTGCGCGCTCACCACGCGATTGCGACCCGCCTCCTTCGCCCCGTAGAGCGCCTGGTCCGCGGCCTCGATCAGCGCTTCCCCCGAGTCGAGCCCGGCCTCGAGGGTCGCCACGCCGACGCTCATGGTGACTTCGATGGACGCGCCGGACGCCGCGGCGAAGTCCGCGCACTCGACGGCCGCGCGCAGGCGCTCGGCGAGCACCTCGCCCCCCTCGAGGTCGGTCTCCGGGAGCACGAGCAGCAGCTCTTCACCCCCGAAGCGCCCGGCGACGTCCGAGCCGCGCAGCGTGTCGCGAATCAGCGCGCCGACCCCCGTCAGCACCGCGTCGCCGGCGGCGTGACCGTGCTCGTCGTTCACGCGCTTGAAGTCGTCGAGATCGCACATCAGCACCGCCAGCGAGCTGCGGTTGCGCCGCGCGCGCAGCACCTCGACGGACAACGCCTCGGTGGTAAAGCGCCGCGAGCGCAGGCCCGTCACCTCGTCGTGGGTCGAGATGCGCTCGAGCATCGCGTTCTTCTCGCGCAGCTCGGCCTGCAGGCGCGCCACGCGCAGCTGCAGCTCGAGGCGCGCGATCACGTCCACCGTCTGGAACGGCTTGGTGATGGTGTCGCAGGCGCCGCTGCGGAGCAGCCGCGCGCGCCGGTCCGGATCCTGGTTGGCGGTCAGGAACAGGAACGGGACCTCGGGCGCGTCGGCGCCGCAGCCCCGGGCGCGGAGCAGCTTCTCGCCGTCCAGACCGGGCATCTCGAGATCACACAGCACGATGTCCACCGGCTCTGCGAGCAGCAGCCGCAGGCCGGCGATCCCGTCGCAGGCCTCCAGGATGCGGCCGAACTGGCTCGACTCCTCCAGGGCCGCGCGCACCTGGGCGCGGACCGCGTCCGAGTCGTCGATGAGCAGGACCGTGGACAAGGCCGGCGCCTCCGGGCAGCGCGCGCCGCCCCGGGTGCGCCTTCGGCAGAACCGGCGTCCGACTCGAGCCTCCGGACCGGCGAGGCCGGGCCGGGGTCAGCGGAACAGGGCCCGCGCCAGCTCGGAGCGGAAGCGCTGGGTGAGCGGATCGTCGGCGCCCCGCAGCGCGAACAGGTCGATCATGGCCTGACGCGCTGCCCCTTCGGCGTGACCGGGATCGCGCCGCACCACCTCGAGCAGGGTCTCGAGGGCCGCCTCGTGCCGGCCCGCGGCGGCCAGGGCGCGCCCCAGGTCGAGCGCCGCGTCGAGGTCGTCGGGCCGCGCTGCGGCGCTCGCCCGCAGCGCCTCGAGGTCCGCCGCGCCGCCGGCGGTGCGCAGCTCGGCGGCCAGGCGCTCGGCCCGCTCCTCGTCGCGGCGACTGCCGGCGACCTGCTCGAGCAGCTCGAGCGCCTCGGCGCGCCGGTCTCGCGCCGCGAGCGTCCCGGCCAGCCCGAGCAACGCGCCGGGGTGTCGTCCGTCGAGCGCCAGGGCGGCGCGGTAGCCGGCCTCGGCAGTGTCCGCGTCGCCGTCGGCTGCCGCGCGCTCGGCTCCCGCCACCTCGCGGTCGGCCTCGGTCGGCAGCAGCGGGGCCAGGAACTGCCGGACCACGCTCTCGGGCTGGGCGCCGACGAACTCGGCCACCAGCGCGCCGTCTCGAAACGCCTTCACGGCCGGGATGCTGCGCACGCCGAAGGCCTGCGCGGCCGCAGGGGCTTCGTCGGCGTTCACGCGGGCCAGCACGAAGCCGCCGGCGTGCTCCTCGGCCAGCCGCTCGAGCACGGGCCCGAGGGTGCGACAGGGCCCGCACCACGGCGCCCAGAAGTCCACCACGACGGGGACCCGCTCCGAGCGCTCGAGCACCTCGCGCTCGAACTCGGGGTCGCCAACGTCGACGATCCACTCGCTCATCGGGCCGAACGTGCGGCATCCAGCCGGTCTCCTCAAGAGCGGGACAGCACCGGGAGCCCCGCTAGCTTTGGGCGGGAGGCGCGATCATCGACGCGCAGCAGCGATCGCTCGCGGTGCTCAACGTGGCCGGTGGCACTGCCGTGCTGGGCAGCTATCTGCTCGTCTTCTCGCTCGAGCCACAGATGCGCAGCGGCCTGTGGGGCGGCGTGCCGGAGGCCGCGGTCCCGCTCTACACCACCAACATGCTGCTCGCCGCGGCCGGCTACTTCCCGTTCAGCGTCCTGCTGATCCTGCGCACCCGTCCCGACGCGTTCGAGCAGCTGCTCGGACGGCCGTACCGCCTGCTCCACCTGCTCTATGGACTCGTGTTGATCCCGTCCGCGCTGTGGCTTCCGCTGACCGCCTGGATGCTCCAGTCGCCGTCCCCGTGGCTGTGGGGGGGAATCCGGGCGGTTCTGCTGCTCGTGGGCCTGGGCTCCACCGGCCTGCTCGCGGTCGCCATCGCGATGGCCCGGCGCGCAGGCGGGACGCTGGCATGGCTCGCGGTGGGCGGGGCGTTCTTCTTCTGGACCCAGACCGCCGTGCTCGACGCCCTGGTGTGGCCGGCGTTCTGGTAGGGATCCCTTGCGCCGCCCGGAGCCAGGCCGCATCGTCCACGCCCCAGCGACGCGAGGGGATCCGATGAGCCAGACGAGCCGGCGCGAACGCGGTGCCGAGATGATGAAGCAGGTCTACGCCGGCGACGTGGTGGTGCCGCCGGAGGGAGCCAGCGCGTTCGCCGACCTGATGCTCGAGCAGCTCTTCGCGGAGGTCTGGACCCGCGAGGCGCTGCCGGTGCGCGACCGGCGCCTGCTCGTGATGGGGGTGATCGCCGCGCTCGGTGAGCCCGACACCTGGAAGATCCAGGTGCGCGCCGCCCTCAAGAACGGCGAGCTCAGCGTCGAGCAGGTGCGCGAGGTGCTGATCCACCTGGCGCAGTACGCGGGCTATCCGCGCGCGGCGGGCCTGCTGCGGGCGACCGAGGAGGCGATCGCCGCAGCGCAGGAGTGAGCGCGGCGCGCCGTCGGGGCCGGAGCGCCAGCGCCGCGCCGACGGCGGCGAGCAGCAGCGGCGCGGTGCCGGCCTCGGGGACCTGAAGCGACCCCGGGGCCACCGTGTCGGGCAGCGCCGAGAACGGCGGGCCCTCGAGCAGGCCGAAGCCCTCGGTCGGGCCGGGGAAGCGCGCCTCGAGCCCGGTCACTCCGAGCGCCTCGCCGAAGAAGGTCAGGGTGGCGAGCACGAGCGCGCCGCTCGCCCCGCCCGGCGTCGAGACGGGCGAGACGAAGCCCGACAGCTCGATCAGCCCGTCGGTCGAGAAGTCGACCAGCTCGCCGGCGTCGAACACGCTGGCGTTGACCACCGCATCGACGGTGTCGAGCACGGCGCCGTCGAAGCGGATGTCGACGCCGAACGAGACGATCGCCATGCCCGGATCGACCGTGGCCACCAGATCCACGGCGCCGGTCCCAGCCTCCGCGATCACGGAGAACGCGGGCGAGAAGCCGACGGCGATGGTCGCGCCGGCGGGCGCCGGCAGGGCCGCGATCGCCAGGGCGAGCAGCCCGCTCCGGACGGTCCCCAGGAGCTCGCCCGGCAGAAGCCCCCTGCAAGCGCCCGTAGGGCGCGCGCAGTGAGGCGAAGCCGAACGAAGTCCACCGCAAGCGCCCGTAGGGCGCGCGCAGTGAGGCGAAGCCGAACGAAGTCCATCAGCTACGGCGTGGTGCTGCGTCATCGTCGTCCTCGCTGCCGGCCCGGGCTAGAAGAAGCCGAAGAAGATCCCGTAGTCGCCCTGCCCCACCACGCCGTCGCCGTCGTAGTCGGGCTCCTCGCCGGCCGGCGTCACGGTGTCGCCGAAGCGGGCCTGGAACACCGCGAAGTCGGTCTCGAACTCGAGCACGCCGTCGCGATTCAGGTCGCCGAGCTCGAACGCGATCGGGGTGACGGTGGGGTCGGCGATGCCCGGCACGTCGGGGTCGTCCGTCACCACGGCGGCGAAGTTGCTGCCGGACACGGTCCCCTGGTTCACGACCTCCGTGACCGCGCCCGGCGGCAGCGGCTGGTTCACCGTGACGTCGAACTCGATCACCACCTCGCGGCCGGCGGGAATCGTGCCGATCGACACGTCGACCGCGCCGTCGCCTCCGCCCGAGCCGCCCGTGCACTGGCTCCCGGTGCCGAGACCCAGGACGAGTGCCACCGCCAGCAGCGTGCTCACGCGCTGGATGCGGGTGTCGCCCTTCGTCGCTGCCGGCCTCATGCTGCGCTCTCCTCGTCGCTCACGGCGTCTCACAGGCCCCGTCCGCCACGCCGGTGAACGACGTGCTGATGGTGGCGTCGACGCTCGCGGCCCCCGGGTTCTCGCCGCCCACGTGGGCGATCACGACCGGCTCGCTGGCGACGGAGCCGGGCGTGAGGCGCTCGAGCTCGAAGCTCGACGCATCGCGCTGGCGCACCCGGATGCCGAAGCTGAAGGCCCCGGCGTTCGCCGCGTTCCCCTGGACGTTCGCGCACAGGGCGGCGTTCTTGCGCGACTGCACCAGGATCCCGTGGCTGGCGTTGGTGGGATCGACCGTCACGCTGTTCCCGCTCACCGTGACGTCGAGCTGCGCGGTGTCTCCGTCGAGCTCGCCGTTCTGGACGAAGATGCCGCGGCCGAAGTCGATCCCGGTCACGGTGTTGCCGGTCACGGCGACGGCGCCGCGGGCGTCGCCGCTCACGAGTACGAGCACCCCGTCGCCGAAGTCGGAGCCGTCCACCGTGTTGTCGGCGATGGTGCCGTCGATCCGCGCCCCGCCGTTCGCGTTCGTCGAGGTCACCACCGAGACGGCATTGCCGCCGTGGTCGGTGAAGCCGGGATTGCCGGAGACGTCGAAGTCCAGGTCGGCGCCGCCGCCGACCGAGAGCACGACGCCCTCGTTGTTGGACACGAAGAGGCTCCCCGTGATCGTGACGTCCAGGGCCGAGCTATCGACCGCGTTCCCCTGGAATCCCTGGGTCTGGTTGTCCGCGAAGCTGCTGTCCTCGACGCGCAGCGTGGCCCGGGCGGTGCCGCGGGTCTCGACCAGGAAGCCGTCGGCGCCCAGGGCCGCACTGGTGTCCGCGAAGCTGCTGTTCGAGACGAGCAGCTCGGTCAGGACGCCGCTCGTGTTGACGAGCTCGACGTTGTGCTCGGTCGAGCCCCGCACCGTCGTGTTCACGATCCGGGTCGGGTTGGCGCCGCCGAGCGCGCTTCCCGTCAGGTTCGAGAGCTGGAGCCCGGCCTCGCCGACCGCATTGGTGTTGTCGGACAGGGTGCAGCCGTCGAGCACGAGGCCGTTCGCGGCGCTGGCGTCGATGCCGCTGTCCGCGTTGTTGCGGATCTCCATCGCGGCGAGCGACACGTTGGCGGCGTTCGTGATGCGAACGCCGTCCCCGCTGTGCCCCTCGATCGTGCCCCCCGAGCCCGCGACCCCGCCGGCGCCCGTCACCGCGAAGGGTCCCGCGCCGGTGTCGCGGAGCACGATCCCGTTGCTCCCGCCGGAAGCCGAGACCGACTCGAAGGTCACGCCGCTCGGCCCGATCCCGGTCGAGACGATCTCGACCGCGGTCCCGCTCGTCGTGGTGATCCGGTTGCCGGCGCCGGTCACGGTGAGCGCGCCGGCCGAGGTGGCGTGCAGGCCGCTCGCGGAGGTGACGAGGTCCAGGCCCTGGAGCCGAGTCGAGCCGCTGTTCGAGGCCAGCCGGATCCCGCCGCCCGACGGATGGTTCACGGTGACCTGGTCGAGCGCCAGGTCGAGCGCGGTCGACGTCACCTCGAGGCCGACTGCGTTGGCGGTCTCGAGCGAGCCGCCGCCGATCTCGAGGCCGCCGGTGTCGACCGCGTAGAGCCCGCGCGAGCCGTTCGTCTCGACGTCGATCGTGGCGAAGCGGAAGTTCGCCAGGTTGCCCGCGAGCCGGAGGCCGTCGCCACTCGGGGCGCGGACGGTGCTGACGCCGCTCACCTCGAAGGACCCCGAGTTGCTGGACAGGTCCAGGCCCGCACCCACGCTGTTCGTCGACGAGAGCGCGTCGAGCGAGACCGCCAGGGTCGAGGCCGAGAGCAGCAGCGCCGGCCCGCCGGTGGCCGAGACGTCCACGGTTCGGATCACGACGCTGCCCGCCGAGGTGCCCGAGACGCCGGCGCCGGCGCCCGCGCTCACGCTGAGGCCGCGCACCTGGTTGTTGCGGGCCAGGCGGATCACCGGACCCGCCGGCCGCGAGATGGTGGGACGCCCGGCGGCCGGCACGATCTCGACGGTCTCGCCGTCGAGGACCAGCTCGAAGGGCTCGCCCTGCCCGAGCAGCGCCTGTCCATCCTGGAGCGTGATGCCGGCGGCGTAGCCGCTGCCGCTGCCCTCGAACACGAAGATCGTGTCGCCCGGGCCCGCCGCCGCCTCGGCCTCCGCGAGCGTGTCGAAGGGCGCCGTGAGCCGGCCGTCGCCGCCGGGCGCGGCCGTGTCGTCCACGTACCACACCAGGTTCTGGACCGAGACCGTGACCGTGGCGCTGCTGGTCGCGCGGCCGTCGGAGACGGTGTAGGCGAACGTGTCGTTGATGCCGGTGACGCCGGCCGGCGGGTCGTAGTCGAAGCTGCCGTCGGGCTCGACCGAGACCGTGCCCTGGGTGACCGAGTCGTCGACGTCGACCACGCGGAGCGGGTCGGGGCCGTCGTCGGGATCGACATCGTTCGCGAGCAGACCGTCGGCGGCGTCCACCACCATCCGCTCGGTGTTCCCGATCGCGCTGTAGGCGTCGTCGTAGGCGATCGGCGACACGTTGACCGAGCCCGGCACCAGCGTGGTGTTGGCGTCGATCGTGTCGGCGAGCGCGGCGTCGAGCGCGTCCATGTCGCCGGCGTTCCGGATCGTGATGCGATAGCGGATGGTGTCGCCCGCGTTGACCTGCCCGTCGCCGTTCACGTCGACGACGAGCTCGTCGGTCTTGCTGGCCGACACGTCGACCACGGCCCCGGCCGCGAGCGGCCCCGACAGGAGAAGGGCCAGACCGAGGATCAGGGGGCGGACGCATCCGGAGCGCATGACGGGTTCCCCGTGGGCGGACGCATTCCGCCGCTCCCAATAGGGTGGGCGGCACGCGACTCACGTGGCTCGCGCTCTTCCCTCGAGTCCCCCTTGGGGCAATCTGCCCCACACGGGAAGCGAAATGCCCACAAGAGGGTGCACACGTTCCCCGCGCTGCCTCCTCGCACGCCCAGCCAGCCGGGAGCCGTCGCCGGACTTGGCACCGCACTTGCTTCCTCTCTGGGCAGGAAGGGGGCTGCGGTGGACCGAAGGGACTTCCTGCTGGGAGCGGCAACCGCGATGGCGTCGGTCGGGCTGGGCGGCCTGGGCTGCGTCGGCCGCGAGGGCGACGTGGCCGAGGGACGCGTCGAGCCCGATCGCGAGGGCTTCGGAGCGCTGGTCGGCGAGACGTTCCGCATCCTCGACGCGGAGGGCCACGCGACCCGGGCCGAGCTGGTCCGCGTCGAGGACGGGCCGGCGCGCGCGGATCGCGACGAGTACACGCTGGTGTTCCGCAGCGACCGCCGCGACTACCTGGAGCCGAAGCTCTACGCCTTCTACCACACGCGCGTGCGGGAATTCCTGGCGTATCTGGAGCCGCTTCGCGACGATGCGCGGGGGCGCCTCTACGCGATCGTGTTCAACCAGTTCCGCCCCGGCGCCCCGGCGGCCTGAGTCGAGGGAGACCCGATGTCCGAGCCGTTCCTCGCCGAGATCCGGATGGTGGGCTTCAACTTCGCGCCGCGCGGCTGGGCGTTCTGTGACGGTCAGATCCTGCCGATCAACCAGAACCAGTCGCTCTACTCGCTGCTCGGAACGACCTACGGCGGCGACGGCCGCACCAGCTTCGCGCTGCCCGACCTGCGCGGGCGCGCACCGATCCACACGGGCGACGGCAACGTCCTGGGATCGCGCGGTGGCGAGGACCGCCACGCGCTCACCCCGGACGAGATCCCGGAGCACGACCACACCGCGAACGCCTCGGCCAGCGAGGGCAACTCGCTGCTGCCCGCCGGGAACCTGCTGGCGCGGCGAGTCGCCGAGCCCTATCGCGACGCCACCAACCTCGCGGCGATGGCCGACGGCACCGTCGCCAACGCGGGCAGCAGCCAGCCTCACGAGAACATGCAGCCCTGGCTGGGGATCCACTTCTGCATCGCGCTCCGGGGCCTGTTCCCGTCCCGCAACTGAGGAGAGCCGGGCGATGAGCGAACCCTTCGTGGGCGAGATCCGGATGTTCGCGGGCAACTTCGCGCCGCGCGGCTGGGCGTTCTGCGACGGGCAGCTGCTCGCCGTCTCGCAGAACGATGCGCTGTTCAGCCTGTTCGGCACCCTCTACGGCGGCGACGGCCGCACCACGTTCGGCCTGCCCGACCTGCGCGGCCGCCTGCCGGTGCACCCGGGGAGCGGCCCCGGGCTGACCCCGAGGCGTCTGGGGGAGAAGGCGGGCGCCGAGCGGGTCACGGTCTCCCTGGCCGAGCTGCCCAGTCACGGGCACCCGATGCAGGCCTCGGCGGACCCGGCGAACAGCCCGAACCCCGGCGACCGCGTGCTCGCCGAGACGCTCACCACGACGCCCTACATCGACGACACCGACAACGTCTCGCTGGCGGGAGACTCGATCTCGCGCGTGGGTGGCAGCCAGGCCCACGACAACCTGATGCCGTTCCTCTGCGTCCACTTCATCGTGGCGCTGGTCGGCATCTACCCCTCTCGGAACTAGGGAGCGCGACATGTCGGAGCCCTTCATCGCCGAGATCCGGATCTTCGCGGGCAACTTCGCGCCGCGCGGCTGGGCCTTCTGCAACGGCCAGCTGCTCCCGATCTCGCAGAACACCGCGCTGTTCTCGCTGATCGGCACCACCTACGGCGGCGACGGCCGCACCACGACGGCGCTGCCCAACCTGCAGGGGCGCGCCCCCATGCATCCGGGTCGGGGGCCCGGTCTGACCCCGCGACGCCTCGGAGAGAACGGCGGCGTCACCAGCGTGACGCTCACCGAGGCGCAGATGCCGAGCCACGACCACGCACTCCGCGCCTCGAACGAGCTGGGCGAGGACCGGCCCGCCGTGGGGCGCGCCCTGGCCCGCTCGACCGGGGGCCCGATGTACCAGACCAACACGACCGCGAACCGGGTCCCGCTCGACACGGCGGCGCTGCCACCGGCGGGAGGCGGCCAGGCCCACACCAACCGCCAGCCCTACCTGACCCTCAACTTCATCATCGCGCTCGTCGGCCTGTATCCCTCGCGAAGCTGATGGATCCCGTGCTCGCGTTCCGCAGCATCACGGCCGCCGACGAGGCCTTCCTGTGCGACCTGTACGCCAGCACGCGCGAGGCGGAGCTCGAGCCGCTCGACTGGAGCGAGGCGCAGAAGCGCAGCTTCCTGCGCCAGCAGTTCGCCGCCCAGCACGCCTTCTACACCGAGCAGTTCCAGCGGGCGGTGTTCGAGATCGTCCAGCTCGACGGCGAGCCGGTCGGCCGGCTCTACGTCGACCGGCGCCCCGACGAGATCCGGCTGATCGACATCGCGCTGGTGCCCGCGCAGCGCGGCCGCGGGCTGGGAACCCGGCTGCTGCGCGAGCTGCTCGCGGAGGGCGAGCGCGTGGGCAAGCCCGTGCGCATCCACGTCGAGCACTTCAACCCGGCGCTGCGCCTCTACCGCCGGCTCGGCTTCGAGCCGATCGGCGACGAGGGGGTGTACCTGCTGATGCAGTGGTCGCCCGCGGCCGCGGCGCGCGAGGAGCGCTGAGCGCCGTGCTCGAGGACCTCACCGCCGACAGCTTCCGACCCCACCTGAACACCGCCTTCGTCGTGCGGCGCGGCGAGCAGGACGACCTGCGCGCCGAGCTCGTCGAGGTGACGCCGCTCGGGACCGCGGGCGCTGCGGCCAGCGCGCGGCGCGCGCCCTTCTCGCTGCTCTTCCGCGCGCGCAACGCGGCCGGCCTCGAGCAGCGGGTCTACCGGCTGGAGCACCCCCGGCTCGGGGTGCTCGAGCTGTTCCTGGTTCCCGTCGATCGCGACGCGGACGCTGTGATCGTCGAAGCCGTGTTTACCTAGGAAACGATCGGCGGACGGGCCCGGAAGTTGCCGTGCTCTCGTCCGCTTGCGAGGACCGACGATGAGATACTCGCTCCGACTGCTGGTCGGAATGCTGGCCATCCTCTTGGAAGGGGCCGCGCCCGCCGGCGCGCTCACCATCGCGACGTTCGAAGGCGGTGGAGACGGCTTCAGCTACACCGACCCCGACAACTGGAATCCCGCGGTGGTCCCGCTCGACGGCGCGGAGACCTACCGCGCGGTGCTCCCGGCGGGCGCCGACGTGACGGCCTCGGGGCTCCCGATGAGCGCCGTGGTCTCCGAGGTGCAGGTCGCCGACGGCGCCGCGCTGCGGGTCGAGGGCGGGAGCACGCTCACGGTGCTCGGCGCGGCCGACCTGGCGGGCACGGTCGTCGTCGCCAACGCCGACAGCCGACTGCGGGCCAACGGACCGGGCACCGCGCTCTCGGGCGGCCGCTCACAGCTGCGTGCCCAGGGCGGCGGTCGGCTCGAGGTCGCGGCCCCTTCGATCGCCTCGCTCGACCTGTGGATGCCCTATCCGATGACGCTGGCGCTGCTCGAGGCGCGCGGCATCGGCTCGGTGCTCGACGCGTCCACGGCCACCAGCCTCGATGCCGGCTTCGACGACGGCAGCGACGCGGTGGACAACACCCAGCTCGTGGCGGCGGACGGCCCGAGCTTCCTGAACCTGTTCGGCGTCGAGACGATCACCGGGCCGGTGCGCGAGGGAGACCGGCTCGATCTGCTGCTCCAGGACGGCGGTCTGATCGACCTGTCGTCGCTGCGCAGCATCGCGAGCGCCGACCGCGGCGTCACGCGCGTGCTGCTGCGCAACGGGTTCTACGAGGTCCTGATGCCCGTCCTCGAAGAGGCCGACCAGGTGATCTTCGACCTCGAGGGCGGCTTCGCGCTGGTCGGCATCGAGGGTCGACTGGTCCAAACCACCACCGAGATCTACTCGAGCAGCGAGTCGAGCACCACGGACGTGATCGCCGCTCGGGTCGGCGGGTCGATCGAGGATCCGCCGTTCCTCGAGCTGTCGACCCTCGAGCACCTCGACGCCGGCTTCGACG
This sequence comes from Myxococcota bacterium, assembly GCA_030066475.1. The sequence goes on from JASJBO010000075.1 coordinate 16,965, forward strand.
ACGGCAGCGCGGCGCTGGTGAACGTGCAGCGCGTGGTCGCCGGGCCGGGCACCCACGTGAGCCTGCCGATGCTGGCGCGGGTCTCGACGCCCGTGCGCCCGGAGGACCGCCTCGAGTTCGTCGTTTCCGCAGAGGCCTCGATGGACCTGAGCGCGCTGCGGACGATCGAGAGCGTCGGCAGTGGCCCGGTGCGCTTCGAGGTGGGCGGCGCACTGGCACTCGGCAGCCTGAGCGTCTCGGTGGCAACGCAGAACTTCGTCACCGACACGGTGGATGTGGACGGTGACTACTCACTGAGCACCGGCAGCCTGCTCAGCCTCGGCTCGACGGATGCCGTGACCGGGACGGTCGAGATCGGCGGCGACCTCGACCTGGGGATCACCGATCCGGACGCCTTCCGCGCCGCAGACGGCGTCGTCGGGTTCCAGGGCGCGCCGCCCGACACCGTGCAGCGCCTCGAGGTGGCGGGACGCGACCTGGGGACCGACCCGGGGCCGCTGCCCGACACCAACTTCGCGATCGGACGGCTCGTCGTGGGCCGCCCCTTCGGCGAGCCCAGCACGCTGCAGCTCGTCGACGCCATCGACAACGGCAACCGCAGCGGCGGGAGCGAGGCGCTCTACCTGCTCGGCTTCGGCGCCATCGACGGCCTGCGGATCCGACCCGGCTCGACGCTCGCGCTGAACCGCCTCAACGCCTACTCCTTCGACCAGGCCAGCGGCGAGCTCGTGCACCTGAACGCGCTGTTCGGACCGGGCGAGACCGAGATCCCCTTCGACGAGGGCACGCTGCTGCTGCCCGAGCCCGCCACGGCGGCCGCGGCCCTGGGCGCGCTCGCGGCGCTGGGCTGGCGACGGGGTCGCCGCCGCGCATGACGCGATCGTCGCCGGCTTGACGGCCGCGCTGCGCGTCGCGACCGCGCTGGTGCTGCTCCACCTGCTGCTGTCGCCCCTGCTGTTCTCGGTCTTCACGCTCGAGTCGTTCGAGCGCGCCAAGGCGTCGTGGCTGCACGCCGCCGCGCTGGCGCTGGCGGGCGCCGGCGCGGCCGGGCTGCTCGAGCTCGGCGCGGCGGGCGCCTCGCAGGCTGCCCGCGCGCTGGCCGTGCTGGGGATCGGTCTGTGGCGGCGCGGCGATCGCGCGGGGGCGCGAGGCCTGGCGCTCGTCGTCGCGCTCGTGCTGGCCGCGGGCCTCGCCGGGCTGACCACGGGACCGGGCCGCGAGCTGGCCCGCCATGCGCGCGCGCGCGCGGAGCGCGCGCTCGCCCCCGAGCGCGAGCCGCGCAGCGAGCTCTGGCGACTCGGCGCCAGCATGTTCGCCGCCCATCCCGGGCTGGGCGTCGGGCTCGACGCGTTCCAGCTCGCCTACCCCGCGCACCAGTCGCCCGACTCGTGGCGCTTCCGACCCGACCAGGCGCCACGGCACGCCCACAACGAGATCCTGAACGTCGCGGCCACCCAGGGCCTGGTGGGACTCGCGGCGGTCGCCCTGCTCGGGCTCGGGTGCTGGCGGGCCGCGCGGCGCGCCCTGCGCGAACGCGACGCGGCCGACGCCCTCGCCTGCTGCGCCGGTCTCGCCGCCTTCGTCGTGCACGGAACGCTCTCGTCGCCCGCCATCGCGATCGGCGTGTTCGCGACGACGTGGATGGGCCTGCTCTCGGCGCGGACCGCAGCGCCGCCGGAGCCGGACGCGCGGCGCGAACCCGGAGCGTGGGGCTTCGGGCTCGCCGCCGCGCTCGGCGCCGTGGCGTTCGCGGGCAACGCGCTCGCCGCGGGCGCGTCTCGGGGCCC
>JASJBO010000414.1 GCA_030066475.1 Myxococcota bacterium
GAAGACTGGCGGAGAGGGTGGGATTCGAACCCACGGATGAGCAAGCCCATCACCTGATTTCGAGTCAGGCCCGTTCAACCGGACTCCGGCACCTCTCCGGGACGCGAGAAGGTAGCACTTGCGACCGAAGGTGATCCGGGCCCTCAACCCCGGGGCGGGGCCGGCCGATGGGGGGCCGCTGGCGTACCCTGCCGGCCGGAGGATCCGCCGTGTCGCACCCCCACGACCCGCCGGCGGGTCGGCCTCCCGTGCTGCTGGTGAGCTGCACGCGCTGTGGCCGGCTGCACAAGCAACCCGACCTGATGGCCTCGCATCCGCTGTGTGAGCCCTGTACCCGGCCACCTCCGGTGCGGCGCTGAGCCGGGTGCTCAGCCGCCCCCGCCGGCCCGCGCCTCGACGCGGCGGATGCGCTCGGTGAGCACGCGGAAGATCTCGAAGGCGATGTCCGGCATCTCGTAGACCAGCTCGCGCAGCCGCGGGCCGTCGAGCACCAGCACGCGCACGTCGGTGCTGGCCACGGCGGTGACGCTGCGGTTGCCGCCGTCGAGCACGGCCATCTCACCGAAGTAGCTGCCGGGGTGCTGCGTCTCGGGCAGCCGCCGCTCCTTCTCGGTGCCGGCGTCCTTGTAGAAGGTCACCTCGCCCTCGACCAGCAGCATCAGCTCCTCGCCGGGCTCGCCCTCGCGCATGATCACCTCGCCCCGCGCGTAGGCGGCGTCGCGCGTGATGCGCTCGACGGCCTGCAGCCGCTCGAGCGAGAGGTGCGAGAACAGCGAGACCTGCCGGAGCGTGAGCAGTCGTTCCATCGTGACCTCCTCCAGGTCGGGATCGCCGAGCTCGCGCGCGCGGTCGCAGGCGGCCTCGGCGTCGGCGGGCGCGCGCGCGTACGCGAGCGCCGCGGACAGCTTCTCCTCGAGCGGGATCGGCTCGAGCAGCAGCACCAGGTGCTGCGAGGCCTCCCGCTCGCCCAGGTTCGAGAGCACCTCCAGCGCAGCGACGCGGGCCCGCCCGCGCGCGAAGCGCAGGGTGCGCTCGGCGCTGTGGACGGCCTGGCCACCCTCGAGCCGCGCCAGGGTGCGCAGCGCCAGACGCATGGCGCGCCGCATCGCGTCGGCGCAGGCGAAGCGCAGGAAGCGCAGCTCGACGTCCTCACCGGGCGGCAGCGCGCGCACGCACAGCAGCGCCTCCCAGGCGTCGCGCACGCGCCGGGCGTAGTCGGCGCGCAGCGCGGCGCGGGCGCGCGCTCCGCCGGCCCACCCCAGCACGCGAAGAGCGGCATCGACGGCCGACTCCTCGCGCGCGTCCAGCACCGGCTCGGCCGCCGCGACCCCCGGATCGCCGAGGGCGGCGAGCGCGGCGGCGGCGGCCCGCCACACCTCGCGGGCCGGATCGCGCAGGGCCCGCGCCAGCAGCGCCGTCGACGCATGGTCGGCGCGCGCGGCCAGCAGGCCGACGGCCGCGTGCCGCACAGCGGGATCGGGGTCTTCCAGGACCGCCGCCAGCTCCGACGGCGCCGGGGCGTAGACACCGTCCCGGGCCAGGGCCGTGAGCGCCGCGGCGCGCACGCGCGCGTCGGCGTCCGCCATCCGCCGCGATGCCGCCCCGAGATCGACGACCGGCAGCCGTTCGAGCGCGGCGACCGCCGTCGCGGGGTCCGCGTCGGCGGCCATCGCGAGCAGCTGCTCGCGGGCCTCGAAGCCGAGCCGGCGGCACGCCTCGGCGCGAACCTCGGGGTCGGCGTCGGCGAGGCACTCGCGCAGCGCGCCCCGGGCGCGCTCGGCGCCCGCCGCGTCGGCCGCGTACGGGCAGGTCCTCGCTGCGACGCACCGCACCCGGGGCTCGCCGTCGCGCAGCGCCTCGATCCAGGGCCCGGCGTCGGCCGCGCCATCGGCACCGGCCAGCGCCTCGAGGCAGGCGGCGCGCACGGCCGCGCTGGGGTGCCGCAGCGCTCCTTCCAGCGGCTCGGTGAGGCCGTGCGACGCGAACAGGGGCGCCAGCTCGAGCCAGGCGGAGCCCGGATCGCGCGGGTCCTCGGCCAGCACCACGCTCCACTGCCTGGCCAGCGCCGCCACCTCGTCGCGGCCGAAGTCGGCGCCGACCTCCCGCAGGTCGAGGCGGCCAGCCCGAAGCTCGTCGAGCAGCGTGCGCAGGTACTCGCTGCGCACGCGCAGGTTGGCAGCGCCATAGGCGACCGCGAGGCCGCCCCCCAGCAGACACAGCCCGAACGGAGACAGCCGGCCCGCCGCGAGCAGCGCGACGCCCGCCAGCGACATGCCGGAGTAGACGACGATGCCCTCCAGGAAGGCGCGCACCCGAGCGCGGAAGCGGTGCGGCAGCGCGTTGTAGACCAGGTTGCGCACCGGCGCGGCCAGCGCGTTCTCGACCAGCTCCCGGTTCGCGCGCGCCAGGACGGCGGGCGCCAGCCGGTAGTCCGCGGCCATCGCGCCGAACGCGAGCAGGGTCAGCACGGGGTGCACCAGGTTCGCCGTCGCGACGCCGTAGCGGCGGATCAGCAGCGGCGTCACCCACAGCTCCACCGCGATCTCGACGCCGTTGCTGACCGCCAGGAAGATCGCCACGAACGTGGCCAGCGCCGCCTCGTCCGGGAACGCGTTGGCCAGCACGTCGGAGTAGAGATACTGCGCCACGAACAGCGCCAGCACCATCGCCAGCGCCGAGACCACCAGCCAGCGCCCCAGCGCCGAGCGCTGCAGGTAGCGCACCGCGGCGCGGATCCCGGCCACCGAGGTCTCGTCCTCCTCCTCGGCGGCGACCGCGCGCCAGCGCGTGAGGGTGCGCCACGAGACGCCGAGCAGGCCCGCCGCCACCAGCAGGCCGACGGCCCAGGTCACCAGCAGCGCCTCGGCCGTGAGCACCCGCACCACCACCAGCGCCACCACCCCGCCGAGCGCGCCGCCCAGGCTCAGCCCGACGGTGAACAGCGGCACCAGGCGCTTGGCAGCGAGCGTGTCGAAGAAGTCGCCCACCAGGGTCCAGAAGTGGTTGACCAGCACCGCCTGCGAGGCGAAGAACAGGCACAGCAGCGCCGGCAGCGCGCCGGGCACGCCCGCCGAGGCCGCCAGCGACGCGCCCGCCACCAGGGTCGCCGCGATCGCCAGCAGCTCGACGAACACCCGGTCGTTGCGGCCGCGCCCGACGCGCAGGGCGTACCCGAGCGAGGCCAGCACCGTCGCGATCGACGCGGCGACGAAGGTGGCGGGCAGCGCGCCCGCGCCGAGGCGCGCCAGGAACAGCGTCTCCGAGCCGGCCAGCCCGACCCCCTGCGCGATCGACACCAGCGCGCCCAGCGCGAAGAAGAGCGCGAAGCGGCCGCGCTCCTGGCGGCGCACCGACGGAAACAGCCGCCAGATCAAGCGGAGCGTCCGTACGGGAAGTAGCGCTTGAGCGCGTTGATGCGCGACTCGAAGCTCCACCACACGAAGGCGGCGACGCCGTAGGTCGCCGCGATGCCGAGCGCCCAGAACAGGAGCTGCGAGGCGACGAACTGGTCGGCGTGGTGGCCGGGGTCGAAGAAGACGCGCACCAGCTCGGCGACGAACAGGTGGAGCAGGTACATCGCGTAGCTGTAGCGCCCGGCGCTCACCAGCAGCGAGGCCCCGAGAACGCGGTCCAGGGCGCCCCCCCGCACCGCGCCGAGCGCCACCACGAGCAGCGAGCCGTAGAACACGCAGAGCACGCTGTAGCCGATCGTGCGCATCCAGGGGTCGGTGGTGTAGCGGAGCAGCCGCTCGGTCACGGCCTGGTAGTCGCCGGGCACGAGCCCCGCATCGAGCTGGATCGTGGCGTAGCCCGCCGCCGCTACCGCGAACGAGACCGGCAGCGCCCAGCGCGCGATCCGCAGCAGCAGCGCCAGCCCGCCGGGCCGGCCGAGCCACAGCGCGATCGCGGCGCCGGTGGCGAGCGTGTCGATCCGGCACGGCGTGAGGGTGTAGGTCACCAGCGGGTGGCCGCCGCTCCACACCACGACGCAGCGCACGGCCAGCGCGCCGAAGAACGCGATCCCGCACGCCCACCCGAGCGCCCGGCGGCTGCAGCGCCACACCACCAGCGGCCAGATCAGGTAGAAGTGCTCCTCGATCGCGAGCGACCAGGTGAGCGACAGGAAGAAGTGGTGGAAGCGCCCGGTGAGCGACGCCTTCACGTTCGAGAGGTAGGCCCAATACCACCAGGCCTCCCGATCGGCACCGGGCATCCACGGATCGCCCGAGATCATCGTGATGCGCGGCAGCAGCACGAAGAAGAACAGCAGGACCGCGTAGTAGAGCGGGAAGATCCGCAGGGTGCGGCGCGCGTAGAAGGAGCGGAAGTAGTGCGGCCCGCCCTTGGCGCGCAGCAGGATGCCGGTGATCAGGAAGCCGGAGAGCACGAAGAAGAGGTCGACGCCCGACCAGCCGACCGACGGGATCACGACCAGGAGCTGGTCCCAGCCCGTGCGCGCGTTCCCGTAGAGCGTCAGGTGGTAGAGCATCACGAGGACGATCGCGATGCCCCGCAGACCGTCGAGCCGCGGATTGCGCAGCTCCGAGCCGGGCTGCCAGTCGGAGAGGGGCCCTCGGAGCCGGGGCGCGGCCTCGCTCATCGGGCGCGTAGCATCGCGCGGACCCGCGGGGCAGTCGAGTGCTCCGATTGCCCGCTGCGGGTGGGACCACTACCTTGAGCGCATTCCGGATTCTGCGACGAGGCGTGATCGCAGGGTCCCGCTCGGGCACGGCAGCCGTGAACCCCGTCAGGCCCGGAAGGGAGCAGCGGTAGCGGGTCGCCTGCGGCGAGCGGGGGTGCCCTGCGATCTCTCCTCGGCGCAGGGCCAGGCCCCCGCAGCGGAGTCCCCCGCTTGAGCTATCAGGTCCTCGCACGCAAGTGGCGGCCGCAGCGCTTCGACGAGGTGGCGGGCCAGGAGCACGTCACCACGGCGCTGCGCAACGCGATCGCCCAGGGTCGCGTGCCGCACGCCGTGCTGCTGTGCGGCCCGCGGGGCGTGGGCAAGACCACGATCGCGCGCATCCTGGCGCGCTGCCTGAACTGCGAGAAGGGCCCGACCGACACGCCCTGCGGCTCGTGCTCGGCCTGCACCGAGATCGCCGCCGGCACCTCGACCGACGTGCAGGAGATCGACGCCGCGAGCCGCACCAGCGTCGACGACGTGCGCGACCTGATCGAGTCGATCCGCTACGCGCCCTCCCCCGGCAAGCACCGCATCTACGTCGTGGACGAGGTCCACATGCTCTCGGTCGCGGCCTTCAACGCGCTGCTCAAGACGCTCGAGGAGCCGCCGCCGCGCAGCCTGTTCGTGTTCGCGACCACGAACCCCGAGAAGATCCCCTTCACCGTGGTCTCCCGCTGCCAGCGCTACGACCTGCGCCGGCTGCCCACGCCCGAGATCGTTGCGCGCCTCCAGGAGGTGACGCAGTCCGAGAGCGTCTCGGTCCCGCCGAGCGGGCTGCTCGCGATCGCCCGCGAGAGCGAGGGCTCGCTGCGCGACGCGCTCACGCTGCTCGACCAGGTGATCGCGGTGGGCGGCACCGAGGTGGACGACGCCCGGGTGGCCGAGGTGCTCGACCTGATCGACCGGCGCGTGCTGCTGGCGATCCTCGAGGCGTGCATCGACGAGGACCCGGCCGCCGCGCTCGAGGCCTGCGGGCGGGCGGCCGAGGGCGGCATCGACGCCAAGCGGCTCGGGGCCGACCTGCTCGGGCTGGTGCGCGACCTGGTGGTGCTGGCGGTGGCACCCGAGGTGCCGGGGCTGGTGGAGGGCAGCGACGCCGAGATCGAGGCGCTGCGCGCGCTGGCCGGACGCAGCGACGCCGCGCGCCTGCGCCGCATGTTCCGGGCGCTGCTGCGCGAGCAGGAGGACCTGGCCTGGGCGCCGCAGCCGTTCGCCGTGCTCGAGATGGCCGTGGTGCGGCTGGCGACGCTGGCGCCCGGAGCCGACGTCCAGACGCTGCTGGCGCGCCTCGACGCACTCGAACGCCGTTTGGCTGGGAGCGGCGAGAGCCCGCCCCCCGGCGCCGGGGCGGGTCCGGCCCGGGCGGGCCGCGGCGCAGCCGCGGCGGGC
>JASJBO010000415.1 GCA_030066475.1 Myxococcota bacterium
GCGCCCGTGGCGAACGACGGCGGCGCCTTCGAGGCCGACGTCGCGCTCGCCGAGGGCGCCAACGAGATCGCCGTGGTGGCTCGCGACGCCGACGGCAACGAGACGCGTCGCAGCGTGCGCGTGGTGCGCGACACCGAGCCCCCGCAGCTCGCGGTGCTGTCGCCGACCGACGGCGCGCGCGTCGACCTCGAGCGCGTCCCGGTGCGCGGCACGGCCAGCGATCCCAACGGGATCGCGTCGGTGGCGGTCGAGGGCGAGGCGGCCGCGCTGGACGGCGTCGACTTCCAGGCGCTGGTGCCGCTCGCGCCCGGCGCCAATACGCTGCGCGTGGTCGCCACCGATGCGGCCGGCAACCGGACGACGCTCGACCTCGCGCTCGAGCGTCTGGTCGACGACCGGGTCGGCCCGCTCATCGAGGTGAGCCAGCCCGCCGACGGCGCCTTGCTCGGCGCGGTCGAGACCACCATCGCGGGCCGCGTGCTGGACGCGAGCCCCCTCGATCCCGAGACGCCCCTGACGCTCGACGGCGAGCCCGTGGCGCTCAGCGGCGAGCGCTTCGCGGTGCTGCGCGCCCTGACCGAGGGTCCCAACCTGTTGACGCTGCGCGCCCGCGACGCGCTCGGCAACGAGTCGACTCGCACGCTCACCATCACGCGCGACACGCTGCCGCCCCCGGCCCCGGCGGTCGAGGCCGTCTCGCCGCCGTCGCCGACCGCGGCCGACCGGGTGACGCTGACGCTGCGCGCCGAGCCGGGCGCGCGGGTGGCGGTGGCGGGTGGCGCCGCGCCGGCCGCGCGCGACGCCGCACCGGCCGACGCCTTCGGCCTCGAGGTGTTCCTGCGCCCGAACGCCGAGAACCGGCTGCTCGTGACCGCTACCGACGCGACCGGCAACACCGGGGCGGCGGCGGTCGTGGTGGTCGCCCAGGACCCGCTCGCCCCGATCGTCGAGCTGCGCGCGCCCGGCGCCGGGGCGACGCTCCCGCCCGGCACCCACGACGTCGTGGTCGCGGTGCGCGACGGGTTCGGCGTCGCGTCGGTGTCGATCGACGCGGGCGCGGCGGCGCCGCTCGGCGGGGACCTCTATGCGCGCGCGCTCGACTTCGCGCCGGGCCCGCGGGCGATCGACGTGGTCGCCACCGACCGGGCCGGGAACGCGGCGAGCGCGCGTCTCGAAGTCGAGGTGGCCGAGGCCGACGGCGACGACGAGCCCCCCCTCGTCGAGATCGTCGCGCCAGCCGCCGGCTCGGTGGCCGGCCTCGACGTGCCGGTCTCGGTGGTCGCCTTCGACGAGAGCGCCATCACCGGGGTCACGGTGGCCGCGCTCGGCCTCGAGACGGCGGTGCTCGAGGATGGCGTGTACCGCGCCACCGCGCGCATCTCGGCGGCGAGCGACACCACGATCCGCGTCGAGGCGACCGACGGGGGCGGGCTCGTGGGGTTCGCCGAGGTCGTGGTGCGGCTCGACGACGGCGCGCCGCCCGCGCCCGCGCTCGAGCCGCCCGCGTCGCCCACCGCGAGTCGCCGCGTGCTGCTGCGCGGCGCCACCGAGGCCGGGGCCCGGGTGGAGGTGGGTGGCGGGGAGTCGCCCGCGAGCACGACGGCCGCGGCGGACGGCGGCTTCACCGTGCTGGTCGATCTGGTCCCGAACGCGAGCCAGACGCTCTCGGTGGTGGCGGTGGATGCGGTCGGCAACCGCAGTCCTCCGGCGACCGCGACGGTGCTGCACGACGACGTGGCGCCGGAGCTGCTCGCGAGCGCGCCCGAGGCCGGCAGCGGCGGACTGGCGCCCGACACGGCGATCGCACTCACCTTCAGCGAGCCGCTCGCCGCCGCCACCGTCGCCGGGGCGGTGCGGCTCGAGGTGGCGGGCGCGGTCCAGCCCGCCGCGCTCTCGCTCAGCGGCGACCGCGTGGTGATCGTGACTCCCGAGGCGCCGCTGCCGACCGATACCGGTGTGCGGGTGCTGGTGGAGGTCGGGATCGCCGACCGGGCGGGCAATCCGCTGTCACGCGCGGCCGCGCTCGGCTTCGCGACGCTCGACACCCTGGCGCCCGCCACGCCGGTGGTCGCGCCGGCGCCCCCCGCGCGCACGCGCGAGGACCGCGTGGTGCTGGTCGGCAGCGCCGAGCCCGGTGTGGCGCTCGACGTGAGCGGCGGCGGCGCGCCGGCCGGCGGCGTCGCCGACGCCGCGGGCCGCTTCTCCGTGGAGGTGGCGCTCGCGGTCAACGCCGTGAACCACCTGCTCGTCGTCGCGCGCGACGCGGCCGGCAACGCCAGCGAGCCCGCCACCCTGAGCATCGCGCAGGACCGCGCGCCGCCCACGGCCAGCTTCACGCCCGCGCCCGGCAGCGCGGGCGTCGATCCGGCCGCCACGCTGTCGGTGAGCTTCGGCGAGGAGGTCCAGCTCGACTCGACCACCGGCCGGCTCACGCTGCGCCGCGCGGGCACCCCGGTGCCGGGGGCGGTGGCGCCCACCGCGGCGGGCACCGCCCTCCAGCTCGTGCCCGACGCCCCGCTCGTGCCCGGCGCCTACGAGCTCGAGCTCGCCGCCGGCGTGCGAGACACGCTCGGCAACGAGCGCACCAGCGCGGCCACCAGCGCGTTCACGGTGGCCGCCCCGGTCTCGGTGCCCGCGCCCGTGGTGAACGCGGTCGCGCCGCCCAGCCCGACCGCCGCGTCGGCGGTCACCATCGACGGGACCGCGCAGCCCGGCCTCGCGGTGGTCGTCACCGGGCCGGGCGGCAGCGCCGAGGTCGCGGCCGGCGCGGACGGCAGCTTCCGGCTCACCGCGCCCCTCGCGGCCGACCGCGCCCAGAGCCTGGCGCTGCGCGCGCGCGACGGCGCGGGCGAGCTCTCCGATGCCGTCGCGGTGGACGTGGTGCAGGACGCGACTCCCCCGACGGCCACCGAGATCGTGCCGAGCGCAGGCGCCCGCGTGCGGGTCGACGCGGGCGTCTCGGTGACCTTCAGCGAGTCCGTGAGCGCGGCGAGCGCGGCGACTGGCCTGGAGCTGCTGCTCGACGGGGCATCCGTCGCGGCCGACGTCTCGCTCTCGGGAGGCGGCCGCGTGGCGGCGCTCACGCCGCGCGCGCTGCTCGAGCCCGAGCAGAGCTACCGGCTGCGCGTGAGCGGGGTCGCCGACCTCGCCGGCAACGTGCTCGCGGCGCCGGTCGAGCGCGAGTTCGTCACCGCGGGCGACGAGCGCACGCCGGCGGCGCCCGCGCTCGATCCGGTCGTCTCCACCACCGCCGCGCTCACCCTTGCGATCACGGGCGAGGCCGCGCCCGGCGACGCCATCGAGATCCGCGGCGGCGCGGCGCCCGCCGCCGGCGCGGTGGACGCCGACGGGCGCTTCGCCATCGACGTCGAGCTGCGGCCCGACACGAGCAACGCCCTGGTCGTCACCGCGCGCAACCCGGCCAACGGACTGGCCGCGTCGACCGGCGTGAGCGTGCGGCAGGACGGCACCCCACCGACCCTCGAGCTCGACTCGCCGGCCGAGGCCGCCGTGCTCAGCGGCTCGCCCGTCGCGGTGACGGGCCGCGCCACCGACGCGTCCGGCATCGCCTCGCTCGAGGTGGCGGGCCGCGCGGTCACGCCGACTGGCGGGCGCTTCTCCGCCGCCGTCGAGCTGCTCCCGGGGAGCAACACGATTCGGATCGCCGCGACCGACCGCGCGGGCAATCCGGCCGAGCTGCTGCGCCAGGTCGAGCTCGAGCCGCTCGAGCCCGGAGGCGAGGACGTGCAAGCGCCCGTCGTGCGGATCGACGCACCGGCCGCCGGCAGCGCGGTCGCGCCCCAGGTGACCGTGCGCGGCACCGTCAACGACGCCAGCACCATCGTGGGCATGCGCGTGGACGGACGCGCCACCCTGCCCGATGCGCTGGGGCGCTTCGCGTCGCTGGTCGACCTCGCGCCCGGCTCGAACACGATCGCCGTCGAGGCGACCGATGCGGCCGGCAACACCGGGACGGCCGGCGTGACGGTGGTGGTCGATGCGATCCCGCCCGTGGTGACGCTCGATCCGCTGCCGCCGGCGACGCCCGACCCCAGCGTGGTGGTGAGCGGCGTGACCGAGCCGGGCGCCGCGCTGCGGGTCGAGGGCGGCGCCCTGCGCGTCGACGGCGTCGCCGACGCGGGCGACGGGCGCTTCTCGCTGCCGGTGACGCTGCGCGCCGAGACCGTGAACCTGCTGCTGGTGTCGGCGGTCGACGCGGTGGGCAATCGCGGCGTGCCGGTCGACGTCGCCGTGCGCCAGGACGCGCGCGGCCCCACGCTCGAGCGGCTCGAGCCCCCGGACGGCAGCGTCGACGTCGACGCGTCGGCGCCGATCCTGGCCGCGTTCAGCGATCCGCTCGATCCCGCCAGCGTGGCGCCCGACGCCGTCGTCGCGAGCGACCGCGACGGCGTCGTGCCGGGCACCACCACGCTCTCGCCAGGTGGCAGCGTGCTGGGCTTCGTTCCGGCGCGCCCCTACGTGGCCGCCAGCGAGGTCTCGGTGGCGATCTCCGGGGCGCTGCGCGACGCCGGCGGACTGGCGCTCGGGGCCGACGCGCTGGCGAGCTTCCGCGTCGCGGCACCGGTCGCGCGGCTGCGCGGCGTGGTGGTGGACGACGCGACCCGCCCGCTCGCCGGCGTGCGGGTCGCGCTCGAGGGCACCGACCGCGAGGCGCGCAGCGGCGCCCAGGGCAACTTCACGCTCGAGGCGGTTCCGGCCGGCCTGCAGGTGCTGGTCGTCGACGGCTCCGAGGTCGGCGGGGGAGGGCGCTTCTCGCGCATCCTGCGCGACGTCCAGGTGCAGGCGGGCGTCGACAACGTGCTCGGGCGTCCGGTCACGCTCACCCCGATCGACCGCGCCAGCGCCCGGCTCGTGGATGGCACCCGCGACCAGATGCTCGAGTTCTCCGGCGCGCTCGAGGGCTTCGAGCTCGAGGTGTTCGCGGAGTCGGCCACCTTCCCCGACGGCAAGGCCAACGGCCGCGTCACGGCGACGGCCGTGGATCCGAGCCACATCCCCGGCCGCCTGCCCGATGGCTCGGCGCCGGCGCTGCTGGTGAACCTCGAGCCGGGCGGCACCGAGTTCGATCCGCCCTGCTTCGTGCGCTTCCCGAATCGCACCGGGCTCGCGCCCGGAGAGCGGGTCGACATCTTCAGCTTCGAGGGGTCGCTGCGCGACTTCGAGGTGCTGTGCGAGGGCGAGGTGACGGCCGACGGATCGTCGGTGGTCTCGGTCGAGCCGTGCGTCGAGCACTTCTCGTTCGTCGGGTTCTTCCCGCAGGGCGGCGACGACGTGGCGGCGCCCGCCGGCGCGCGCGCCTTCCTGGCGGGACGCGTGGTCGACGCCACCGGCGCCGGCATCCCCGACGTGCTGGTGGACGTGGCGGCCAGCGACAGCCGCGTGCGCACCGACGCCGACGGCCACTACACGCTGCCGCTGCCGCTGCGCAACCTGTTCGCCCTGCGCGTCTTCGCGCTGGTGCCGACCAGTCTGGGCGGCGAGGGCGACGCCCCCCAGCTCGCGGCCTACCAGTCGGAGCCGGTGGAGCCCGCCCCGACCGGCGAGACCCTCGTGCCGGACATCGTGGTGGACCGCGTGTTCCTGGGCGGCGACGTCTCGCTCGTGAACCAGGCCGGCGAGTTCGTGCCGGTCGGCGCAGACACGCGGATCGAGGGCGGGCAGCTCGTGGAGCTGTCGGACGCCGACGCCGACGCGATCCGCCTGTTCGTGCTCGAGGCCGACGCCAGCGGCTCGTTCGACCCCACCCCGCTGGCCGAGGTGCGCGCCGTCGCCGCGCCGGACGGTCCGTTCTCGACCGGCGGCTGGGCGCTGGCACTGGTCAGCCCCGTGGACGGATCGGAGGCCGGCGCCGCGCCGGGCGATGCGCTGCGGGTGGTCGCGTTCTCGCCGGCCACCGGGTACACGGGCTGGACCGACCTGCGCGTGCCGTCGATCGCCGAGGCCGGCAGCGGGGACCTCCGGGTCGACCTGGTGCTGCGCCCGCCCGAGGTCGCGCTCGGGGTGCGGCGCGCCGTCGTCGACC